>DATBEL010000001.1:0-32005 GCA_036276135.1 Candidatus Dormiibacterota bacterium
GTGGACGACATGCAGTTCGGTGGCGGGGCGGGCATGGTGCTCAAGCCGGAGCCGATCGCGCGCGCGGTGCGGATGCTGCGCGCCGAGGTGCCGGGGTTGCGCACCATCCTGCTGTCGCCGCAGGGGCGCGTCTTCACCCAGGACGTTGCTCGCGAGCTGGCCGGTGAGCAGGCCGTGCTGCTGGTCTGCGGCCGCTACCAGGGTGTCGACGAGCGTGCTCGCGAGGAGATCGGCGAGGAGCTGTCGCTCGGCGACTACGTGCTCAGCGGCGGTGAGGTTGCCGCCATGGCGGTCATCGAAGCCACCGCCCGCCTGGTGCGCGGCGTTGTCGGGTCCCCGGAGTCGCTCGACGAGGAGACCTTCAGCGGCACCGCGTCGGGCGGCCTGGAGCCGCCGCTGTACACGCGTCCCGCCGACTTCGAGGGCCGCGCTGTGCCCGCGGTGCTGCGCAGCGGCGATCACGCGGCGATCGCCGCGTGGCGCCGTCAACAGAGTGATGACGCGACCCGGCGCCGCCGACCTGATCTGGTACGGTTGCGCGCGGTTCCCGGAGGAAACAAGTGAATGTCATCGACCTGCTCCAGCGTGAGCAGGAGAAGCCGGAGGTTCCGGTTCTGCGTTCTGGCGATACCGTGCGCGTGCACGTCAAGGTCGTCGAGGGCACGCGCGAACGCATCCAGGTGTTCGAGGGCGTGGTCATCGCGGTCAACGGCACCACCGGCCTGCACACCAGCTTCACCGTGCGACGGGTGTCGCATGGCGTCGGCGTCGAGCGCACCTTCCTGGTGCACTCGCCGCGCCTTGACCGGATCGACGTGCTCCGTCATGGCGACGTTCGCCGCGCCAAGCTCTACTACCTGCGCGAGAAGGTCGGCAAGCGCGCGCGCATCCGCGAACGCCGCGAGCCCATCGGCGGCAGCTCGATGGTGAACCGGCGCGCCGCCGGCGCCATCGAGAGCGACGACCTGCTCACCGGTGAGGTTGTCGACGCCGACGAGCTCGGCGACGAGCTCCTCATCGACGACGAGGCGCTCAGCGATGCCGACGGCCTCGCGGCCGACGTCCCCGAGGACGACACCCCGGCGGCCGTCCCCGCCAAGGCCGGCGCCGCGGACGAGGAGACCGACAACGGCTGACCCGGGCCGGCGAGCGCCGGAGGCTCTCCCACCGGCCCGTCCCCTGCGCGAGCGGGTCGGCCATGCCGGCGAGAACGCGGCGCTCAGCCACCTCAAGGACCAGGGGTTCAGGATCCTCGCCCGCGACTGGCGCAGCCGCATCGGCCAGATCGACATCGTCGCCGAGGACGGCGAGACGCTGGTGCTCGTCGAGGTCAAGGCGCGCCGGGGCGTCGCGTTCGGGCTGCCCGAGGAGGCGGTGGACGCCCGCAAGCGGCACAAGCTGCGGATGCTGCTCGAGACCTACCGGTCGGCGACCAAGCGGCAGAAGCAGCCGTGCCGCATCGACGTCCTCGGCCTGCTCCTCGACGACCACCTTGCGGTGACCCGTTGCGAGCACATCAGGGACGCTGTCCAGGACGACTGAGGCAGGAGCCACGACGGATTGCGGACATCCCCATGCTAGAGATCCAATAGAGGTATCCCAGGCTAGAGATCCGATCATGCCACCCACGCTAGAGATCCGATCATGAGATCGAGCATCGCCACCCTGCAGGTTCTCCGGACGTTCTTCGACGACCCCGCGAGTGCGCGGTACGGTGTCGAGTTGATGGCCTCGTCGGGGCTCAAGGCGGGCACCCTGTACCCGATCCTCAATCGCCTCGAGCTGGACGGCTGGATCCTCGGCCGCTGGGAGGACATCGACGAGTCGGCAGCGGGCCGGCGTCGACGGCGCTACTACCGCCTCACCGGTGCCGGCGAACGTCAGGCCCGAGCCCTTCTCACCCAGTACGCGACGTTGCTGATGCCGCCACCCCGGCCGGGCGAGAGCGCGGAAGTCATCGGCCGGGCCCGCGAAGCGGTCTCGCTCGGTCGCCGCGGAAGCTGAGCGCCCACAGCACGAGCGGAACCTGGAGCGGGAGACGCAACCAGGCGCCCAGCCGGCTGTTGGCGGGAAACGGCGCATCTGGGTACCCGCCATCCAGCGCCATCTGGACGTTGGCCGGGAACACCGCGACGAGCAGGATGGCGGTGGCCTGCGCTGCCGACCGCCGGGTGCGCGGGTACAGCAGGAGGAGGGCGCAGGCGATCTCGGCGACGCCGCTGGCGGCAACCACCTCGGCCTGCCGCCGCTTCAAGGGCGCCGGGACGATGCGCCGGTAGAAGCGGGGGGCGACGAGGTGAAGGACCCCAGAGCCGCCGATGAGCGCCGCCAGCCCTGCGAGCGAGATCCGTCGACGTGCCGTCATCGCCGGCCACGGTACGGGTTTGGACATCGTCGCAGTCGACATACACAGATAAGTGTAGGTATGATCCGAAGGTGCTCGCCCGCGCCACCGCCTGCAGCGTCCACGGCCTGGCCGGCGTCCCCGTGATGGTCGAGGCCGACGTCGCCAACGGGCTGCCCAACTTCATCATCGTCGGGCTCACCGACAGGGCCATCCAGGAGGCACGCGAGCGCGTGCGAGCATCGATCCGCAATGCCGGGTTCCAATTCCCGCAGCGCCGCTTGACCGTCAACCTGGCCCCGGCGGAGGTGCCCAAGGAGGGCACCGGGTTCGACCTCGCCATCGCCATGGCGATCCTCTGCCTCGAGAACGGCGCGCTGCGGCTCGACGGGCACAGCTTCATCGGCGAGCTGGCGCTCGACGGCTCGGTGCGGCCGGTCACCGGGGTGCTGCCGATGGCCCGCTGCCTGCGGGCGGCCGGGGTGCGCCGGTTGGCGGTCGCTGAGGAGAACGCGGCCGAGGCGGCGCTCGTCGATTCCCTGGAGGTCGTCGGGGTGTCGTCGCTGCAGCGGTGCGTCGCCCACCTCGACGGCAGTGCACCTCTCCATGCGGCCATCCCGGGAGCGCCGCCGCATCTCGAGGAAACCACCGACCTCGCCGACGTGCATGGTCAGGAGCAGGCCAAGCGCGCCCTGGAGATCGCGGCGGCCGGGGGCCACAACCTGCTGATGGTCGGGCCGCCCGGCAGCGGCAAGACCATGCTGGCGCGCGCCTTCTGCTCCCTGCTGCCCGACCTCGACAACGAGGAGTCGCTCGAGGTGGCGGCGCTGTACTCGTTGCGCGGCGCCCTGCGCGAGCGACCGCCCACGGCAACGCGGCCGCCGTTTCGCGCGCCCCACCATTCGGTGTCGCGCGCCGGCCTGATCGGCGGCGGCAGCGGGCTGGCCCGGCCCGGCGAGATCAGCCTCGCCCACCGCGGGGTGCTGTTCCTCGACGAGGTCTGCGAGTTCCCCCGAGCCCATCTCGAGGCGCTGCGCCAACCGCTCGAGGAACGAGAGGTCAGCGTGGTGCGTGCCCGCGGTGCGGTCACCTTCCCGGCGGACTTCGTGCTTGTCGCCGCGGCCAACCCCTGTCCGTGCGGCCACCTCGGGGACGAAACCGGGTGCAGGTGCAGCGCGCGCGCCCTCGCCGACTACGCGAACCGCCTGAGCGGGCCCATCCGCGATCGGATCGACCTGGTCATCAACGTGCCGCGGCAGCGTTTTCGCGACCTCTTCGACGGGCCCGCCGGCGACTCCTCGGTGACGGTTCGCGAGCGGGTGAGCTGGGCTCGGACGGTCCAGGGGGAGCGCAACCCACCGCCGCGGCGCCGGTCGCGCAACGCCGCGCTCGACGGGCGGCTGCTTCAGGACACTGCCGCGGCCACGCCCCAGGCCACCCGTCTGCTGGCCCTGGCGGGTGAGCGCATGCAACTGAGCGCGCGCGGCTTCTTCCGAGTGCTGCGCGTGGCCCGGACGATCGCCGACCTGCGCGGCTCCGCCACCGTCGGCGAGAGCGACGTCGGCGAGGCGCTGCGTTTTCGAGGCGAGGCACCGTCGTGACCGCGGCGCCAGCCTCCCGTCGGCTGGAGCGTGGTGAGCCGGGCTGGCCTGCGCGACTCGAGCACCTCGACGCGCCGCCCGCGGAGCTGTGGTTGCGTGGAACGATGCCGCCACCGGACACACCGTGCGTCGCCGTCGTCGGCGCTCGCCGGGCCACACCGGGTGGCCTGCTCATCGCGTCCGACATCGCGAGCGGCCTCGCTGCCGCCGGCATCACCGTGCTCAGCGGGATGGCCCGTGGCATCGACGCCGCCGCCCACCGCGGCGCCCTGCGTGGCGCCGGCTGCACGGTCGCGGTCCTCGGCTGTGGCATCGACGTCTGCTACCCCGCTGAGCACCGGGAGCTGCGCGACCAGATCGCCGCGCATGGATGCGTGATCTCCGAGGACGGCGGCACCGAAGCGCCGATCGGCTGGCGCTTCCCCAAGCGCAACCGCCTGATCGCCGCCCTCGCCGAGGCGGTCGTGGTGGTGGAAGCGACGGCCAAGAGCGGGGCGCTGAGCACGGCGCGCTGGGCGGCCGACCTCGGCCGCGAGGTGCTCGCTGTGCCGGGCTCCATCCGCAGCCCGGGTTCGGTGGGTCCCAACCTGCTCATCCGTGACGGGGTCCGTCCCTTCCTGGACATCGGCGACCTGTTCGAGGCGGCGCCCGAGCTGCGCCGCTCGCTGGCGGCGTCCCGCCCCTCGGAGCCCGCGACAGTGAAGGACGGCGAGCTGTGGGGCGGCGGGGATCCGCTGCTGCATCGCGTGCTGGAGCAGGTCGGCGCCGACCCGGTCCACCCCGATGAGCTGTCTGCGACCCTACGGGTCGCGTCCCATGAGCTCGCCACCGCCCTGACCACGCTCCAGCTGCGGGGCGCCATCACCGAGGTTTGCGGAGGCAGGGTTGCGCGTACCTTTTAAGGGCACCAAGGCTCATCCGCCCCGGTTTTCAGCCCGACCCGTTGTTATCATCGGCCGTCCCTCGGCCGCTGCCGGCCCCGCCCGGGCTTCCCCGGCGAGAGCGATTCACTGATATGCCAAACCGCCTCATCATCGTCGAGTCCCCTTCCAAGGCACGCACCCTCGCCAAGTTTCTCGGCGTCGGGTACACGGTCAAGGCGTCGATGGGACACGTCCGCGACCTGCCCAAGTCGAAGATCGGCGTCGACATCGAGGCCGGCTTCGTGCCCGAGTACCAGGTCATCAAGGGCAAGGAGAAGCAGATCAAGGAGCTGCAGGCCGCCTCGAAGAAGGCCGACAGCACCCTGCTCGCCGCCGACCCCGACCGCGAGGGCGAGGCCATCGCCTGGCACATTGCCCAGGCGCTCAAGCTCGATGATCCCGACCGGGTGGTCTTCCACGAGATCACCAAGGCCGCCGTGGAGGCCGCGCTGGCCGATCCCCGCAAGATCGACCGAGGCCTGGTCTCCGCCCAGGAGGCGCGCCGGGTCATCGACCGGCTGGTCGGCTACAAGCTCAGCCCGCTGCTCTGGCGCAAGGTGCGCACCGGTCTGTCGGCGGGACGCGTCCAGTCGGTGGCGGTGCGGCTGGTGGTCGACCGCGAGAACGAGATCCTCGCGTTCGTCACCAAGGAGTCGTGGACTGTCGACGCGATCCTCAGCAAGGGCGACGCCACGTTCGCGGCGCGGCTGGTCGGCACGCGCGGTGACACGCCCACAGCGGACGTCGACAAGCTCGAGCTCGGCACCCAGGCTGAAGCCGACGCGGTGGCCGAGGCGCTCGGCATCGATGCGGAGGGCCGGCCCTCCGCGGACACCCCCAGGTTCGTCGTCGAGGGCATCGAGAGTCGTGAGACCTCGCGCCAGGCGCCGATGCCCTACACAACCAGCACGCTCCAGCAGGACGCGAGCACACGCCTGCGGCTCTCCCCGCGCCGGACCATGAGCATCGCTCAGCAGCTCTACGAGGGTGTCGACCTGGGCAGCTCCGGGCCGGTTGGCCTGATCACCTACATGCGCACCGACTCGACCCGGCTCAGTGACGCCGCCAGGAGCCAGGCAGCCGCGCACATCACCGACGCGTTCGGCAAGACCTACGTGCGCAGCGGTGCGCCTCGGCAGCGCGCTGCGGCCGCCAACGTGCAGGACGCACACGAAGCGATCCGGCCAACCGACGTGGCGCGCACCCCGGACTCCGTCCGCGAGCAGCTCGACCCCGCGCAGTTCCGCCTCTACGACCTGGTCTGGCGCCGGTTCGTCGCCAGCCAGATGTCCGCGGCGCGCTTTCTCAACACCAGGGTGTCGCTGTCTGCCGGCGGTTACCAGTTCCGGGCCACCGGCTCCGTCCTTCAGTTCGACGGTTTCCAGCGGGTCTGGAAGCGTGACGAGGAGAGGGACCGCGACGACAACAGCCTGCCGGCCCTGGAGCAGGGCGAGGGATTGCCCGTCGTCGAGTTCCGCCGCGAACAGCACTTCACCCAGCCGCCGCCACGGTACACCGAGGCCTCGCTCATCAAGGAGCTCGAGGAGCGCGGCATCGGCAGGCCGTCGACGTACGCGCCCACCATCGAGGTCATCGAGGAGCGCAACTACGTGCGCCAGGAGGAGCGCCGGCTGCATCCCACCGAGCTCGGCAAGACCGTCGACGGCGTGCTCCGCGAACACTTCCCCGAGATCGTCGACGTCGCCTTCACCGCCGAGATGGAGAAGCGGCTGGACGGCATCGAGGAGGGGACGCGACAGTACGAGCCCACCGTGCGCGAGTGGTACGACCCGTTCGCGCTGACGCTCAGCAAGGCCGAGGCCAACATGGAGCGCGTCCGTGTCCCGGCGCGCGACACCGGCGAGGTCTGCCCGCAGTGCGGAGAGGGCACGCTGGTGGTTCGCGAGGGCAAGTTCGGTGAGTTCACCGGCTGCTCGCGCTACCCGGAATGTGACTACATCAAGGATCGCAAGGCGGCGGCCGAGCCGACCGGTGAGGCCTGCCCGTTGTGCGCCAAGCCGCTGGTGCTGAGACAGGGACGGCGCGGCCCATTCGTGGGCTGCTCCGGCTACCCCACGTGCCGTTTCATCAAGGGTGACGCGCCCGCTGCGGGCGCCGAGGGCAACGCCGGTGCGGCGACCGAGACTCTGGGCGCGTGCCCTGACTGCGGCAAGCCACTGGCCCGGCGCAGCGGTCGGCGTGGCAGCTTCGTGGGCTGCACAGGCTACCCATCGTGCAAGTACATCCAGCCGGGCTCCAACCAGGCCGGTGGTGCGGGCCCGGCAGCCGTCGCCGAACCCACCGGCGAGTCGTGTCCCGACTGCGGCAAGCCGCTGGTGCAGCGCAAGGGGCGCTACGGGCCGTTCGTCAGCTGCTCGGGGTACCCGGGGTGCAAGTACCGGCCGCCGCGCAAAGCAGCTCCAGCGAAGGCGGTCGCCAGGTGAGCGCCATCCACTCGACGACCATCGTGGCCGTCAAGCGTGGCGGCGAGGTGGCAATTGCCGGCGACGGTCAGGTGACCGTCGGCGACGTGGTGATGAAGCACCGCGCGGTCAAGGTGCGACGGCTCTTCAACGACCGCGTCGTCGTCGGTTTCGCGGGCAGCGTCGCCGACGCCTTCACGCTTTTCGACAAGTTCGAGCAGCACCTCGAGAAGCACCAGGGCAACCTGCTCCGGGCCGCCGTCGGGCTGGCCAAGGAGTGGCGCACCGACAAGTTCCTGCGTCACCTGGAGGCCATGCTGATCGCCGCCGACGACGAGCGGTTGCTCCTGCTCAGTGGCGAGGGCGAGATCATCGAGCCCGACGAGGACATCACCGCCATCGGCAGCGGCGGTCCTTTCGCACACGCTGCGGCGCGTGCGCTGGTCGAGAACACCGACCTTCCCGCGGCCGAGGTGGCGCGCAAGGCGCTGGAGATCGCTGCCCGGCTGTGCATCTACACCAACGACAGCATCTCGGTGGAGACGCTCGCCACCCGACCGGTGCCGGCCTCGTGAGCGACCCGGTCCGCGGCGGCGAGTCCGCTGCCGGGCAGGGCGCCCTGTTCACCACCACCGAGGCGTCGCCACCGGCCCAGACGGGGCCGGCCGCCGACGCGGTGGAGAAGGGGCTCGCGCCGACCGGCGCAGCCCCGGCGGCCGCGGATGCGGCACATCCTGTGGAGCCCGAGGAGCTGCTTCCCGTCGAGATCGTGCGCCGGCTCGACGACTACATCATCGGCCAGCAGGCGGCCAAGCGCGCCGTGGCGATCGCATTGCGCAACCGGGTGCGCCGTCAACGCCTCAGCGACGAGATGCGCGAGGAGGTGCTGCCCAAGAACATCCTCATGATCGGTCCCACCGGTGTCGGCAAGACGGAGATCGCGCGGCGGCTGGCCCGGCTGACCAACTCGCCGTTCCTCAAGGTGGAGGCCACCAAGTTCACCGAGGTGGGATACGTCGGCCGCGACGTCGAATCCATCGTCCGCGACCTCCTCGAGCAGACCATCACCGAGGTGCACAACGGCCGCATCGCCGAGGTCGAGGACCGCGCTCGCGACGCCGCCACCGCCCGCATCCTCGACACGCTCGTCGACGCCGAGGAGCGAGCCCAGCCTCAGGAGCCCGCCGCCGATGCCGCCGAGGCTCCCGCCTCAGACGGCGAAGGGGACCTGGCTCGACAGCGGCGGCGGCGCACCCTGCGCCGGCGTCTGGAGCGCAAGCTCGAGGCCAGACAGCTCGAGGACAAGCTGGTCGAGGTCGAGGTGGAGGAGCCGTTCCAGCCCGCGTTCGAAGGCTTCGCCGGCACCGGGCTCGAGGAGGTGGGCACGTCCCTGTCGGACTTCTTCTCGCAGATGGCCCCGCCCCGCAAGCGCACCAAGCGGATGACGGTCGCCGACGCACGCAGCGCGCTGGTCGAGGAGGAGACCGACCGGCTCATCGACATGGACCGCGTCTATGACGAGGCCATCCGAGAGGTCGAGGACCACGGCATCGTCTTCGTCGACGAGGTCGACAAGATCTGTGGTCAGCACAGCGAGCACGGCCCCGATGTCAGCGGCGAAGGCGTGCAGCGCGATCTCCTGCCCCTGCTGGAGGGCTCCACGGTGAGCACCCGGTACGGCCCGGTGCACACCGATCACCTCCTGTTCATCGCCGCCGGGGCCTTCACCATGTCGCGCCCCAATGACCTGATCCCGGAGATGCAGGGCCGGTTCCCGATCCGCGTCGAGCTGAGCAGCCTGACGCAGGCCGACCTCGAGCGCATCCTTGTGGAGCCGAGCAACGCCCTGACCAAGCAGTACACGGCCCTGCTCGGCACCGAGGGCGTCGAGCTGCGCTTTCTGCCCGAAGGCATCACGGAGATCGCCCACCAGGCGCACGCCGTCAACGAACAGGACGAGAACATCGGCGCCCGGCGCCTGTTCACCATCCTCGAGAAGGTGCTCGAGGAGATCTCCTTCCGGGCCGAGGACTTCACCACCGCACCTGTCGAGGTCGACGCCGCGTACGTGACTTCGCGCCTGGCCGACCTGGTGCGCAACGACGACCTGCGCAAGTTTGTGTTGTAGCGGGCGCTGGTAGACTGAGACCCATCACACACGCCTCGGCGAGGCCGGCTCACGGGTGCCCACAGTGGGTCGTGACCGGCGGATGACCCGGGGCGGAGGAACACACCAACCCGAGGAGGCACGCCCATGCCGGCGACGACCCTCCGCCAGCTGCTCGAGGCCGGAGTCCACTTCGGCCACCAGACCAGCCGGTGGAACCCCCAGATGCGCCCGTACATCTTCACGGCGCGCAACGGTATTCACATCATCGACCTGCAGCAGACGCAGAAGCGCCTGGACGAGGCAGGCGCCTTCCTGCGGCAGCTCGTCGCCGACGGCGAGAAGGTGCTCTTCGTGGGCACCAAGAAGCAGGCCCAGGACGCCATCAAGGAGGCCTGCGAACGCAGCGGGCAGTACTACGTGACCCACCGCTGGATGGGTGGCATGCTGACCAACTTCCCGGTCATCCAGCGTCGCCTCAAGCGGCTGCTCGAGCTGCGCACCATGCAGGAGAAGGGCGACTTCGAGCGCATGAGCACCAAGGAGGCCAACGTGCATCGCGACGACCTCGACCGGCTCGAGGCCAACTTTGCCGGCATGGTCAACATGAAGCGGGTTCCCGGGGCGCTGTTCGTCATCGACTGCAAGAAGGAGCGCCTCGCCGTCAGCGAGGCCAACAAGCTCGGCATCCCGATCGTGGCCATCGTGGACACCAATTGCGATCCCAACGAGATCCAGCACGTCATCCCGGGCAATGACGACGCCATCCGCTCCTGCAAGCTGATCGTGAACGTGCTCACCGACGCGATCCTCGAGGGTCAGCAGCTGCTCAGCGAGCGCGAGCTCCGCGAGCAGGAGGAGACGGCCCAGCGCGAGCGTCAGGAGCGCGAGGCCGCCGAGAAGGCTGCAGCCGTCGCAGCGGCGGACACCGACAACCAGGAGGGCACCGCGGAGGTTGCCGTGGAGGAGTTCGCGACCGCCGGTGCCGACACGGAGGCACAGTGATGGCTGAGATCACAGCTGCGCAGGTGAAGGAACTGCGCGAGCTCACCGGGGTGGGCATGATGGACTGCAAACGCGCGCTCAATGAGACCGGCGGTGACATCGAGAAGGCCAAGGACTGGCTGCGCGCCAAAGGCCTGGCCCGCGCCGCCGACAAAGCGGGACGCTCCACCAACGAGGGCATCGTCGAGGCATATGTGCACGACGGGGGAGTATCCGGGCAGAAGCTCGGTGTGCTCGTCGAGGTGAACTGCGAGTCCGACTTCGTCGCCAAGACCGTCGACTTCAAGCAGCTCGCCAAGGAGATCGCCCTCCAGGTGGCGGGTCGCGCGCCGCTGTACATTCGCCGCGAGGACGTCCCGCCGGTGATCGTCGAGCGCGAGCGCGCCGTCTTCCAGACCCAGGTCGCCGACAAGCCGGCCAACATCCAGGACAAGATCATCCAGGGCAAGCTCGACGCATACTTCGCGGAGATCTGCCTCCTCGAGCAGCCGTACGTGCGTGACCAGACCAACAAGAAGAAGGTCAACCAGCTGATCGGCGATGCTGTGGCCAAACTTGGCGAGAACATCACGGTGGCGCGCTTCGCCCGCTTCCAGGTGGGTGAGACCGCCGCAGTGATCGGCAACAGCGCCTCGGTGACGGGGGACGGCGCCGCGCCGTCGCCGAACTGATCGAGAGCGCGCAAACCACAGCCGTGGTCGGAACCGCGATCGCCGCCGCCGATGACAGAGCTCCCATCTACTCACGGATCATCCTCAAGCTGAGCGGGGAGGCCCTGCTCGGCGAGCAGTCGAACTCCGGCATCCACCATGGCACCGTGCGCCGCATCGCCGAGGAGATCGGCAAGGTCCACGCGCGTGGTGTCGAGGTGGCCGTGGTCATCGGTGGCGGCAACATCGTCCGCGGTGTCGAGGCGAGCACCCAGGGACTGGACCGCGTCGCCGCCGATTACATGGGCATGCTGGCCACGGTCATCAACGCGCTCGCGCTCCAGGACGCGCTCGAGAGGTTGGACCTCCAGACACGGGTGCAGTCGGCGATCGCCATGCAGCAGGTGGCAGAACCATTCATCCCACGCCGCGCCATCCGGCACCTCGAGAAGGGTCGCGTCGTGATCCTCGCCGCGGGCACCGGCAACCCGTTCTTCACCACCGACACCACTGCCGCGCTGCGTGCCGCCGAGATCGGCGCCGATGTGCTGCTGAAAGCGACCAAGGTGGACGGCGTCTACACCGCCGACCCGTTCAAGGACCCGTCCGCGGTTCGGCTGCACCACCTCTCCTACATGGAGGTGCTCAATCGCCACCTCGAGGTGATGGACAACACCGCGCTGACACTGTGCATGGACAACGGCACGCCGATCATCGTGTTCAACCTGCTCGCTGAGGGCAGCATCGACCGCGTTGTCCTGGGTGACGATATCGGCACCCGCGTCGACGCGCAGGGGGATGGTGGATGAGCGATCGCACCCGTTCTGAGGACTCGCAGGCGCAGATCCAGGAGCGCCTCATGGACGCCGAGGTGCGCATGGAGAAGAGCCTCGAGGCGCTGCACAAGGACCTCGGCGGGGTGCGCACCGGCCGAGCGACACCGTCGCTGATCGACCGCCTCCAGGTCGACTACTACGGTGCGCCGACACCGCTGCAGAGCATTGCCGGGATCACCGCGCCCGAGGCGAGGCTGCTGCTGATCCAGCCCTACGATCGAACCTCGATCGGCGCCATCGAGAAGGCGCTGCAGAAGAGTGAGCTCGGGCTCAACCCCAGCAACGACGGCCAGGTCATCCGCATCGCCATCCCGCCGCTCACCGAGGATCGGCGCCGTGAGTTCGCCAAGCTCGTCAAGCAGAAGGCGGAGGAAGCACGCATCGCGGTGCGCAACATCCGCCGCGATGAGGTGGACCACCTTCGCAAGCTCGAGAAGGAGGGCCACGTCAGCAAAGACGAGATCGAACGAAACATCGCCGAGGTGCAACACATCACGGACGGTTTCGTGGGCAAAGTTGACGATCTCGCACAGAAGAAGGAGGCTGAGATCCTCGAGGTCTGATCCTCGAGCAGTCGCGTTCGCGAAACCGCCCCAGTTGACAAGGCGTTCAGTACCCAGACATGCAGCGACCGCCCCCGCCTGCCGCCGTCCCCGAGCCGTCCAACCCGGAGCTGCCGCGTCACATCGGCATCATCATGGACGGCAATGGCCGCTGGGCGCACCGACGCCACCTGCCCAGGGCGGCCGGCCATCGCGCCGGCGTTCGCGCCATCCGGCCCGTCATGGAAGCCTGTCACGACGCCGGCACGCACATCCTCACCCTGTATGCGTTCAGCACCGAGAACTGGTCGCGCCCTCGCCACGAGGTGACCGCGCTGATGCAGTTGTTCGGCGACACCCTGGACTCCGAGGTGAGCCAGATGCATGCCGAGGGCATCCAGATCCGCACCATCGGCGATCGCTCCAAGCTGAGCGCACGCCTCCAGGAGAAGGTGCGCCGTGCTGAGGAGCTGACCGGCGCCAACACTCGAGCGATCCTCAATGTCGCCATCAACTACGGCGGCCGCAACGAGATCGTCGCCGCCGTTCGCGACCTCGCCGCTCGCGGCGTGGACCTCGGCACCCTCGACATCGAGACGCTCAGCGGTGCCCTCTACACGGCAGGGCTGCCCGACCCCGACCTGATCATCCGCACCGCCGGGGAGATGCGCATCAGCAACTTCATGCTCTGGCAGGCGGCCTACGCTGAGATCTTCGTCACCGAGACGCTCTGGCCCGATTTCGGTCCGATCGACATCGAGGGCGCGCTCGCTGCCTACGCCCGCCGCGACCGCCGCTTCGGAGCCGCTCCCCAGGCACCCCCGAGGGTGGAGGAGGCGCTGCGGGCGCCGGTCACGCTCTGAGCGGAGAGGCGATCACCGGGAGCACCGATGGCCGCTTCGAGGCCGCGGCTCCGGCCGCCCGCCCCGCCACGGTGACGGTGCGCGTGGTCTCGGGCGTGCTCCTTCTCCTCGTCGCCGCAGGGGCGATCGCCGCCGGTGGCAACCTGTTCGTTGCCGTGGTCGCCGCGGCCGCGGCAGTCGGGGCCTGGGAGTTCGCCGGCCTGGCCGGCCGGTTGGATGCCCGCCCGCCGCTGTGGTTGCTCCTCCCGCTCACCGTGTGGCTGGCGATCCGTTTCGCCGTGCCCGGCTCACCGCCGGCCCTCGACATCGGGCTGGGCGCACTCCTGGTGGCCGGCACCCTCGGCGTGGTCGTCGGCGGCACGTCATGGCGGGGGTGGATGGCCGCCGTCGCCGGGGCCGTGTATGTCGGGTTCTCACTCGGCTTCTTTGTGGCTCTGCTCGACTGGCGTCCGCATGACCACTGGTTCGGGGTCGGCGCCGTGGCGGTGGCCCTGGCGGCGGTGATCGTGTGCGACACGGCGGCCTACATCGCCGGGAGCACCCTCGGCAGGCACCGGTTCTTCCCCCAGCTCTCGCCGCGGAAGTCGATCGAGGGTGCGGTGGCCGGCCTTCTCGGTGCCGTCGTCATCGCCGCAGTGCTGGCCCGTGTCCTGCTCGGCATCTCGCCGTGGTTGGGCGTGCTCGAGGGCCTGCTGGTGGCGGTCGCCGCCCAGGGTGGCGACCTCGCCGAGTCAGCGCTCAAGCGGCAGGGCGGCGCCAAGGACTCAAGCCGGCTCATCCCCGGCCACGGAGGGCTGCTCGACCGGCTCGACAGCCTGGTGCTGGTGGCGCCGGTGGTGTACGGGTTCTACCGGCTGATCTCCCTCACGTGAGGTCTGCGCGGGCCGGGCTTCGCGGAGAATGAGGCCGTGACCGAGACATCCAGCGCCGCCGCCCCCCGCCGCCGCGTGGTGCTCCTCGGCGCCACCGGCTCGATCGGCCGGCAGTGCTGCGACGTCATCGAGCGCTTCCCGCAACGGTTCGAGCTGGTCGGCGTGGCGGTGGGCAGCGACGCCACCGGGCTCGCCGAGGTCGTCAGACGGTTCGGAGTCGGTCGCGCCGCCGTGGCATCGCCACGCCCCGGTGAAGCGCTTCCCGATGGCTTCGGAGAGGGGATGGATGCCGTGTGCGAGATCGCCGCGATGGACTCCGACGTGGTCTGCGTTGCCATCCCCGGCGGCGCCGCGCTCCTGCCGACGCTGGCCGCGCTCGACGCCGGCCGAACCATCGCGACCGCCACCAAGGAGGTGCTGGTCATGGCCGGCGAGCTGGTCCGGGCGCGGGCGGCGGCGTCGGGGGCGCGGATCCTGCCCGTCGACAGTGAGCACAGCGCTTTGTGGCAGTGCCTGCGCGGCGAGAGCGCCGCCTCCGTTCGCGCGCTGGTGCTGACCGCCAGCGGTGGGCCCTTCCGCGAGCGCGACCCGCATACGTTCGACGCCATCACAGTGGAGGAGGCCCTGAGGCATCCCACCTGGACCATGGGACCGAAGGTCACCATCGATTCGGCGACGATGATGAACAAGGGTCTGGAGATCATCGAGGCCCACTTCCTCTTCGAGGTCCCCTACTCAAGCATCAGGGTGGTCATCCATCCACGCAGCATCGTGCACTCGTTGGTGGAGTTCGTCGACGGAGCGCTGATGGCGCAGCTCGGCGTTCCCGACATGCGCGTGCCCATCGCGCTGGCCATCGCCGACGGCGAACGCCTGCCCGGGATCGCCGAGCCGGTGCACCTGGGGAAGGTCTCGCCATTGGAGTTCTTCGAGGTGGACACCGCGCGGTTCCCGGCAGTGTCGCTGGCGCGGGCGGCCGGCGAGTCAGGGGGGATCATGCCGGCGGTGCTCAACGCGGCCAACGAGGTGGCGGTCGCCGCCTTCCTCGACCGCCGGCTGCGTTTCGACGAGGTCGTGACACTGGTTGCCGACACCATCGCAGCCGCGCCGGCCGTGGTGGCGCCCGCGCTCGCGGACATCCTCGAGGCCGACTCGTGGGCGCGACAGCACGCCGGCGCGCAGGTCCGTGCCACGGTGGCCCGCGCGTGATCCTGGACGTCGTCACCGGGATCGCCGCGGTGATCCTCGTCCTCCTGGTGGTGGTGCTGGTCCACGAGGGAGGGCACTTCATCCTCGCCAAGTGGGCCGGGGTGCGCGTCGACGAGTTCGCGTTCGGGTTCGGCCCGCGGCTGTGGGCGCGTCGTCGCGGCGAGACCACGTATTCGCTGCGTGCCATCCCGGCCGGGGGCTACGTGAAGATGGCCGGGATGCTCGGCCTCGAGGGCGAGGCCGATGCCGGGGAGCGCAACTTCTACCGCGCGTCGATTCCCAAACGCATGATGGTGATCCTCGCCGGAATCGTCGCCAACATGATCCTCGCGGGGCTGCTGTTCACCGTCTACTTCGCCACGCCGACGAGCTCACACCTGCTCGCCGGCGAGGCGGCGCAACTCGCCGGGATGCACGACGGCGACACCATCGTCAGCGTCGACGGCAGGCCGATCCGCCACGACAGTTCGGCCGATGTGTCGAACGATCTTCACGCCGCAACAGCCGCCAGCCAGGGCCGCCCGATGATGGTCGTGTACCGCGACGGCAGCGGCGCCACGCACACCACGACCATCAAGCCGTCGCTGCTGGTCATCAACGGGTACCCGGGGCCGGTCACCGCGTCGCCATCGGCTTCACCCGGGCCGACACCGTCACCGTCTCCGTCAGCCGGGGCCACTGGCGCCGTCGCGCTGCCGCCCGGACAGTTCGCCGTCACCGCCGTCAACGGGCAGCCGGTGGGCGCCGGCGACCCGGCCCAACTGCTCGGTGGGGGGGCCGTCGTGCGGCTCGACGGCTTCGTCATCACCCCGGACGGCACCGCCGGGGCGACGCTCAAGGACGTGGTCGTGTCCGGGGTCACCGACGGTGACGGCCAGGACAATGCCCTGCAGGCAGCCTGGCGTCTCGGCGTGCAACCCGATTTCTCGGGCGAAGCGATACCCCAGTCCCTGGCCGACGGCTTCGGCCAGATCCCGAGCTTTGTGCATGACACCGCCGTCGGGCTCTACAGCCTCGTCACCAACCCGAAGTTGGGCGGTGTCACCGGGCCGCAGGGACTGTCCGGTCCGGTCGGGATCGCCACCCAGACGGTGACCCAGGCGCACCGCGGCACCAAGAACCTCCTCTACTGGATCGCGTTCATCAGCATGAACCTCGGCCTGGTCAACGTCCTGCCGATCCCGTTCCTCGATGGTGGCAAGTTCATGCTGATCGTGGTCGAGGCGATCCGGCGCCGCCGGCTGGACCCCCGTCGCGAGGCGCTGATCTACGCGATCAGCCTGGCGATCGTGGTCGTGTTCGTCATCTATGTCACCATCGGAGACGTGGGGAGGTCATTGTGAGCAGCATCATCACCCGGCGCCGCACGGTGCCGGTCAACGTCGGCGGCGTGGTCATCGGTGGCGCCGCACCGATCCCGGTGCAGACCATGACCAAGACGCAGACCGAGGATGTCTCCTCCACCCTGGCGCAGATCGAGCGCGCCGCCAAGGCCGGCGCGGACATCATCCGGGTGACCTGCGACACCCCGGAGGCGGGCGTCGCGCTGCGTGAGATCGTCAAGCGGTCGCCGATCCCGGTGATCGCGGACGTCCACTACGACGCGCCGCTCGCGTTGCGGGCGCTCGAGGCCGGCATCGCCTGCCTGCGGCTCAACCCGGGCAACATCACCGACGCCACCAAGGTGCGTGACATCGCTCGGGAGGCCGGCGCGCGCAACGTGCCGATCCGCATCGGGGTCAACAGCGGCAGCATCCCGCAGCGCAAGGACCTCGAACGTGGCCGCGGCGGCAGCATCGACGAGACCGCCGATCGCATGGTCGAAGCGGCGCTGGGCCACATCCGCATCCTCGAGGAGCTCGACTTCCGCAACATCAAGGTGTCGCTGAAGGCGAGTGATGTGCTCACCAACATCGCTGTCAACCGCAAGTTCGCCGCCCTCGACAATCGCTATCCGCTGCACCTCGGTCTCACCGAGGCCGGCCCGGTCGAGTCGGGCAGCGTCAAGAGCGCGATGGGCATCGGTATCCTCCTCGCCGAGGGAATCGGCGACACCATCCGCGTCTCGTTGGTCGGCGAGCCCGAGGACGAGGTGCGCGTCGGCCGGCAGATTCTCCAGAACCTCAGCGAGCAGGGCAGCGGTCCCAACCTGATCGCCTGCCCGACCTGCGGACGCCTGGAGATCGATATGTTCCCCATGGTCGCGCGCGTCGAGGAAGCCCTGCGCGACGTCCGCCGCACCATCAACGTGTCGGTGATGGGGTGCGTTGTCAACGGGCCGGGTGAGGGCATGCACGCCGACATCGGCATCGCCGGTGGCCGGCAGAAGGGCATCCTCTACCGCGGCGGCAAGGTGATCGCCTCACTTCCGCAGGAGGAGCTCATCGAGACGCTGATCGGGGAGCTCCACAAGATCGCCGCCGAGGACGCGCGACTGATCGCAGCCGGTGACCCGCTGCCCACCGGCCTCGGCGACAGCGGCTCACCCCTCACGCTGCTACCCGTCGCAGCCAGCTAAAACCCGTTCTGGCTGAGCCAGTTGGTGGCGACGGTGGTGACGCTCATCCCGTCGACGTCCACCATCTTGTTGAGCCCCACCATCACGGTGGTGGTGAGCTTGGCGGCGATCGGGGCCATCAGGTTGGCGATCGCCGGGTGGGCTGAGAGCGTGTCGGCGCGCACCATGAGCCCCGCGTTGTCAGCGGGGAAGAGCTTCTTGTCGTCCTGCAGGGCCACCAGGTTGTCCGCCTGGAGCGCGGCGTCCGTGGTGAACACCTCCGCCGCATCGCACTGCTTGTTGGCGAGCACGCTCTCGCCTCCCTGGCTGACGTCGGTCAGGCCCGGGTAGTTCGCCCACACCGTGCCGTAGGTGCTGGCGAGGCCGGGAAGGCCGTCACTGCGCGTGCGGAACTCCGAGGCGATGCAGATCTTCACGTCGGTGTGCTGCTGCAGGTACGCCGTGAAGCTGGACAGCGTGGTGCCGAACTTCGAGGTGTCCGCGCTGCGGATACCGATCCCGTTGGTGTCGTCGAACTTGGTCTCGCTGGTCCAGCAGAGACTCTTCGCCGCATCCAGCTGTGCCACCTTGTTGAAGGCCTGGTCGAGGTCGGTCGGGATCGGCGTCACGTTGAGGTATTGGGCGCCCAGCTCAGTGCCGGTGTACTGCCACAGCATCTGGATCTGGTTGCTGGCGATGGCCTGGCCGATCGCCGGGTCGGCCGCGTGAGTGCTGTCGTCGATTGTGAAGTTGTGCTTGCCCAACTCGACCTTGGTGAGCTCGGCCAGCAGCTTCTCCTCGGTGAAGGACTTTGCCCCGATCTTGAGGCTGGCCCCGCCCCCGTCTGTCGCAGAGGTGTTGCTGATCGCGCACGGCCCGGTGCTGCCGCCGCCACTGCTGGTGGTGTTGTTCGACGAGCCGCAGGCGGGCAGGATTGCCCCCGCGGTCACGATCGACACGGCAAAGAGTACGTGCCGTCGATTCATAGCCTGGTCCTCCGCTAGCCTACGAGTTCGGTGTCAACGCGGTTTCGACCAGGCCGAGAGCCCAGTCACTGAGAATCGCGAGTGCCGCGACGATGACGGCGCCTGTGATGATGACATGCTCGCTGCCCGTACCAGCCGCGATGATGTCGCCGAGCCCGCCACCACCGACGAAATTGCCCAGGGTGGCGGTGCCCACGATGAGCACCAGGCTGGTGCGCAAACCGGCGAAGATCCCCGGGGATGCGAGCGGTAGCTGCACATGCAGCAATGACTGCAGTCGTGTCATGCCCATCCCCCTGGCGGCGTCCACCAGGCTCTCGTCGATGCTCTGGAGGGCGGCCACGGTGTTGCGCACGATGGGCAGAAGCCCGTAGACGCTGAGGGCTTCGACGGTGGCGGTGACCCCGAGGCCGCTGATGGTGGTGGCGATGGCCAGCGCCCCGACCGAGGGGATGGCCTGACCGAGGTTGGCGGGGAGGAACGCGATGAGCCTCCCCACCCGCCCACGACCGGCCAGGCCGATGCCGAGCGCGCACCCGACCACGGCCGAGACCAGGAAGGAGATGGCCACCAGCTCGATGTGCCGGGTCAGCCGGCTGATCACGAAATTCGGGGTGAGCACGAAGGGGTCGGTCAGCTTGCCCGGGGTCGTGTTGAGGAAGACGACGAGCCCGAGCAGGCCGACGGCGACCAACAACGGAGTGCGCAGGGTGGCCACGGAGAACCGAGCCCCGGAGGCCGGCGGGGCGATCATCGCGACGCCGCCGCCTCGCGGATCGCGTCGGCGTCCAGCGTCCCCAGCCACTCCTTGTCGTCGACCACGGCAACCCTGCCATCGGTGGAGCGCAGCGTGGCGTCCAGCGCGTCACGCAGGGATGCGGTGACCGCCACCTCCGCCTGCGGGCGAGCCCCGTCGCGGCTGAGCGTCAGGTCGCGCAGGGGGAGCAGGGCGAGCCGGCGCAGCAGAAGGTTGTCGCCGAGGAACTCCTCGACGAAGCCGGTGCGGGGATGGAGGAGCAGCTCGGCGGGGGTGTCGTACTGCATCAGGTGTCCGCCGTCGGCGAACAGGGCAACGCGGTCGCCCAGCCGCACCGCCTCATCGATGTCGTGCGTGACGAACACGATCGTCTTGCGCACCACCGATTGGAGTCGCAGCAGCTCATGCTGGAGGCGCAACCGCACCACGGGGTCGATGGCGCCGAATGGCTCGTCCATCAGCAGGATGGGGGGATCGGCTCCGAGCGCCCTGGCCACGCCGACACGCTGGCGCTGGCCGCCGCTCAGCTCCGACGGATGCCGGCGGGCGTACTCGGCCGCAGGCAGGCCGACGAGGTCGAGCAACTCCTCCACACGCGCAGCGATGCGCGCTCGATCCCAGCCCAGCAGCCGCGGAACCGTGGCCACGTTGTCGGCCACCGTCTGGTGCGGGAAAAGCCCGACCTGCTGGATGACATAGCCGATGCCGCGGCGGAGCTCCTCGGGCTTCAGCGACGCGGTGTCGACGTCGTCGATGAGGATGCGTCCCTCGCTGGGTTCGACGAGCCGGTTGATCATCCGCAGCGTGGTCGTCTTCCCGCAACCCGACGGACCGACCAGGATGACGATCTCCCCGGCGCGGATCTGCAGGTCGAGTGCGCTGACGGCGACACGATCGCCGAACCGGCGGGTCACCCCCTCGAAGGTGATCATGCCGCCGCCGCCACGCCAGCCCCACGCGCCAGCGCGGTCTGAGCGAACCCGAGGATGCGGTCGGCGAACAGCGCGAGCAGGGTGGCAGGGATCACCCCGGCGAAGACCTCGGCGCTGTTGGAGTCGCGGATGCCCGAAAGGATCGGCTGGCCGAGGTCGTTGGCACCGACGGTGGCACCGACGGTGGCGATGGCCACCACCATGACGGTGGCCTGCCGGAACCCGGCGAGGATGAGGGGGAGCGCCAGCGGCAGCTGCACGCGGCGCAGCCGCTGCGCTGCGGACATGCCCATGCCCACCGCGGCGTCGAGCACCGCCGGGTCGACACCCCGGAGCCCGACCACCGTGTTGCGCACGATCGGCAACAGGGCGTAGATGGCCAGGCCGATCTCCACCGGCAGGTCGCCGAGACCGAGGTAGTAGGCGAGCGCGGTGAAGAGCGCAAAACTCGGCAGCGTGATGGCGACCGACGCGACGCCCAGCGTGAGCCCGCGGACTCTGTCATACCGCGCCGCCAGCACGCCGAGGCCGACGCCGACCACACCCGCCGCCAACATCGCCACCGCGACGATCACCAGCTGATCGACCAGTTGCGCCTCCAGGTCCGACCAGTTCTGCTGG
Organism: Candidatus Dormiibacterota bacterium; assembly: GCA_036276135.1. Lineage (GTDB taxonomy): Bacteria > Chloroflexota > Dormibacteria > Aeolococcales > Aeolococcaceae > Aeolococcus. The sequence goes on from DATBEL010000001.1 coordinate 21,169, forward strand.
ACGTAGTGGATGAGGTCCACCGCCTAAAGCTCCACAGTCGATCCGCCGTGAGCGGCGGAGTATAGGAGCGCCGGCCGGCCGACGGCACGTGCGGATGGGCACCTGCGGCGGCGGCGCGCACAGCCGTCCGTATACTCGGCCGCCATGGCCACAGCGCGCAGTCCCAAGCAGATCGCCAGCAAGAGCGAGGATTTCGACCGCTGGTACGTCGACGTGGTGCGGCGCGCCGAGCTCGCCGACTACACGCCGGTCAAGGGCTGCATGGTGATCCGTCCGTACGGGTTTGCTCTCTGGGAGCGGACCCGCGACGCGCTCGACGCCATGATCAAGCGCACCGGCCACGAGAACATGTACTTCCCGCTGCTCATCCCCGAGAGCTATCTCGCCAAGGAGGCACAGCACGTCGAGGGCTTTGCTCCGGAGGTGGCCTGGGTGACCCAGGGCGGTGACAAGGTGCTCGAAGAGCGCCTGGCGATCCGGCCCACCAGCGAAACCATCATCTGCTCGATGTACGCCGACTGGATCCATTCGTGGCGCGACCTGCCGGTGCTCATCAACCAGTGGGTCAACGTCTGCCGGTGGGAGAAGCGCACCCGCCTCTTCATGCGGACCACCGAGTTCCTCTGGCAGGAGGGCCACACCTTCCACGCCACCGACGAGGAGGCGGCCGCGGAGGTCGACACCATGCTCGACTGCTACCGCGAGCTCGCCGAGGAGTGGCTGGCGATCCCGGTCATCAAGGGGCGCAAGACGGACTCCGAGAAGTTCGCGGGGGCGCGGTACACGCTGAGCATCGAGGCGATGATGTCCGACGGCTGGGCGCTCCAGTCCGGCACGTCCCACCACCTGGCGCAGAACTTCACCTCGGCCTACGGCATCTCGTACAGCGACCGCGACAACACCCTGCAGCACCCCTTCCAGACGTCGTGGGGCCTGTCGACGAGGATCATCGGCGCGATCATCATGGCCCACGGCGACGAGGCGGGCCTGGTCATCCCGCCGCGCGTGGCACCCATCCAGGTGGTGGTGGTGCCGATCGCGCGCACCGGTGACGACGACGCCACCCGCGCCGTGGAGGACGCCTGCGCGCGGATCGAACGCGAGGCGAGCGCCGACGTCCGGGTGCGCGTGGATCGCCGTGAGGCGATGCGCCCGGGCGAGAAGTTCGCGCACTGGGAGCTGCGTGGCGTGCCCCTGCGGGTCACCGTCGGCGTCAAGGACCTGGCGCTCGGTGCCGTCACCGTGGTGCGCCGTGTCGACGGCGAGGAGAGCCTGGTGCCGCTCGAGGGCCTCGGCGGCCGCCTCCAGGCCATGCTCGATGAGGCGCAGGTGGTGACCCGCGCGCGGGCGCAGCGGCTTCTCGACGAGCGCAGCGTCGACGTCGGCACGCTCGACGAGCTGGTGGCCGCGTTCGCCGATCGGCCTGTCTTCGCCAGCGCGCCCTTCTGCGACCGCCCGGAGTGCGAGACCGGCATCAAGGCGGCGGTGCACGCCGCCACGGTACGCATCCTCCGCGCCGACCGCAGCGGCGACGGACGTCCATGCCTGGTCTGCGGGCAGCCTGCGGAGCATGTCGCGCTGATCGCCCGCGCCTACTGACACAGCTGCGCGCGAGCTGGCTGCGCGAGTTCGAATTCGCCATTTCGCGGGTACCATCAGGGAGATGGCGCTCGACGACCTCCTCGCCAAGACCGCTTACCTCCGTGAGGAGGAGCGCGAGGTGCTGAGTCGCGCCTACGCCCTGGCCGAGCGCGCCCACGAGGGCCAGTCGCGGCTCAGCGGCGAGCCCTACGTCAGTCACCCGGTGGCGGTGGCGGCCATCCTCGCCGACCTCGGCCTCGATGCGGACACCCTGGTCGCCGCCCTGCTCCATGACACCGTCGAGGACACCGACGTCACACGCGAGCAGCTTCGCGACGAGTTCGGCGCCCACGTGGCCAAGCTGGTCGACGGGGTCACCAAGCTCGGCAAGATCCACGTCCACACCCGCGAACAGGCACAGGCGGAGAACATCCGCAAGATGCTCGTGGCCATGGCAGAGGACATCCGCGTGGTCCTCATCAAGCTCGGCGACCGCCTCCACAACATGCGCACCGTCGGTGCCCACACCGAGGAGCGGCGCCAGAGGATCTCACGGGAGACGCTCGACATCTACGCCCCTCTGGCTCACCGGCTCGGCATCTGGCAGATCAAGGGTGAGCTCGAGGACCTGGCGTTCGCGCAACTCGATCCCGACAACTACCACGCGGTCGCGGCCAAGGTCAGCAAGGCCGCCGAGGAGCGCGGCACATTCATCCGCAACGTCACCGAGATCCTCGAGCGCGAGTTCGAGCGACTCGGCATCGCCGCCGAGATCACCGGCCGGCCGAAGCACATCTACAGCATCCACGACAAGATGGAGCGGACGCACAAGGACTTCGACGAGATCTACGACCTCATCGCGCTGCGCATCCTCGTCGACAGCATCAAGGACTGCTACGGCGCTCTCGGCACGGTGCACTCGTTGTGGAAACCGATCCCGGGACGCTTCAAGGATTACGTCGCCATGCCCAAGGGCAATGGCTACCAGTCGCTGCACACCACGGTGGTGTCGCACACCGGTGAGCCGATGGAGGTGCAGATCCGCACCCAGGAGATGCACAGCACCGCCGAGTACGGCATCGCCGCCCACTGGCACTACAAGGAGGGCGCCCAGCAGACGCGTTTCGACGAGCGTTACGGCTGGCTGCGCCTGCTCATGGACTGGCAGAAGGAGGTGCTCGACGCCGAGGCCTTCGTCGACACCGTCAAGGTCGATATCTTCCAGGACGAGGTGTTCGTCTTCACCCCCAAGGGTGACGTGCGCTCGCTGCCGATGGGCAGCACCCCTGTGGACTTTGCATACCGCGTGCACACCGACGTCGGCCACCACTGCATCGGCGCCAAGGTCAACAGCCGCATGGTGTCGCTCGACTACCACCTCGAGCATGGCGACATCGTCGAGGTGCTCACCACGAAGGGCGCCCACGCGCCCAGTCGCGACTGGTTGACCTTCGTCAAGACGAGCAGCGCCCGCGAGAAGATTCGCAGCTGGTTCAAGAAGGAGCGCCGCGAGGAGAACATCCAGAAGGGGCGCGAGCAGCTCGACAAGGAGTTCCGCCGGCTGCGCCAGCAGGCGCTGAGCTCGCTGCGCGAGGAGCGGCTGCTCGAGCTCGCCGAGGACTTCAAGTACGCGACGACTGACGACTTCCTCGCCGCCCTGGGCTACGGTGACGTCAGCGCCCGCGGTGCGGTGCTGCGCTACAGCGACCGCGAGTCGCCCGACCAGGCCAGCGAGACGATGGTCCTTGGCATTCCCCTGATCAGCGCCACGCCGGTGACCAACGGCCATGTGCGCGTGCACGGGATGACCGACATGCTCACCACGCTGGCACAGTGCTGCAAGCCGCTCGCCGGCGACAGCATCCGTGGATACATCACGCGTGGCAAGGGGGTCACCGTGCACAGGGACGACTGCGTCAACGTGCGCAACGCCGCCGATCCCGATCGTATCGTCGAGGTGGAATGGGAACGCGGCAGCTCGCAGGTGTACCCGGTCAACATCAAGATCGAGGCGTGGGACCGCACCGGCCTGCTCCGTGACATCGCCGCGGTCATCGCCGAGTCGAAGATCAACCTGTCCGGCGCCGACGTGCAGGTCTACGACGACCGCACCGCCGTGATCTCCACCATCGTCGAGATCGCCAACCTGACCCAGCTGAGCAGGCTGCTGGAGCGGCTCGAGGGCGTGCGCGACGTCCACACCGTTGCTCGGGAGGCGGTCTGACCAGCTCGGTCGCAGGGTCAAGAAGACGGGTCGGCAGCAACTGTCGGCGGCCCTTGGCGAAGGCTGGTGGGGCGGACCCGGAGGTCGGGCAGCGTCGCGAAGGGAGCATCCGCAGCAGCAAGGAGATCCACTCGGCGAAGCCGAGTTAGCTCCGCAGCGTCCGCGAGGACAGCGACCGAAGCGATGCTGCCTGACCTCCTTACTCACCCACCCACGTGCCATTCGTTCCGCCACTCGTCGGGGCGCCGGTACACTCGGGCGGCTGTGAACCCGATCGCTCCCCCTCGCGGGACCAAGGATCTTCTGCCCGACCAGGCGCCGGCCTGGCGGTGGTTCCATGAGAAGCACGCGGTCATCGCGGAGCACCATGGGTACCAGCTGATCGACACGCCGGCTTTCGAGGCGACGGAGCTCTTTGCGCGCGGCGTGGGTTCGGGGACGGACATCGTCGACAAGGAGATGTGGACGTTCACCGACCGAAAGGGGCGGTCGCTGACCCTCAAACCTGAGGGCACCGCGCCCGTTCTTCGAGCAGTCCTTGGCGCCCATCTCGAACAGAAACAGCGGCCTGTGCGTGTCCACTACGCCATGCCCATGTTCCGCTACGACCGACCGCAGGGCGTGCGCCAGCGCGAGTTCCATCAGGTCGGCGTCGAGGTCATCGGGGACGCGGACCCCTGCTATGACGCCGAGGTCATTGAGGTGGCCTGGCGGTTCATGGCGGAGCTGCGGATCGACGGTGTCGACCTCCAGCTCAACTCCCTCGGCGACACCGATGACCGTACGCGGTACAGGGCGGCGTTGGTGACGTACTACACGCCATTGCGCGACCAGCTGTGCGACGACTGCCAGCGCCGTCTCGAGGTCAACCCGCTGCGCCTGCTCGACTGCAAGAAGGATGCCAGGTACGTCGACAACGCACCGTTGCTCGGTGACCACCTCAGCGATGCAAGTCGTGCGTACTTCGACGCGGTGAGGCGCCACCTCGAGGAGGCCGGGATTCCCCACACGCACAACCAGCGGCTGGTTCGAGGGCTCGATTACTACGCGCACACCGCCTTCGAGTTCTGGCACCGTTCTCTCGAGGGCGCGCAGAACGCGCTCGGCGGGGGAGGGCGCTACGACGGGCTCGCCGAGGAGATCGGCTTCGCCCCAACCCCGGGCGTCGGCTACGCACTCGGGGTCGAGCGCCTTCTCAAGGTCGCCGCCGACCAGGGCGTCAGTCCCGGTCCGCAGCCGCCTGCGCAGCTGGTCATCTGCACCGTGGGCGACGCCTCGGCGATCGAGGCGCGCGACCTGGCCCGCCAGCTGCGGCACCGTACGTCGGTGATCACCGACCTGACCGACCGCCCGCTCGAGAAGAAGTTGCGCGACGCCAACCGACTCGACGCCATGTTGGCGCTGCTTGTGGGACTCGACGAAGGTCTGGTGCTGCGCAACCTCGGCGCGCGCAAACAGCAGGTTGTCGCTCCCGACAAGGTGCTCGACGCGGTCTCGGCCGAGCTGTTGGCGGCGGCCCAGGAGCCGGCGTCGTGAGCGTCGACCGCACCGGGGCCGGGCTGCCTCGCGGCTCTGACGCCGGCAAGACGATCACCGTGTACGGGTGGGTCGACAGGCGGCGCGACCACGGGGGGCTGATCTTTCTCGACGTCCGCGACCACACCGGCATCCTGCAGGTGGTCATCAACCCGCAGACAGCACCACAGGCGCACGAGGCGGCGCACGCCGTCCGTCTCGAGTATGTCCTGCGTGTGCACGGGCAGCTGCGCCGCCGTGGGCCGACCAACATCAACCCGCGCCGTGAAACCGGCGCGATCGAGCTGATCGCCGACGACTGCGAGGTGCTCTCGGTCGCCCGGACTCCGCCCTTCCCCGTCAACGAGGAGACGGAGGTGGACGAGACCCTCCGCCTGCAGCATCGTTATCTCGATCTGCGGCGCTCGCGGTTGCAGCGCAACCTGCGCAGCCGGGCGCGGTTCATCGCCGGTCTGCGGAGCGAGATGGTGGAGATGGGATTCACCGAGATCGAGACCCCGATGATGATCCGCGCCACACCCGAGGGGGCCCGCGACTACCTGGTGCCGAGCCGCCTGCAGCACGGCAGCTTCTACGCCCTGCCCCAGTCGCCCCAGCTCTACAAGCAGCTGTGCATGGTTGCGGGTCTGGACCGGTATTTCCAGATCGCCCGCTGCATGCGCGACGAGGACCTGCGCGCCGATCGCCAGCCGGAGTTCACTCAACTGGACATCGAGATGTCATTCGTCGACGAGGAGGACGTCTTCGGCGTGCTGGAGACTGCCATCTCGTCAGCGTGGGCGGCGAGCGGCTTCCGCGGCATCATCGCCACCCCGTTCCCGCGGCTGTCGTGGCACGAGGCGATGGAGCGCTACGGCGTCGACAAGCCGGATGTGCGCTTCGGGCTCGAGCTCCGCGACCTCAGCGACGTGGCGCGCACGTGTGGGTTCCGGGTCTTCGCCGACGCAATCGCCGCCGGTGGTGTGGTCAAGGGGATCGCTGTCCCCGGCGGAGGTGACCTCACCCGCAGCGACATCGAGGGGCGGCTCATGGAGGTGGCGCGGACCTTCAAGGCTCGCGGCCTTGCCTATCTGTGGCGCCGCGCCGATGGCTGGGAGGGCGGCATCGCCAAGTTCTTCAATGACGCCGAGCTCGCTGCCATCGGAGAGATCACCGGTGCCGCCGTCGGCGACGCGGTGCTGATGGTGGCCGACCGCGCCCCGGTTGTCGCAGCCTCCCTCGGCGCGCTGCGCAACCACCTGGCGCGCGAGCGGGCGCTGGCCGATCCCGACCAGATGGCGATGATCTGGGTCACCGAGTTCCCCATGTTCGAGCGCATTGAGGAGAGCGGCGCGCTCACCCCTCTGCACCATCCCTTCACCATGGCCCACAGCGACGACGTCGGGTTGCTGGAGTCCGACCCGCTGCGGATGCGTTCGCGCGCCTACGACATCGTTCTCAACGGGCGGGAGATCGGCAGCGGCAGCATTCGCATCACCGACCCGGCGATCCAGGAGCGCGTGTTCGCCGCCATCGGCGTCGACGCCGCGGCCGCGCAGCGCAAGTTCGGCTTCCTGCTCGAGGCCTTCGAGTACGGCGTGCCGCCCCACGGCGGATTCGCCGCCGGCATCGAGCGCCTGGTGATGGAGGGCCTCGGCGAGGAGAACATCCGCGACGTCATCGCCTTTCCCAAGAACCAGCAGGCCCAGGAGCCGATGACCGGTGCGCCCGCCCCGGTTGAGGAGGACCAGCTCGCCGAGCTCGGCCTGCAGGTGCGGCCGCCGCGGCCCGGTTCCTGATTGCGCGCGGAAACGTCACAGCGCAGCGAGGGTTGACGCCGGCGACCGTGCGGTAGGATCGTTTGCGGCACCCGGCTGGTCGCAGTCGTCCACAGATGCGGCTGGACCAACATCAAACGCATCGGGAACCTCATATTCGTCCGCTGGACCTCGAGCCTCCGCATTGAGCGCGTGGATGGGGGAAGGCGCCGTGCGGGATCCCACCTGGTCAATCGGGCTCAGCCCCTCGACGGCGTGGCCATGCCGGGGTGTCATCCTCCTCTAGGCTGCAGGCGTGAGCCCCGGCATCATCCTTGCGATCCTGATCGTGGCCATCGGCGCTCAGCTCACCCGGGTGCTGGCACCCGCTCGCGGCAACTACATCCTTGCCCTGGTCTGCGCCGCGGCAGGCCTGCTCGGCGCGGAGCTCGTCTCGCTCGGCGGCCACGGAGGACCCGCCGTCGGCGCGGTTCATCCGGTCGCCGACGCCGGCGGCATCGCCCTGGTCGAGGTGGCCGGCCTGGTCCTCGCTGCCCCGCGCCGGCTGGGTCGTCGATAATCGCGGCGCATCAAGTCAGGGAGATCCGTCCTGCGTTTTCCATTCGGTCGCTCGGGGCTCTTCGCCGCCGCCGCCCTGTCCGGGGCGATCGTGTACTGGCGCGTCGCCGAGCAGCGCCGCTCTCGGCAGGTCGGTGCGGAGATCGACGAGGCGATCGCCGAGGGGCGGGCCGCCGCGGATCGGCTGCTGGCGGGCGCCGAGCGGGGGGATGAGCAGTTTGACAAGCAGTGACACGGGGTACTTCTCAACTGGGATGACACGGACCACGTCTGAACTCCGTATGCCGGCCGACCCCGCCTACATCGTCGTCGCCAAGCGCGCGGCTTCGGCCTTCGCCGTCGTCGCTGGTTTCGACGTCGAAGCGGTGCACGACCTCACCATCGCGGTCGCCCAGGCGTGCGAGAACGCCCTGGCCTGCACCGCGCGGGTGGGCGGCCCCGGGGCGGGGCAGATCCGGCTGACCTTCACCGTCGAGGGCGAGCGCCTCGAGGTGCAGGTGCAGAGCAGTTGCGCTCGTGAGGTCGTGGCCCAGGCTGCGGCCAGGCAGCGCGCCGCGACGCAGGCGGTGCAGGCGGTGGAGCGCGAGCGCCAGGAGGTGGCCGCCGCCACCGACCTTGCGCTGCGGCTCATGGGGCTGTTCGTCGACGACCACAGCTACAGGGTCGACGAACGCACCGGTGGTCTGCGCGTCCGGCTGACGAAGTACAAGGCTTCGTGACCCGGACGCCCCGTGAGGACGGGGCGGCGCGCACGGAGCGGACCCGGACCATCGCCAAGCCGGCACCCAGTGCCCGGCGCGATCTGGTGCGCCGGCTGCTGCGCGAGTACCGCGAGGGCCACGACCCCGATGTGCGCGAGCAGCTTGTCGAGCTGAACTCTGACCTCGTCCACTACATCGCGCGTCGCTTCGCCAACCGGGGAGAGCCGCTCGAGGACATCGAGCAGGTCGGCTTCCTCGGTCTGATTCACGCCATCGAGAGGTTCGACCCGTCCCTGGAGAACGAGTTCAGCACCTTCGCGACGCCGACGATCATGGGCGAGATCCGCCGCTACTTCCGCGATCGGTCGTGGGCGGTGAGGGTGCCGCGGCGGCTCCAGGAGAACCTGCTCCGGGTCAACGCCGCGTCGCAGCAGCTCACCGGGGAGCTGGGGCGCGCCCCCAGCGTCACCGAGATCGGCGAGCGGATCGGGCTCGAGCCCGAGGACGTGCTCGCCGCGCTCGAGGTGTCGCCCGCCCAGCACACGGTGTCCTTGGAGACCTCCCCGGGCGGACGCGTTGACGAGGCCACCACCCTCGGCGAGAGGCTGGGGGCTGAGGACAGCAATCTCGACCGCGTCGAGATGCGGGCGCTCCTCGAACAGGCGATGGCGCACCTCAACCCGCGCGAGCGCGAGATCATGGCCCTGAGGTTCGTCGAGGAGCTGCCTCAGACCGAGGTGGCCAGGCGGCTCGGCATCTCGCAGATGCACGTGTCGCGGCTGCAGCGCGCCGCCGTCGAGCACCTCAGGCGCGAGATGGGCGACACCGCCATCGTCTGAGGGGATCGGGCGATTCGCCGGGTAGCGGCTACAATTGCCGCGATCTCCCCACAGTCATCGGCTCGCGCCCGCGAGCCTCACATTGGACGGGCGTTTGCGCACCAACGAGATCCGGGAACGTTTTCTCAGCTACTTCGAACACCACGGACACCATCGTCTGGCGAGCGCTTCGCTGATCACCCACGACGATCCGTCCCTGCTCTTCACCGTGGCCGGGATGGTTCCGCTCAAGTCGTACATCACCGGGGAGCTGCAGCCGCCGGCGCCGCTGCTGGTGTCATGCCAGAAGTGCTTTCGCGGTCAGGGACTGCGCGACGACATCTCCGAAGTGGGCGACGATTCCCACCACACCTTCTTCGAGATGCTCGGCAACTGGTCGATCGGCGAGTACTTCAAGGAGGGTGCCATCAGCCTCGCCTGGGAGCTGCTCACCAAGGAGTTCGGGCTCGACGCGCAGAGGTTGTGGCCGAGCATCTACCCAGAGGACGGCGAATCGAAGCGCTGCTGGCTCCAGGTCGGTGTGCCGGCGGAGCGCATCGTCCGCCTCACCGACAACTGGTGGCAGGCGGGCCTGACCGGCCCCTGCGGCTATGACAGCGAGATCTTCTGGGACTGGGGCGGCCCCTGCTCCTGCGGTCGCAGCGATTGCCGCCCCGACGACGAGTGCGGAGGCAACCGCTGGGTGGAGGTGTGGAACCTGGTGTTCATGGAGTTCGACCAGGATGAGGCCGGCAACCGGGCCCCCCTTCCCAAGAAGACGGTCGACACCGGCATGAGCCTCGAGCGCCTCGCCGCGGTGGTCCAGGGGGTGCGCAGCGACTACGAGACCGACATCTTCCGTGACATCGTCGCCAACTTCGCAGCCCGCGCAGGCCCGTTCGCAGGCCCCGACCAGGTGGCCAGCCTCAACGTGCTCGCCGACCACGTTCGCGCTGCCGTGTTTCTCATCGCTGACGGTGTCCTGCCGGGCACCGACGGTCGCGGCTACGTCCTCCGCCGGGTCATCCGCCGCGCCGCCATCCACGGCCGGCGGATCGGCCTCCAGGGTGGCCTCGCGCCGGCGGTGCCGGTCGTGGTCGGGGCCATGGGTGACGCGTACCCGGAGATCGTCGAGAATCAGGCGCTGGTGGTGAGCACTCTGGCGGCCGAGGAAGAGTCTTTCGCGCGCACGCTGGGTGCTGGTAGTGATCGGCTGGCCGCACTGCTGGATTCGGGTTCCGGAACCATCCCCGGCGATGAGGCGTTCCGGCTCCATGACACGTTCGGCATGCCCATCGAGGTGACCACCGAGATGGCCGCGGAGCGGGGGGTCGCCGTCGACCGTGCCGGGTTCGATGCCGCCATGGAGGAGCAGCGCGCCCGCAGCAAGTCGGCGCGGGTGCCGGTCGGCTTCGAGGGCGGCATCCAACTGCCGCAGACGCGGTTCGTCGGCTATGAGGTCCTCGAGACCCCCGCCACGGTCCTGCGAATCGGCGGCGATGAGGCCCGAGATCTGCTCCGCGCGGGTGCGCAGGACGCAGTCATCCTCGACAGGAGCCCCTTCTACGCCGAGGCCGGCGGCCAGGTGGGCGACACTGGCGACCTCATCTTCGATGGCGGCCGCGCCCGCGTGCTCGACACCAGCTACGCCGGACCGGCGCG
>DATBEL010000002.1:0-58702 GCA_036276135.1 Candidatus Dormiibacterota bacterium
ACCAACAATCCGTACCCGAGCGGCGTCGGCATATTGGGGGCAGGCGAGGACGCGCCTTCATTCCTCCCCACACCTGTTATCAGCGAGGACGAGGAGTTCCGCCGGGATGCACACCTCCATCTGGCCAAGCAGCACGATCGATCGCGGAGTGCGCCGGCCAGGAGTTGGATGGATGAGCCCGGAGCGATGGAAGGAGCCGGCCTCGTCGATGCCCCCGAGCTACCGAGCAGCGACCCTGCCGCTGAGACGGTTGACGACCGCGATGCGCCGAGCCGAGGAGGCTAGCCGAGCGAAGGGCACCCGGCGCCGTCGGCAGCTGGTTCGCGAAAGGGTGTGAGGCTCACCGAGGCTTCGTCGACGTCGCCCCTGCCACCGAGAACGCATCGCGCAGCAGCCGATCCAGTTGACCGCCGTCTACAGTCTCGCCCTGGGCGAGGTTGATCGAACGGGACTTCTTCGAATCCAGGCCGCTGTTGAACAGGTGATCGGGATCGGCCAGCGCTGCACCATCGAAGAGGTTGTACTTTGTGTGCTTCGCGAAGTTCGACATGGCGCAGATGAGGCGACCATTGGCGAGGAAGACGGGAACATCCCACTTCCACCCCTCTTCCGCGGCAGGGGCCACGCGGTGGACAGCTTCTCGGAAGCGAGTCAGATTGGTTCGCTGCCACTCGGGGAGCGCGGCGATGAACGCGTCAGTCTGTTCGGCGGACACAGTGATGATTCTGCCTCGCGGTACACCTGGTGTGTCGACGACGCGTCGGGGACGGCTTCAGAGCTTGCCCCAGATGAGGCCTGTCTGCCGCGCAAGGCGCTCAACGGCGATGTGATCCACACCTTTGAGAGTTGCCACCCACCGCCGCCACCATTGGGATGCCAGCATGCACCACGCCATCGCGGCCACACCCACCATGAGGCTGACGAGCAGCGCGCTCGACTTCGGCAGCTGCGCGATACCCAGCGACAGACTCATGAAGACCACAACGAGAGGCGGGATGACCTCCGCGATCATCCCCACGCCGACGGTCTGCCATGTGGCCAGCGGCGCGCGGACCTGGCGGTTTGTTTGCGTCATTGGTTTCCCGAGGTGGCGCGAATGCCGGGTCTCACTGTCGCGGACTGTAGCGAACGGCGAGCCCTCGTGACCATTCTGCGCGCGACCAATCCCTGGTGGGTGAGCCGTCGCAGCATCGTCAAGGTCGTAAGCACGACCCGTGCGCAACCTTTGTGTGAGCACTGCACGCGCCCTTGATGCAATACCGCGGCAATCACGCATGTGCGACTTTCTGACAGCGCGCACTGCACGACGCCCGGTGGTTTGAGACGCTGGACGCTCAGTTGTCGCCGACGACCTGTAGGCCCGTGAAGATCTCCACCGGCACGCCCTCGCCCTCGGCTTCGAGGTGATCGAGGAAGTGCGGAATGGTCCCCGTCGCCGTGAAACCGCCGAGCACCGCACCATCCTCGCCGAGGCCGGTCTGGCGGTAGGCGAAGATCTCCTGGAGCTGCACGTGTTCGCCATCGGTCCCCAGCACCTCGGTGATGCTCACGATCTTGCGTGTGCCGTCGCGCATGCGCGACTGCTGGACGATGATGTTGACCGCGGAGCCGATCTGCTCGCGAATCGCTCGCGACGGGAGCTCAGCGCCGGCCATGAGCACCAGGGTCTCGAGCCTGCCGATGCATTCCCTGGCGTTGTTGGCGTGCAGGGTTGTCAGTGAGCCGTCGTGGCCGGTGTTCATCGCCTGGAGCATGTCCAGGGCCTCGCCACCGCGGCACTCGCCGATGACGATGCGGTCGGGGCGCATGCGCAGGGAGTTGATCACCAGCTCGCGGATGGTCACGCGGCCGCGTCCCTCGATGTTGGCCGGTCGCGTCTCGAGCGTCACCACGTGCTCCTGGCGCAGCTGGAGCTCGGCAGCGTCCTCGATGGTGACGATGCGCTCCTCCTCGGGGATGAAGCTCGAGAGCAGGTTGAGCGTGGTCGTCTTGCCCGACCCTGTGCCACCGCTGACGATGACGTTGAGGCGTCCGCGGACGCAGGCGCGAAGGAAGCGCACCATGTCCTCGGTGATCGTCCCGAAGTTCACCAGGTCCTCGACCGTGAATGCCTCCTTGGCGAACTTACGGATGGTGAGCGTCGGCCCGCGCAATGCAAGTGGGGGGATGATCACGTTGACGCGCGAGCCGTCCTTGAGCCGGGCGTCCACCATCGGCGACGACTCGTCGACGCGCCGGCCGATGCTGCTGACGATGCGATCGATCACCTGCATCAGCTGATCGTTGGTCTCGAACGTCACCGGGCTGAGGCTCAGCTTGCCCTGCTGCTCGACGTAGATCTGGTTGTGCTTGTTGATCATGATCTCGGTGATCTCGGGGTCATGGAGCAGCCCTTCGAGGGGCCCGAGCCCGAGCGCGTCGTCGATCACGGTCTCGACCACGCGCAGCTTGTCCTGGCGGGTCATCGAGAGGTTCTGTTCAGCCACGAGCTCGTTGACCAGCTCGCCGATGCGCTGGCGCACCTGCTCCGGTGGGGCGGTGGCGGCGTTGCCGGCGAGCTCCTCGACGAGGCGCTGGTGCACCTTGGTGCGCAGCTGTCCGTAGAGGTTGCTTCCGCCCGGCTTGGACAGGGGGCCGCGGGAGAGCGCTGTGCGATTGAGCAGCGACGACTGCCGGGCCGGCGCCTCGGCGCCGGTGCCCGAACCAGCCCCGGTGCGCATCATCAGCGGAGGTGCCGGACGGGGCGCCGAGGGTGACGGCGTGCCATTGGCCCCCTGGGAGGCCTGGTCAGCCGTGCTGCTCGATGGCGATGAAGCGCTCCCGAGGATCGCCGGCCGCGGCTGGGTCACCGAGGGGGCGGACCCCGGCCCATTCGACGGGGCCGCCGCGCTGGCCGCCGGCTGCGCAGGCGGTGCATGCCGAACCTGCCAGCCGGTGAGTGTCGACACGTCGGGAACGGCCGCCGGGACGTCGAGCGTTTGGAAGACGGGTGGCTCGGGCCGGCTGGGGGAGGTCGCGGCCGGCGCGGGCTCGGTGGCCGGGGTGGCCGCCTTGGCGTCATCGTCCGAGGGAGGTGTCTGCCCTTCCTCTGCCTTGCGTTGCACCCTGTCGAGTAGCGACATCCAGCGCGTCTCCTTAAACGAATTAACCCCCTCACACAGGCTAGGTCGCGCCGCTCGCAGGCCCGCGCGGACCTTGCAACGATCCTGTCAAGCCGAAGCGCATACCCAGCATCGGAGGGGTCGTCGGCAACAGCCTGACCGCGAGGCCCCACGGATCGCAGACACCCCGGTTACGAATCGTTACCGGCGCATCAGATCGCCGCACGGCTGCGGTATTCGTGGAGGCCATGACGGCCCACCTCTCCATCGCCGACCCCGACGGCTGGGATGCGCTCGCCGCCTCCGCCGCGGCGGTGCGCGCCGGCGATGACGAGCCGGCGACACCGCCACGGACATGGCGTCGCCTGGTCATCTCGAGCGTGTACACGGCGGTCCTGGCCGGCGTCGTCATCGTGGCCCTGCACGCGGTGGGCAGCGCCACCCCCGTCCGCGCCGACGGCGGGGCCGATTCCGCTCTCTTCAGCTACACCAACCAGGACCGCGCCAGCAACGGCGTCCGCGCGCTGAGCTGGAACGGCACCCTCAGCACCATCGGCGAGGGCGGGCGCTACGGCGGCTGCGGTTTCACCGTCTACGGCAGGGCCGTCGACATGATCAACCGCGACTACTTCGCGCACCAGATCCTCAACTGCGGCCAGCTGGTGTTCTCGATCATGCAGGCATACGGGGTGCCCTATCGATCCGCCGGCGAGAACATCGGCTGGAATGGCGCGGGCGCGGCGTCGATCAACTCCGCGTTCATGAACAGCCCCGAACACCGCAGCAACATCCTCAACGGCAACTACACCTCTCTCGGAGTCGGCTCCGACAACTCGGGCTCCCGCGCGTTCATGGGCTACACCAATGTCTGGATGTTCGCCGAGGAGTTCGCGCAGCTGGGCTCGTCGGCGCCGCCGCCCCCTCCCCCACCGCCGCAGAGGCAGAGCCCGCCGCGCAACGCGCCGGCGCCCGCCACGCAGCATCTGCCACCCGCGGTCGCCGCCGCCCGTCCAAAGGCAGCACCCGTTCCGACGGCAATCCCCGTGCCCACGGCAACACCGGTTCCCACCCCAACGCCCACGCCGGAGCCATCCCCGTCACTGACGTTGCCACCGGCGCCAGACACCAACGGCGGGCTTCTCTTCGACTCCGTCGAGTCAGTGCTGGAGAACTACCTCATCAGCTGACCCGCCTCCACCCACGCGGCCGGTGCACGCCGCCGCCAGTTGTCCCAACCACAGAGCCGAGGACCCTCAGATGACAACCCTGACCGCCCCAGTGCCAGCTCCCCCAGCAACGTCGGTGGTCGTCGCCACCAACCTGCGCAAGACCTACAGCGTCAGCCGGCCGCCGCGCGACGTCCTCCGCGGCGTCTCGCTCGAGGTTCAGCGTGGCGAGTTCGTCGCCCTGATGGGACCGAGCGGGTGCGGCAAGAGCACCCTCCTGCACGTCCTCGGCGGCATCGAGCCACCCGACAGCGGCGTCGTCATGGTCGACGGGATCTCGTTGTACACGCTGGACGATGCCGCTCTATCGGCATTCCGGCGCGACCGCATCGGCTTTGTCTTCCAATTCTTCAACCTTCTCCCCAACCTCACCGCCGCCGAGAACGTGGCCCTGCCCTTGCGCCTGCGCAACGAGGGCTCGCGCCGCCATCGCGAAGGTCGGGTCAGCCGCAGCGCCATCACCGTTCGCGTCTCCGCGCTGATGACCCAGCTCAACCTGCACGGGCTGCAGGGCCACGGGCCCGAGGAGATCTCCGGCGGCGAGCAGCAGCGTGTGGCCATCGCCCGAGCCCTGGCGGCCGCGCCAGCCCTTCTCCTCGCCGATGAGCCGACCGGGAACCTCGATTGGACCAGTGGCCACGAGGTGATGGCGCTGCTCGCCCAGCTCTGCCGCAGCGAGCAGCAGACCACCATCCTGGTGACGCATGACGCGCGCGTCGCCTCCCACGCGGACCGGGTCCTGCTGATGCGCGACGGCGAGGTCGTCGACGAGGTGCGGCTCGACCATGGCCACGGCGCCGACGAGCGATCCGCGGTCGCCACGCTCGTCGCCCGGCTGGACAAGGTCGACCTGTGAGCCTGACCTGGGCGCTCGCCGCGCGCGCCATCCGGGGGCGCCCGCTGCGCTCGCTCCTCAACTGGCTCGCGGTGGCGCTCGGCATTGCGGTGATCCTCGGCGTCGCCGTCACCGTCAGCGGGCTTGACGCCGAGTCGCGCTCGGCGGCGCAGGCGTCGGCTGGGTCATCGAGCCTCGACGTGCGCGTCACAGCCGGCACCGGTCTCACCGCTGACGCCGCCGCCGCGCTGCGCAGGCTGCCCGGCGTCGCCGACGCGGTGCCGCTGTACCACAAGCGCGTCATCGCCCGGGTCACCACCTACGACGTCAGCGGCACCACCGTGGACGTGGCGGCGTTGCGCGGCGGCAGCGTCGCGTTGCGGCCGCTGTCGCTGACGGCAGGACGCATGCCCGCCGCGCGCAGTCACGCGGAGATCGTCCTCGACCAGGACTTGGCGTCGACGCTTGCGGCGGCCTCGCACACCAAGCCGCTGGCGCTCGGCGACTCCGTCCAGCTCACCACCAACACCGGGCCCGACAGCTTCACCATCGTCGGCTTCGCCGCCAACGGGGGCACCGCAGGGTTCACGCGCAGCGGTGTCTACATCACCGAGACGTCGATGCTCGAGCAGTTCCCCCTCGGCCTGCGCACCGCGTTGGTCGCGATGCATCTCGACAACGGTGCCGACCCGAGCCGGGTCGCCGCCGAGGCGCAGGCCACGATCGGCACGCCGATCACCGCCGTCGACCCAGCCGCCGCCGTCGGCTCGCCGCTCGGCGAGGTGCAGCCGCTGCTGGTGCTCGTCACCGTGCTCAGCATCGTGGTCGGCGCCGGTGCCACCGCCAACAGCGTCGCGCTGGCCGCCAGCGAGCGACGCCGTGAGATCGGCCTGCTGCGCGCCGCCGGCGCCTCATCGCTGCAGGTGTTCCGCGTGTTCATGCTCGAGGTCGGCATCGTCACGGCAGCGGCGATCCCCGTCGGCGTGCTCGCCGGGATCGGCCTGGCTGCACTGCTCGAAGCGCGGCTGACGCCCTCCGACCTGCCCGTGCCCAGCCTGAGTGTCGGCGTGACCCAGCTCATTCTCGCCGCGCTCGCCGGCTCGCTGGCCGCGCTGGTCGGCGGCGCCATCCCCGCGCTCGGCACCGGCAGGAGCTCGATCCTCGCGGCGCTTCGGCCCCACCCCGGCGCGGAGCGCGAACGCATCGCGCTCTTCCCGATCAGCCTCTGCCCGGCTGCGCTGATCGTCGGCGCCGCCCTCTTCATCACAGGCAACAGCACGGCCGCCGCCTTCGGCACCGTCATGGTCATCGCCGGGGTGCTGTGCGCGCTGCCCGTGCTGGCTCCGTGGACAGCGCGGCTGGTCGGCGCCATCGCGTCGCTGTTCACGCCCAAGGCGTCGGCTGCCACGCGCAACCTGGTGCGGCGACGCAACCGCACCGCGCTGACCCTGAGTGGCCTGACCATCAGTGTCGCCTGCTCGGTCGCGGTCAGCGCGCTCGCCGCCGGCGCTGTCTCCGGTGGCAACGCCTGGGTGTCGCAGCTGTTCAACGGCGACATGGTGGTGCGCGGCCCGGTGGCGCAGACCGACGCGGTGGCGGCCACCTTCGCACAGGCCACCGGCGTGCGCGCTGTGCTGCCGCTTCGCTTCATGTCCGTCGCCAGTGGCAGCTCGGTGCTCGCCGTGACCACGGTCGACACCTCCTACTACCAGGGTGGCGGCGCCGCCCTCGACGTGACATCGCCGGCGCGCGCCGACGCGCTCCGCGCCATCAGCAACGGGCCGGCATTGCTGGCCCCTGCCGGGTTTGCGTCGGCCCACGGCTGGCTGCTGGGCTCGTCAGTGCCGCTGGTCACCACCAACGGGATCGTCAAGTTCCTCATCGCCGGCATCGTCGACCACTCGTTCCCGTCGGGCAACGGCGACGAGTCCCTGATCATGGACCGCACCCAGGCGCTCTCCTATTTCGGCGACAGCGCGTCGGGGTTCGATGACCTCGACATCGTCACCAATGGCAACACCAGCTCGGTGACCAGCAACGCCGCGCAGCTCGGCCTCAGCGCGGTCACCGTCGATGACGTGCGCGCCAGCGCCGCCCGCTCGCTCAACCATGCCCTCGCGCTGCTCCTCGCGGTGGCCCTGGTGGCGCTGGTCATGTCGATGATCGCGGTGGTCAACACGCTGACCGTCAACATCCGCCAGGGTTCGCGGGAATTGAGCATGATGCGGGCTGTGGGACTCGATCGTTCCGGGGCACGACGCCTGGTTCTCACCGAGGCCGCGGTCCTGGCCGCCAGCGGTGCGGTCCTCGGCGTCCTGACCGGGTGCGCGGTCGTCCTCGGAATGCTGCGTGCGGTGGCCTCGCCGGGCTTCACGCCGGACTTCGTCTTCCCGCTCACCGCTGCGGTCGCGGTGGTGGTCGCGGTGGTGGTCGGCAGCATCATCGCCACGGTCGTCCCGGCGATGCGGACCGCGCGCAGCAGCATCGTGTCGGCGATACGCCAGGACTGACGCGGTTGCGCGCCGCCGGCGGAATCGGGCTTGCGCTGGTCGCGATCCTCGCCGGCTGCGGCACGTCCACATCGCCGGCGGCCCTCCATGCGGCACCGTCGACGTACCTCCTCAGCCTCGACCAGCTGGTGGCCCCGGACTTCACAGTCGACCAGCCCGTCCGCCCGCTGTCGATCACCGACGTGGCGGCGGGTGACACCGTGAAGGCGGCTCAGCTCGCCGGCGCGGGCTTCACCGGCGGCGCCACCGTGGACTTCTTCCGCGAGACCGCCAACCTCGCCGTGGTCAACGGACCGGTGCAGATCGGCGACACCGTCGAGGAGTTCGGCAGCACCGCGGGCGCCGCGACCCTGTTCGGCAAGGACATCGCCCGGCTCGACAACGTCGCCGGTGCGGGCGCTGTCTCCGCCGGCAGCCTCGGCGACGCCGCCCACGCCACCACCCGTGCGCTGGTCGAGCCGGCCAGCGGCGTGCGCGTCGTCGAGATCACGGTCGAGTGGCGCGTCGGCAACGTGCTCGACATCCTCGTGGTGCGCGGTCGCGACGGCGGCACGCGACCCGATGACGCCCTGGTTCTCGCGCACAACCAGACCGCCAGCGAGCTCGGTCTGGCCACCCCGACCCCGCTGCCCACCGCGCGGCCCTCGCCAGCGCCCTCCTGACCGGGCCGGGGCGGGCCCGGCAGGTGCGTCGGGCATACTCCGGCCCGATGGCGGTGATCGAAGCCCGCGACCTGGTCAAGCGCTACGGGAATCTCGTCGCCGTCGATGGGGTCAGCTTCGACGTGGAGAGCGGAGAGGTCTTCGGCATGCTCGGCCCCAACGGTGCCGGCAAGACGACCACCATGGAGATGCTCGAGGGCCTGCGCAGCCCCGACGGCGGAAGCGCCACCGTGCTGGGGTCGGACGTGGTGCGCGACGCTCGCGCGATCAAGGCACGGATCGGGGTGCAGCTCCAGGCCACCGCCCTGCCGCCGCTGACCAAGGTGCGCGAGGCGATCGATCTCTTCGCCGCCCTCTTCCCCACCGCGCGCCCCACCGATGACGTGCTCAGGCAGTTCGACCTCGAGGAGAAGGCCGGCACCTATGCAACGGACCTGTCGGGTGGCCAGATGCAGCGGTTGTCGATCGCGCTTGCGCTCGTCAACAACCCCGAGCTGGTCTTCCTCGACGAGCCGACCACCGGGCTGGACCCTCAGGCGCGTCTCAACATCTGGGACGTCATCGAGGGTGTGCGGCAGCGGGGCACGACCGTCGTGCTCACCACGCACAACATGGAGGAGGCCGAGCGCCTCTGCGCACGTGTCGCGGTCATCGACCACGGCAGGATCGTGGCGCTCGACACCCCGGCGCGGCTGATCGCCGCGCACGCGCCCGGCACGACGATCGAGTTCGACGCGCCCCACGGCGTGGACGTGGACGCGCTGGCGAAGCTCCCCGATGTCGACAGGGTGGCCGTCGACGGCCGTGTGTCGGTGACCACGCGCGCGCCGGAACGGGTGCTGCGCGAGCTCCTCGACCCCGCCGCCCACTGGCTGAACCGGGCCGAGGGCGAGGAGGAGTCCGCGATCCGCGACCTGCGGGTGCGCCAGGGCACGCTCGAGGACGTGTTCATCGCGTTGACCGGGCGGAGCCTGCGCACATGAAAGCGTTTCGCGCGCTGACCCGCAACACGGTTCGCTCCTCGCTGCGCAACCGCGTCGCCCTCTTCTTCACGCTCGGGCTGGCGTTCCTGTTCATGGTCATCTTCGGCGAGCTGTTTGGCGGCAACAACTTCAGCATCGGCTACGCCGTCGTCGACAACGACCACAGCGCGGCCTCGCAGCGGTTCGTCGCGGCATTGAGCGGGGTGTCGCACGTGTCCGTCACCAGCGAGTCCAACGGCGCGGCCCTCGACGACCTGCGCAACAACCACGTCGACGTCGTGCTGGTCATTCCCCTGGGTTTCGGCGCCGCTCTCGACAATCCCGGGTCCGCGACGGTGGTGATCCATCCCATCCAGGCCAGCCAGACGTCGGCGAGCGCGTCGGTCGGCGACCAGGTCGTCGCCCAGGTGCTCAACGCTGTCGAGTCCAGGGGCGCGCCGACCGGCGTGGTGCTCGGCGCGCCAACCACCTCGGCGGTCAACAACATCACCGCGATCGACTATTTCCTGCCCGCGATGCTCGCCTACATCATCCTCCAGAGCGGCATCAACTACGTGGCCATCGGGCTCGCCGACCTGCGTGCGCGCAAGGTGCTCCGCCGCCTTCGGGCAACGCCGCTGCGTCCCGCTCAGATCCTCGGCGCGCAGATCGTCGGTGGCGCGCTGACCGTGGTCCTCCAGATGGTGGTGCTCATCGTGGTCGGAGTCACCCTGTTCCAGGCCAAGACCTACGGAAGCTGGCTGGTCGCCGCCGTGCCCATGATCCTCGGCACCGCCGCGTTCGTCGGGATCGGTTTCCTGCTCACCAGCGCGGCTCGCACCAGTGAATCCGCCCGCGGGCTGTCGTCGTTCGTGGCCTTCCCGATGATGTTCCTCTCCGGCATCTTCTTTCCGATCACCACCCTGCCCGGCTGGTTGCAGACCACCGTCCACGTGCTCCCGTTGACATGGCTGACCGACGCGCTCCACCGGGTCATGAACGACGGTGTCGGTCTGTCCGCCATCGGGCTCGACTGCCTGGTGCTCGCCGGCTGGGCCGTGCTGACCTTCGCCGTCGCCACCTGGCGCTTCCGCTGGGACTGAGCCGGCGTCAGCCTGCGGCCGGCTCCACCGCGCGGCCGCAGCCCGCACAGAACTTCGCCCCGGCGGCCAGTGGCGCGCCGCAGCCGGCGCAGACGTGGGGCTCGGCGGCGGGCAGCGCCGCGCCGCAGTTGGTGCAGAACTTCGCCCCGGCGGCGTTCGCTGTGTTGCAGGCCGGACAGGTCACCACCGCGGCGGCCCCGTTGCCCGAGGGCGACGGTTGGTAGCCGCCGCCACCACCCGCGAAGCCGGGTGCCGACGGAGGCGCCGGACCCACCGCGGGCATCTGCGTCGCCTGGCCGCCGAGGCCGAGCCCGGCTCCGATGAAGGCGCCGGCAACGCCCTGGCCACCCTTGGCCATGCCCTGGCCGGCGCCGAGTTGCAGCTCACCGGCGGCGTACTGCTGGAACGACCCCGCCAGCCGCGAATAGGCGGTGTCCCGCGCCAGGGTCTTGAGCTGCGCCTCGTCCTCGTCGCCGAGGCTGATGGTGAAGTTGCCCATGCGGGCAATCGAGAGACCGTAGGCGGCGAGCTGCTGGGCTGAGGCGGCGATCACCTCGGCCTCGACCTCGGGCACATACGCGGCCAGCCCGAGGATGGGCCAGCCCTTGCTGACGACGTGCTGGGTGACGTCGGTGCGCAGCACCTTGATCAGCTGCTGCGCCACCCAGTCGGTGATGGCGTCGTTGTCGGTGACGTCGACCGTCCCGGTCAGGTTGGTCAGCAGGGTCGACGGGTCGGTGACCTTCAGCGAGTACTCGCCGTACACACCCAGCGACACGACCAACCCGGTGACGGGGTCCTGGACGTTGTCGATCCGGCCGCCGAACTTGAGGTCGGTGTACTCGCGGCTGCCGACGAAGTAGATCTCGACGCGGTACAGGTTGCCACCGCTGAGGTGGTCGGCAAAGAAGCCGAGAAACGGGATCTCGGTGGCGTCAAGCGCGTGGCGACCGGGTGGAAGCGTGCCCTTGACCTCACCCTGGTACATGAAGACCGCCACCTCATCCGGAGCGACGATCGCGTTGCTGTAGCGGCGGATGCTCAGGTCCGGCCACTTGAAGACGATCTGCCCCTTGCGAGCGTCGGGGACGGCGATGTTCTCGCGGGGCGAAGGGAAGAAGTCCGGCATCACAGGCCTCTGGGTGGGGCGATTGGTCTGCGCTCATTATCGGCTCCCCGCCGGGGCACCAAACGCTGCGGCCCGCAGGGGCGACTCTTCACAGCTTCGTAGCCCGCCGGTGTCGAGGGGGCGCCACGACGTGGCTGAGAATGGGCAGTCATCGCCACAGCGGGCTTTTCCGACTCATCTACAGAGGCCACCGTGTTCGCAATGACAGCTGGAGAAGCCACCGCACTGCCTCGTGACTGCGCCGTCACGGGACCATGGCAGCCGGGCTCTTCTTCATCAGGCAGATTGCAAGAGATGTGCCGCAAGGGTGGGAATCACCAGTGATCGCAATGAACGACGCGGTCGACGTCCTCCGCCACGGCTGGCAGGATGCGGCCGGTATCTTTGCGCCCGACAGCCCGGAGATCGCCGAGCTGCTCCAGGCGCGCCTCGAGATGGCCGTGGCCAACCGCTCGCTCGATGAGAACCACCTCCTCGGCGCCATCGATGACGTCGAGTCGATGGCGGCCAGCACGGGCAGCCCGTCAGGCCAGGCACTCGCCCGCCGACTGCGCCGGACCGTCTACGAGTACCTCCTCGCTCTCGATGCGGCGCCGCCTCCGGTCCTCGCCGCGCCGGCGCCCACCCCGGCTCTTGCCGTCCAGCCGCACGAGCCCGAGGCCAAGGCCGAGCCCGAGCCCGAGACCGAGCCAGAAGAGGTCTCCGCCCTCGGGCATCGCGCCCCACCGATGGAGTCGACGGCCGCGCCGTCCACGCCCGCCACCGCGGAGGCCGAGCCGATCGACGTCGCGCCCTTGGACACCCCCACCGACGACGGCGTCGAGGCAGCGCAGACCGACCTCGAGCCTGCGCCGGCCGTACAGCCCGAAGCGGCCACGCCGGCTGCAGAGCCCGAAGCGGCCACACTGGCGGCGTCTTCTCCCCAGCCGGCTGCTCCGCCGGCGGCAGCAGAGGCCACGTCCGACGGGCACCCTGACGGCTTCGTCGCCCCCAGGGCTGGGTTCCACGTGATCGAGGACACCCACCCCACCCACGCTCCCCGCGAGGCGGCCGAGTCACCGCTGCAGATGCCGGCCTTCGCCCAACCCGAGGTCGCCGCCGCGCCCCCGGCGGGCCCCGAGCATGCCGAGGGCGAGCTGGCCACGTACCAGTGGACCCGGCCGGGTCCCCCGGGCCCCGCCGCCGCGCCCGCATCCAACGGGCACGCCGCTCCCCCGTCCACTCAGCCGGCACCGGCTGCCGACGGCCCTGCCGCCTACGACGTCGACCCCGACAACGGCTGGCACGTGCGCAGAGGCGAGACCCCGGCCCCGCCCACCATCGACGAGGATCCCTTCGAGAACAACCCCCGGCTTGCCGACCTGCGCCGGCGCATCGATGAGCGCCTCCGTCGCAAGAAGTGCGACGACGCGGCCGCTCTGCTGCAGGAGCTCGCCCAGGAGATCGGCGGACGCGTCGTGGCGGAGCTGGCCATGAATGCGGGTGACCGCTGTCAGAGCCTTGGCAAGTCCAATGCCGCGCTGAACTGTTATCTCGCCGGGTCGCGCGCCGATCCCGTCTACGAGCTGCCCCTGAGCCGGCTCGCCGACATCTGCATCGATGACCAGGACACCGAGCTCGCGGTGTCGTACCTCGAACGCATCGCGCGCCTCTACCGGTTCCGCGGTGACGACAAGGCGGCGTTGCGTGTCTACCGGCGCATCGCCACCATCGCGCCGTACCGCGAGGATGTGCTCGCGTTGCTGCTCAACGTGCACAACACGGGGCGATTCGAGTCCTGATCCTCCGGTCTCTTCATGACGAGGCGTCAGAACCGGATCGGAGTGTCGATGAGTTTGTTACCGGATGGCGACACTTGGCCGCCAATCCTCAGCGAAACTCCTTGAAGGACCTGGAACTCGTCCTGCGTCGCACCGACGCTCGATGCACCACCACAGACAACGACATCAAAAGCAAGGGGAACTGACGTGGCCATTCAGCCGAACAAACCGCAGAACCGGGTGTTTCTGCTTGTGGGCATCGTGCTCGCGGCGGCCGCCGCGCTTGCTGTTCTCTTCGCGGTCAGCCGCAGCAGCAGCAACACACCGACGACCAATGTTGTCGTTGCCAAGACGACGATCGCCGCAGGGACGTCGATCAGCTCCGACATGGTCACCACCACCGCGCTCGCGCAGGGAAGCTTCCCCGCCGACGTGTACACCGACCCGTCCGCCGTGGTCGGCAAGACTGCGCCGGTGACGCTGAGCCAGAACACCCCGCTGTACACGTCGCTGTTCGTCTCGGCGAACCCCGGCGTGCCGGGCCAGCCCGTGCTCGCGCACCTGGACATCACCAAGGGATACGTGGCGCTTGCCATTCCTGCCAGCAGCGGTGTCAGCGGCGGCGGCGCCAATGCCGAGCTCGCCTCGGTCGGCTTCTACATCCAGCCAGAGGATCACATCGACATCCTCATCGACCCGGGAACCCCGACTCAGCCGGGCGTGCGCTATTCCTTCCAGGATGTCCGCGTGCTCCGCGTGGGTGCCTCGGGCAGCACGGGCAGTGCCGTGACCTCGTACATCATCGAGCTGCCACGCAGCCAGGCGGAGATCATGACCGCGCTGACCACCCCCGGACGCTCCGGCGGGCCGGTCGTGCTCAAGTACGTGCTGCGTCCACAGAGCGAATGGGGCAAGCGTGACGGCGCCAACGGCTTCGACAAGCCACTCTACGAGGCCAGCACCGCCGCGCCGCTCACCACCGCCGCCGACAGTGGCGTGACCGCAGCCTCGCTCAACGCGCTGTTCGCCCACTGAGTCGACGCACCGGTGAACCGCCGCCCATTTGACGTGGAGAACGGGTGATGACCTTCAGCCTTCCCGCGGTCGCCGCCGCGCTGCTCGCCGCGGGCACGATCTTCAGCCTGACGCTGTGGGCATCGGGCCGGCGTCTCACCGAGGCCGACCGCGTCTCGGCGCGACTGAGCCAGTACGGGCGCCCCACCGAGCTTGCGCCGACGCGGGTCCGCACCGGCAACCCGCTTCGAGACATGATCGAGGCGTTCGCCGCCATGCTCAACCCGGTGCTGGCACGCTCGTCCCACACCGGCAAGCTCGCCGACGACCTGCAGAAGGCCGACCTCAAGCTGAAGTCGTCGGAGTGGGTGCTCGCCGTGGTGGCATCCGGCGTCGTGCTGGGCGGGTTCCTCGCCCTGCGGTTCGCCAACCCGGTCGTCTTCTTCATCGGCCCGCTCGGCGCCTGGGCGTTGAGCGCTGTGTACCTCCGCTTCCGCCAGGGCCGGCGCACGCGTGCGTTCAACAACCAGCTCGGCGACACCATCACCCTGCTCAGCAATGCGCTCAAGGCCGGCTACTCGTTCGCGCAGGCACTGGCGTCGGTGGCCAAGAACGGCACGCCCCCCATCTCCGAGGAGTTCGGCCGGGCCGTGCGCGAGATCGCGCTCGGCATCACCGTCGATGACGCCCTCAACCACATGGTGAACCGCAACAAGTCCGAGGACTTCGACCTGCTGGTCACCGCCGTGCAGATCCAGCGCGTGGTCGGTGGCAACCTTGCCGAGATCCTCGACACCATCGCCTACACGATCCGCGAACGCGTCCGCATCCAGGGCGAGATCCGCACCATCACCGCGCAGGCGCGCATCTCGGGGTGGATCATCACCCTGCTGCCGTTCGGGCTCGCCGGCGTGCTCGCGGTCATCTCGCCGTCGTACTTCGGCCCGATGCTTTCGGACAACCTCGGCCATGTCATGCTCGGCATCGGGGTCTTCTCGATCATCATCGGCGCCGCCGCGATCCAGAAGATCGTGAAGATCGAGGTCTGACGCCATGCTTGCTGCAGCCGCCGCCCTGGCCGCCTTCATCGGTGTCAGCTTCATCATCTTCGGCCTGACCAGCCGCTCCACCGCGACGCAGGCGGATCTTCTCGAGGCTCGCCTCGCCCAGTTCACCGAGACCGGACACCACATAACCAGCCTGTCCGAGGCCGAGCTCAGTCTCCCCTTCGCCGACCGCGTCATCAAGCCCGTTTTCGACAAGTTGGGCAGGATCATGTCGCGACGCATGCAGGGCGGCCAGCTCCAGGCCGTCCAGGAGCGGCTCAACCTGGCCGGCCGTCCCGGCGGCCTCACCGCCGGTGGTTTCGTCGCGCTGCAGCTCATGTCGACCGTCGTCGGGGCCGCGCTCGGTGTCGGCGTGGCCCTGCTGCTCAACCTGACGGCGCCGCTGCTCTACCTGGCGCCAGTCGCCCTCTGCGTGGTCGGGTACCTCGCGCCGGCCTCGACGATCTCGCGACGCATCCGCAAGCGCCAGAAGGAGATCCTGCTGGCGCTGCCGAGCGCGCTCGACCTGCTGACCATCAGCGTGGAGGCCGGCCTCGCGTTCGACGCGGCGCTCACGCGGGTCACGGACAAATACCAGAACGCGCTGGCCTCCGAGTTCACCCAGGTTCTCAACGAGGTGCGCCTCGGACGTCCCCGGCTCGAGGCGCTCGACGAGATGGGCCGGCGCAACAAGGTCGAGGAGCTCAACAACTTCCTCCAGGCGATCATCCAGTCGGAGCAGCTCGGCGTCGGCATCGCCAACGTCCTGCGCATCCAGTCCGAGGAGATCCGTCGCAGGCGCCGTCAGCGCGCCGAGGAGGCGGGCCAGAAGGCACCGATCAAGATGCTCATCCCGATGATCGGGTGCATCTTCCCCACCCTGTTCATCGTGCTGCTCGGCCCCGCCGTCATCCAGGTCGGCAAGCAGTTCCACTGACCGGCGTCAGCCGGGCAGTGGTGAAGGCCCCCCTCCCAGCTGGATGAGCACGCCGTCGATCAGGCGCCGCCGGCGCGCCCGCCAGCGTTCGCGCAGCACGGAGTTGCCCGCCACCGCCGCGGGTACCGACTCCTCGTCGTCGAGCCGCGCTCGCAGCTGCGTCACCTCCTTGCGCAGAACCTCGATGCGGAGGCTCGCGATCATCTCCAGCGCCACCTCGACGCGCAGGTCATCGTCCGACAGCACCCACATCTGGAGGGCGTCGGCCACGCTGTCGAGCCCGTCGCCGCTGCCGGCAAGCGGTCGCGCGTAGCCGAGCAGCTCCTCGACCAAGGGATCGACCCGCTCCTCGAGCCGCCGCTCGAAGGTGGCAAGGACCGCGTCGTGGGCCGCCTGGTAGGCGAGAACGGACGCGAGCTGCGGGGCATGGTGGGCCAGCCGGACGCGCTCGAGCTGGGTGAGCTCGATGTACCCGAGCCGCTCCGCCGCGATCGAGACCAGCCAGGGGCCCCCATCGGAGCGGAAGAAGCAGAGGTTGTCGGGAAGGGCTGGACGCCGCCAGGCAAACAGCCGGTCGGCCGCGCTGAGCAGCACTGCGCTCGACTCCTTGCCGAGCTGGAAGCGGAGGAGCGACCCGCCCGGACCGCGCAGCGGCGCGCCCGCGAGGTGGGGATGCAGCGACTCCACGACCTGGCGGCCGCTCTCCGACATGTCCCCGGCGCCGACGGTGAGCATGCCGGTGGCGCCCTCGGCGAGGGCGGCCTCGACCAGGTTGCGGTACTCACGCCCGACCGGCTCGTCGATCAGCTCGTACGTGCGTCGCGCGGTGACGTCGGTGGCGGTCCGCGAGAAGGGCCGGCCTGGCATTGGGGTTCCCGGGTTCACTGGCTGCATGCTACTGCTGTGCAGCGTCGCACATCGGGCCGATCCTGCCTTGGCAGAGCTGTGACAAGCGCGCGCGGGGCGCGGACGCGTGGTAGCTTTCGGCCACGATGATCGCAGCACAGGCCAGCACCACCCTGCAGCAGTTCAGCGCCGACGCAGTCCTGGTGGTGCTGATCATCGTCAACGCCATCCTCGGCTGGCGCACCGGCACGCTGCGCCGCGTTGTCGCGTTCGCCGGGGTGTACGCAGGCGTCATGGCCGCCTACTACACCGGCAACTACTTTGCGTCGCTGGTGCACAAGGGCGACATCTTCGCCAACGCGTGGTCGTTCGTGGCCGTCACGGCGGTGGTGACGATCGTCTTCGAGATCATCGGCGGCGTCTTCTCCGAGCGGCTCTCCATGCTGGCCACGTTCACCTTTGACCGGATCGCCGGCGCGCTCTTCGGCGCGCTGGTGGGATTCTTCCAGGTGAGCGTGCTCTTCCTGGTCGCGCTCGCTGTCGGCGCCGCGCCGTCCTCCGCGGCCAACACCATCCCCTTCGCCCGCGACGCCCCGGCCAACGCGATTCGCAACGCGCCGCTGTCTGGCCAGGCGATTCGCGCCCAGCCGGCGCTCCACACCATCTTCGGGCCTGTGTTCTCTCAGGACCTCACCACCCACCTCGAGGAGAGCACCCAGCTGACCACTCCCTGACCTGCGCGGTGCGGTCAGACGGCCACCGGGTTGTCCGAGACGAAGAACGATCTCACCACCGACCCGAGGCCGACCAGGTTGAACGGCTTGGTGATGAGGTGGTTGGCGCCGGCCAGCCGTGCCCGTTCGACGTCCTCGTCGCCCGACAGGGCGCTGAACATGAGCACGGGGATGTCCGCGGTGCCGGGGTTGGCACGGATCAGCCGGCAGGCCTCGATGCCGTCCATGCCCGGCATCATGATGTCGAGGATGACCAGGTCGGGCCGCTGCTTGGCGACCTCGGCGAGCCCGTCCTCGCCGTTCGACGCCATGGCCACGTCGTATCCCTCGATGCCGAGGTACATGGCGACGATGTGGAGCAGACGGGGGTCATCATCGACAACCAGGACGCGTGGGCTCATCTGAGCGAGGCTCCTCCTGCAGCGGTGGGCCTGGTGGACCTCCCTGCGGCCGAGTATACGGGCGCTGAGTGTGGCGTCGGGAGCGTCCTGCGGGAGGCCTGTCTGGCTGTCACCAGACGAAGGGGATCAGGCGGCGGGTGTGCCGCGCGTATTCGGTGTACTCCGGGTACGCCTCGGTCAGCAGCCGTTCCTCGAACCGCGAGCGCAGCAGCTGGATGGCGACGAAGGGAGGCAGGATGACCACCACCAGCGCGCCCGGGTTGACCATCGCGAACGCCACCGCGGCCGCGATCTCGGCCGCGTAGAGCGGGTGCCTGACCAGCCGGTACGGGCCGCCGGTCACCAGCCGGCGCACCTCGGGGATGATGCTCAGGCTGCGACGCAGGTAGAGCAGGCCGTAGACGGCGAGGCTGAATGCGATCACTGAGACGGTCGTGGAGAGGCCGCCCACCCATGAGGGCGGCTGGTACAGCTGTGCCCCCTGCGGGAGGACGCCGACCACCAGGAGCATCACCGTGCCGGCGAGGCCCGCGACGCGCGGCAGGATCCTGCCGTCACGCGCCCACGCCGCCGGCCTGCCGATGTAGATGAACACGGGGATCGCGCAGAACAGCAGGTACAGCGCCGCCGGCAACGGGCTGCTGAGCACAGAGGTCGCGGTGACCGGGTTGGGGAGGGCGCGCACGTCACTCGCCAGGCGCATGAGCTGTGCATAACCGAGCAGCGCGAAGAACGTTGCCGGGACGACACGACCGAACACGATGAGCCGGATAGAGTCGGTCGACATGACGCGCAGGCGCGGTGCAGCGGCTTCGATGGTCATCACGGAGAGTCTAGGCCACCAATGGGAAATCGCGTGTCCCGAATGTACGAGGGTTTGTTACGATCCTTTCGCAGAGTATCCATCCTGGTGGCACATCCTGGGGTCATAGTTTGGCTTGGTGCCGGGCACAAACCCGGGGCCCGAGTCAATTCGCACACAATCCCAGGAAAAGGAGGTGAACACCGGAATGCTTAGCAATCTCTATCTCCGTCTCCGCGAGCTCATGGTTCGCAATCAGGAAGATGAGGAAGGCCAGGGTATGGTCGAGTACGCGCTCATCCTCGTCCTCATCGCTGTCGTCGTCATCGTCATCCTCACCGTCGTTGGCAAGCAGGTCAACAACGTCTTCTCGAACATCAGCAGCGGCCTCGGTACTTAAAGACCGTCGCTCACGCGAGAACTGAACAAGGGGAGCCGCATCGTGCGGCTCCCCTTTCTGTTTGCCCCAGTATCAGTCGTGTGAATTGCTGTTGACGGAGGTGTCGCAGGCGGCCAGTTGCCACCTACCATGATCCGATGGACGAGGAACAGGCCGGCCGCACGATCCGCGTGGTGGTCGCGGCTCCCTTCAAGGAGATCGTGGGGATCCACGAGAAGGTCTCCGAATACGCGGACGAGCTCGACGTCTGCGGCGTGGTGTCGAGTGCCGGTGTGGTCGCCGAGCAGACCCGGGTCCTCCAGCCCGAGGTGCTGGTGCTGAGCGAGAACCTCGGCATCGACCCTGCCGAGGCCGCCGCCACCCTGGCGCAGACAGCTCCAAGCACGAGGCTGGTCGTGCTGGTCAGCAGCCGTGACACCCTCCCGCCCGGCGCGGCCGCCGCCGTGCTCCGCCTCGACGCCTCGGCCCGCGAGCTTCGCGCCGCCGTGATGCTGGCGGCGGGCAGGCTGCGAAACCAAACCGCCCCGCCGGCGCACTCGCGAGCGTGGAGCAGCGGCTCGGAACCGTCGCGCTGGCTCTGGGAAGACGCCGACGCGACCGCGCGGCCCGAACCCTCGACCGAGCCGGCTGAGCCCGTCGATCTGACCGCTGGTTCGGCGCCGGCGCCACCCGCCAAGGAGGCGTCCGCTTGGCCGCCGCCGTGGCTGCAGGCCCCCGCGCAGCCGGAGGACGCTGGGCAGGCGGACGTCCGCGCCGATGCCGCGACCGCAGATCCAGATTCACCTTCATCTGCCGCGGTGGCGGACACCGACCCGATGGCCGGCACGGCCGCGGAGGCTCCCGCCCCGGTGGCCCCGGCGCCCGACGCGCCGGTGGACGCTCCCGCCGCCGTGGAGGCGCCCGAACCCGAGGAGGAGGCGCTGATCGAGCAGCCGCGCAAGCGGGTGCGCCGTCCCGGGCGGACCAAGGCGGACACGGTGCTGGTGTTCAGCGGCAAGGGTGGCGTGGGCAAGTCGGTGATCGCCACCAACCTCGCCGTGGCCCTCTCGGCGCGTGGGGTCAAGGTCGCCCTCATCGATCTCAACCTGCAGTACGGCGATGTCGGGGTCCTCCTCCACGCCGAGAGCCACCCCACCTCGATCGAGTCGCTGGCCCAGCAGGGCGAGCAGGTCGATCGCGAGTACCTCGACGAGGTCATGGCCACCGGCCCTGAGGACGTGCGCATCCTCCTGGCGCCGGCCAGCCCCGAGTTTGCCGACCTGGTCACCGCTGCCAGCCTGCGCGCCATCCTTCGCGAGCTGTCGCGCGGCTACGACTACGTCATCGTGGATTCCCCGGCGCACATCGAGGAGCGTGTCCTCGAGGTCATGGAGGTGGCCGACCAGATCCTCGTGGTCAGCTCCTTCAACATCACCTCTGTCAAGGACACCAAGGTGACGCTGAAGTTGCTCCAGTCCCTGGGGATCGAGCGTGATCGCATCGCCGTGGTGCTCAACCAGGTCCACCCCAAGGTGGGCTTTCCCCGGGAGGAGATCGAGAAGTCGTTGCGGCGCGAGGTGCTCGCCCACCTCCCCTACGATGTCCGCATCGACGAGAGCATCGACAACGGCAGGCCGGCGGTCATCGGCGAGCCGCGCTCGGAGTTCAGCAAGCAACTCAGGGTCGTCGTCGATTTCCTGACCCCCGAGGAGGGGGCCGCCGTCGACGCCGTCGGCGCTGACCAGGTCCGCGACCGGGCCTCGAAGCGCCGGCTCTTCGGGCGCTGAGCGCCGCGGCTCGCCGAATACGTTTCGGCTCGATGAACGCTGCGAACGCGTCAATTAGTCGCAGTCATGCAACGGCGCGTCTGACACGCTTTGACGAGCCGCCGACGAGCGGTGAATCCGGCCCGGAACGGCCCTGGACCGCCTCTACCCTGCGGCGGTGCGGAAAATTCTCATCGCCGTGGTCGCCGGCTGCCTGTGCCTCATCGCGGCCCCGGTCAGCGCCGCCCCGGCCACCTCAGCCCCGCCGCCCGTCGCCAAAGCGACCGACCCGCTGGCCGCCGCGCTCCAGCTCCAGCTCCAGCAGCAGGCCGCGCTCAACGCCACCGTCGGCTCGCTGGCCAGCGAGCTCCAGGCGGCCCAGGACTCGCAGACCACGCTCCGCACCCTGATCGCGGCCAACCAGGCGGCGATCTCCCAAACCCTGACGCAGCTGACCACGGCCGAGCAGCACTACAGCGACGCCAGCACGCGCGAGGCAACCGAGAAGGCTGCCGCGGCGGCGGCGCGACTGCAGGTCCGCTCCGACAAGGCTCTGCTCGCACAGTACGCGCGCCTCGGCTACGAGACGCAGGGCGACCTCCTCTCGTTCCTTCTGTCGAGCAGCTCGATGTCCGACCTCTTCAGCCGGGCCGTCGACCTCTCCCGGCTGACGCACCGCGGCGCCGACCTCGTCGACCAGATCAACAGCGACGTCGCCGAGGCGGATGTTGCCGAGGCCAAGGCGGCCGCTGACGCCACCGCAGCGGCGCAGGCGGCGGCCCAGCTGCTGCAGCAGCAGCAGACCCTCCAGCAACAGACGCAGCATGCCCAGGACCTGGTCGACCAGTTGGGCGCCCAGGCATCGGCGACGCGTGCGGAGATCAGCGCCGCCAACAGCCAGAGCCTGGCCGTGGCCCAGCAGATCGCGCAGACCCGCCTGGCCGAGCTCGACCAGACGATCGCGGAGGCCATGCAGGCCGCGTGGCAGGAGGCGACGTACTACCTGCAGCAGCACCTGGGAACACTCCCTGCCTCGATCACCGCCGTGCCGACGGTCCCGATCAACCCGGACGGCAAGCAGCTGGTCTGGCCGGTCAACGGCACGGCCATCAACCAGCCGTTCGGCCCCTCGCCGTACCCGTTCGAACCGCCGTTCGACGGTTTCCCGCACTTCCACACCGGCCTCGACCTGGCCGGGCCGCTCGGCACCCCGATCGTGAGCGCCGCTGCCGGCGTCGTCGTCGCCGCCGACGTCAGCACCGTCGGCTACGGCAACCACATCATCATCGCCCACGCCGGTGGCCTGCTCACCCTGTACGGCCACCTCGAGACCATGCTCGTCAAACCCGGTGACGTGGTGAAGGCCGGGCAGCTCATCGCGCTGCTCGGTTCGACCGGCAACTCCACAGGCCCGCACTGCCATTTCGAGGTCAGGCTCAACGGCGTGCCGGTGAATCCCGTCCTCTTCCTGCCGCCCCTTCCCGCAGGCGCGACCGGCCCGTAACAGCGGCGTGGGGGAATTGCCGGGCGGTGGCAGCGATGATGGCCCGGAGGTGAACTCGTGATCCGCGTCCTGATCGCCGACGAGAGCCGGGTGGTGAACGACAACATCGCCCGCCGGCTCGCGCTCGAGGACGACCTGGTCGTCTGCGGCACCGCCGCCGACGGCGAGTCCGCTGTCCAGGAGGCGCTCTGGCTGCGTCCCGACATCGCCGTGGTGGACGCCGGCCTGCCCGGCATGGACGGTGGCCAGACCACCGAGATGCTCGCCCAGTGCCTGCCCGGGACCGGCGTGATCATGATGTCGATGGAGGCTGAGAATGACGCCTACCGGCTGGCCATGCTCGCCGGGGCGCGCGAGTTCCTGCAGAAGCCGTTCCGCGGCGACGACCTGGTGGCGGCGGTGCGCCGCGTCCACGCCTTCGGACAGCGCCGTGCGGTTGCCGCCGAAGCGGCGGTCCTCGCCGCCACTCCCGCCACCGCTCCTCCGCCAGAGCCGGCCCCCATCGCGTCCCCGACCGTGACCGGCCTGGTGACGGCGGTGATCGCGGGCAAGGGCGGAGTCGGCAAGACGGTGGTGGCCATCAACCTGGCAACCGCTCTGCGAGGTGGCAAGTCACGGCGCGTGGTGGTCGTCGACCTGTCCCTCCAGTTCGGCGACATCGGCGCCGCGCTCGCGCTGCGCGCCGACCGCACCATCGGCGACCTGCTCGCTGACGATCAGCTCGCCGACCATGAGCTGGTGCGCGACACCCTCATCGCCGGGCCCGGGGGCATCAGCGTGCTGCTGGCGCCGCTCACACCGGAGGTGGCCGACTACATCACGCCGGCGCACCTGAGCACATTGGTCGACACGCTACGCGCTGACTTCGACCACATCGTCATCGACACGCCCTCGTACCTCACCGACACCACGCTGAACGCGGTCAGCGTCGCCGACCACGTCGTCCTGGTCACCGACCTGAGTCTCACCGGCGTCAAGAACACACGCCTGGTGCGCGGCGTGCTCGACACCCTCAACGTGGTCCCAACGCGCGTGCTCGTGGTCGCCAACCACCGCGAGTCGGCGGGCGAGCTGGACAGCCGCGGCGCGGAGACCTTCCTTGGCACCGCCATCGCCGCCAGCATCCCCTTCGACCCCAACGTGGTGGCCACGTCAGTGAACACCGGAGTCCCCTTCGTGATCAAGGAGCCCAAATCGAAGGCGAGCGCCGGCGTGCGCGCCATCGCCGATGCCATCGATGCGGTGCCCGCCACGGACGCCACCGGCGCGCCGTCGGCGCAGGTGGCGCGGCCGAAGAAGGCGTCGCGCCGCAAGCTCAGCTTCGGTCGCTGAACGGCCGTCGTCTAGCGGCCGAACAGCCCCTTGCGCTTCTTGCGGTCGACGGGTTCAGGTGCCACCGCTGCTGCGTGCTCGGGAAGGATGCGGGCGACCAGCTCGCGGATTGCCTTGCTCACCTCGGCCTCGGGATGCGCGATCACGAACGGTGTGCCGCTGGTGATCGCGTCGCCGACGATCCTGGGGTCGTGGGGGATCTGCACCGCCACAGGCACGCGCAGGCTCTGCTCGATCGACTCGCGGTTGAAGTCGGCGTAGCCGTCGACGCGGTTGACCACCAGCAGGGTGTTCTCGGCGTCGACCGACAGTGACTCGAGAACCTTGAGCGTCAGCTTGGCGTCCTTGATCGCCGGGATGGTCAGCGCCGTCACCACCAGCACCCGTTGAGCCATCTCGACGACCTCGAGGTTGAACTCGGTGAGGTGGGTCGAGCAGTCGACCACGACATAGTCGAAGGCACGGCGCAGCTCGGCCATCAGCAGGCGCACATGCTCGGCGGTGACCAGATCGGCGAGCTCGGGGCTGATCGGCGCCAGCAGCACCTTGACGCCGCCGGGGCCGTTGGCGAGCACGTCGGCAACGCTGTCCGAGTCGACCCCGCCGGAGCCGTCCACAAGCTCGGTGATGCTGCGGCTGTGGTCGAGGTTGAGCATCACGCCGATGTCGCCAAACTGCAGGTCGAGGTCGACGAGCGCGACGCGGCCGCCGCTCTGTTCGGCGATCGCCACCGCGAGGTTGGTGGCGATCAGCGTCTTGCCGACACCGCCCTTGCCCGAGAAGACGAGGAACACCTCGGCGGGGGCGCTGCTGCGCGGGGCAGTCGGCGCCTCCGGCTGCTGGGGCATCGACTGCGCGATGAACGTCCCCTTCTTCAGCTCGAGCTGGTACACGCGCCTGATCGCCGCCACCAGCTCGTCGTGGCTGAAGGGCTTGATGAGGAACTCACGAGCGCCGGCCTGCATGGCCCGCCGCAGGTAGTCGCGTTCGCCCTGCACGGACATGATGATCACCGGCGACGTCGGCAGCTCCGACGCCAGTGTCTCGGTGAGCTGGATGCCGTCCATCAGCGGCATGTTCACGTCGGTGAGCACGATGTCGGGATGCAGGCGATGGGCGGCCTCGAGACCCTCGCGGCCGTCGGCGGCGGTTCCGACGACCTCGATGTCGTCCTCGAAGCTGAGGAGCTTCTGGAGGTTGTCGCGCGTGCTGGAGATGTCGTCGACGATGAGCAGGCTGATCACGGTGGGCTTCAGTGCGTCCTTGATCAGGCCACGGACATCCGAGACGCGGCGGCCGGGTCGACGGTGACGCCCGGTCCCATGGTGGCGGCGAGCGTGACGTTCTTCACGTAGGTCCCCTTGGCGGCGGACGGCTTGGCACGCACGACCGCGTCCATCAGCGCGGCGAAATTGTCGCGCAACTTGGCGTCGTCGAACGACGCCTTGCCGATCGCGGTGTGGATGATGCCGGCGCGGTCGACGCGGAACTCGACACGACCGCCCTGCACGTCCCTGACCGCCTTGGCGATGTCGAAGGTCACCGTCCCGGCCTTCGGGTTGGGCATCAACCCGCGCGGGCCGAGCACCTTGCCGAGACGGCCGACCTGGCCCATGAGGTCCGGCGTGGCCAGGGCCACATCGAAGTCGATCTCGCCGGCCTGCACCTTCTTGACGAGGTCGTCGCCGCCGACCAGGTCGGCGCCCGCGTCGAGAGCCTCCTTGGCCTTCTCGCCGGTGGCGAAGACGGCGATGCGACGGGTGCGGCCGGTGCCGTGCGGGAGGACCACGCTGCTCCGCACCATCTGGTCGGCGTGGCGCGGGTCGACGCCGAGGCGGATGTGCGCCTCGATCGACGCGTCGAACTTGGCTGTCGACGATTTGCGCACCGCGCTGACCGCCTCATCCGGCGGGTATGCCCTGTCGGGCACGATCGCGGCGGCAGCCTCGCGGTATCTCTTTCCGTAACGGTGTGGCATGACGATGGTCTCCTGTGGTGCGTGCGGGCGCCTGCGCCCTCCCACGAACGGGTTCTTAGTTGACGGTGAGCCCCATCGAACGGGCGGTGCCCTCGATGACCTTCATCGCCTGCTCGATGTCGTATGCGTTGAGGTCCTGCATCTTCAGCTCGGCGATCTCGCGCACCTGGTCGCGTGAGACGGTGCCCACCTTGTCCCGGTTGGGCACCGCTGAGCCCTTCTCGACCCCGGCCGCCTTCTTGAGCAGGTTGTACGCCGGTGGCGTCTTGGTGATGAACGTGAACGTGCGATCCTCGAAGATGGTGATCTCGGCTGGGATCACCGTGTCCCCCATCGAGGCGGTGCGCTCGTTGTACGCCTTGCAGAACTCCATGATGTTGATGCCGTGCGGGCCCAGCGCGGTGCCGATCGGCGGCGCCGGTGTGGCCTTGCCGGCCGGGATCTGCAGACGGATGACTGTCTTGACCTTCTTCTTGCCCACGCCGAACTCCTAACGCAGCCGCTCGACCTGGAGAAGGTCGAGCTCGACGGGCGTCTCACGCCCGAACATGTTGACCAGGACCTTGAGCTTGCCCTTCTCGGCATTCATCTCGGTGACCTTTCCGTGGAAATCGGTGAACGGACCATCGGTGACGCGCACGTTCTCGCCGATCTCGTATTCGACCGACACCTTGGTCGGGGCCTCGGCCTTGACCTGCTTCTGGATGCCGCGAACCTCGTGGTCCTGCAGGGGCACGGGCTTGTTGCCGCTGCCGACGAACGAGGTCACGCCGGGCGTGTTGCGCACCACGTACCACGACTCGTCGGACATGATCATGTTGACCAGGATGTAGCCGGGGAAGATCCGCTTGGCCACCTTGCGGCGCTGCCCGTCCTTGATCTCCATCACCTCCTCGGTGGGGACGAGGACGTCGAAGATCTTGTCGTGCATGTCCATCGACTCGACGCGCTTGAGGAGGTTGGCCTTGACCTTCTCCTCGTGTCCCGAGTAGGCGTGGACGACATACCAGCGGACGTCGGTGGTTGTGGCTGTCTCGTTCATGTTGCGGTGCTCACGGTGTGATCGGTGCGGGGGACCCGCCTGCTGACGTTGGTTGTGCGGTGGCGGCCGGCCTGCTGGTCGCGCCGGGCGATACCGTCGACCCCTTCGGGGCCACCTGGCTGCCCGCTGCGCTGGTGCCGCTGGAGCTGTAGAGCTGCTTGACAACCTGCCCCAACGCGAAGTCGGCTGCGGAGACGATCAGGGCCATGAGGATGACGGTGGTGACCACGACGCCGGTCATGCGCGCCAGTTCGTTCCAGGTCGGCCAGACGACCTTGCGCAGCTCGTCGACGACGCTCGCGAAATAGTTGCGGTCCATCCCAGCCGTGGGTGGTCCCACCGGCGTGCGAGACTTGCTCGGCTGGCCGCGTACCGCTCTGGCCACCTGACTTTCAGTTCCTCCTGGTTGGCGCCGCGTCCCTGCGGCCACCGGGTGTTCCGTGGCAGGGGCGGCAAGATTCGAACTCGCGACCCTCGGTTTTGGAGACCGATGCTCTAACCAACTGAGCTACGCCCCTGTGCGCTCGCCGGACACCGCCGGCCCTTGGATCCGTTACTTGGTCTCGCGGTGCCGGGTATGGGAGCGGCAACGACTGCAGAACTTCTTGAGCTCGAGGCGGTCGGGGTCGTTCCGCCTGTTCTTGACCGTTGTGTAGTTGCGCTCCTTGCAGTCCGGACACTGCAGGGTGATGATCGCGGAGCCACCCTTCGCCGTTGCCACGTGCTTATGCCTCGACAAAAAAGAAACCTAGCGGCGCTAGGTCAAGTCCGATTGTATCAGAGCCCCGGCGGGCACGTCCACGAAGGGCGCCGGCGAGGCGGTTGGTACCATTCGCCCGCCGCGGGCCCAAGTAGCTCAGAGGTAGAGCAACGCCTTGGTAAGGCGTAGGTCGTGGGTTCGATTCCCACCTTGGGCTCCACTCCGGAGGCGCCAGCCGGCCCGCCCGGCTGGGGCGGCGTTGCCGCCGCCCCACTGGCCGACCTGTCGGGTATCCGGGTCGCTCAGCTGCGCAGAAGTGTCTGGAAGAACTCGCGATATCTCTGCAGCGTCTGGCGCAGATCTTCGGTGGACACGTCTTTGCCCCCTGACCAGGCCACCTCCAGACGCTGACGTTCGTCGGCGAAGGTGCGTGCAAGCTCGCGGATCACCTCGGCCACGAGAGCGTCGGCCCGCTCGACGGCTTGCCGCGGCTCATCGACAAAGGTTGCCTGGATGCCATTCCAACGCTCGATGAACGCGCCACTGTCGCCGAGCAGACCCTCGGCACCGGCCCCCTCCGGCCGACCGGGGCCGTCCCCGGTATCAGTTGCGCCCCCGGTCGCGGACGGTGTCTCCACGGCCGGTTGCTGCGGCGGGCCTTGCGGAGGAGTGCCCGCCCCGCTTTCGGCGATCTGTTCGGTGGTGATCTGCTCTGTCATCGGTCACCTCCGGGTCCACGCGTGTCGGTGCCGACCGTCTGCGCAGGCGCCGGCGGCGGCGCGGTCGGCCCGGCGGAGTCGCGATCCGCACCCACGGCCTCGGGCTGGCGCGACAGAGGCCGACGGGAGTCCGCAGCTCCGGCACCCAGCAGCTCCTCGAAGAGAGCTCGGTACTGGGTCATCGCGTTGCGCAGGTCCTCGGTGTTGGCGCTGCCCTGCGCGCTCTTCATGTAGACCTCGTGGGCGCCTCGGTAGTTCTCGACCACTGCGGGGTGGTCGACGGAGATGTCGGCGGCCCGCTGGTCGAACTCGGCGACGGGGTAGCCACGCTCGTTCATCACCCGCGCCACCAGGGTGTCGGCCTGCTGCACGCTCTGAACAGGCGCGTCGACGAAATGCGCCTGGACCTGCTGCCACTCGCTGAGATATTGCTGGCGTGTGGCTTCGCTGAGAGGCACGATGTTGAGCTCTTTGCGACGATCGACCCGGCCGGCGAGCTCCTTCTCAGCGTCGCGTTTGCTGCCACTGGTCTGAAGGGTGCGTTCGTACTCGGAACCAAACCTGCCCCGCAACTGGCTCGACCGCCTGCGGCTTGCGAGGGCCACGCCGATCAGGATCGCGAGGACGACCACGATGACGATCGCGACATACACGATGGTGGACATGTCGTCTCTCTCCTTTGCTGTTCTTGACTGCGTGAGAATCAGTCTACGTGATAGTGCCGCTGTAAAGTGCGGGGGCGACCCCCGTGGGCGCTCGTCGCTGAATGGCCATGCAGGGGTTCGGCGCTGCGGCCGCCGGTGAGGCTGTGAACGACACGGACTGCTGCTACCGTTGGCGACATGTACGACAGCGAGGACCTGGCCGCGGCCGTGCGGCAGGCGGCCGCCGGCCTGAGCGCAGCCGCAGCCGCCGTCGGGCGGGTCCTGGAGTCGGTTGCCGACGCACTCGCACCCGAGGTGGAGACGCCGGCACCCCCGCGTCCAGCGGCCGCGGCGCGAAAGGCGCCGGTCAGCAAACGCACGTCAAGCGCCAGGTCATCGCGACCGCGAAAGAAGACGGCCTCCCCGAAGCCGGCGAGGACCCGGAGCGCGCCCGGCAAGCGCGCCGGGCGCACCACCCGTGGACGCCCCTCCTCCACCTGACGCCGACCTCAGTGCGCTGGCTGCATCTCTGCAGTCGGACGCGCGCGACTCGAGCGTCTTCTTTCGCGTCCTCTGTGCAACGCTCGAGGAGGCGCTGCCGCAGAACACCACGGTCGAGCGCGAGCACAGCGTTTTCAAGAAGAAGCGGCTGGCTCGCCGGGTCAGCGTCACCCTGGCGAGCGAGACCTTCGAGGCGCGGATGTCGGATGGTCGCGTCGTGTGCCGCCACATCCATGCGGTGCAGGGTGTCGGTGGCGGCCTTCCCTACGCCAGGGAGGTGAGCATGCAGGGGTGGCTGGAGGCGCTCCTCGCCTGCATCGCGCAGGAGGCCACCACCAACTCCGCAGCCGCCGCTGCGCTGCGCTCGCTGACCACGTGAGGCGGCCACGGGGCAACGCCGCGGCCACCCTATACTCGCAGCGGCCATGACCGACGTCTCGCCGCCAGAACAGGACCTCGACGCTCTCGCCGCGTCGATGCACGCGGACGCCAGTGACATCGGTGTCTTCTTCCAGGTCCTGGCCGCAAAGCTCAGCGACTCGATGCCGGGCAGCGTTGAATTGGAACGCGAGCGGGGGCTGTTCAAGAAGGACCACCCGGTGAGAAAGCTGACCGTCCGCGCCGGCGACGACATCTTCGAGGCCGAGCTGCGCCAGGGCGCGGTGGCCACCCGGCACGCGCATGCGGTGCGGGGCATCACGTTGCGCTCCGAGGAGCTGGACTTCCAAGCGTGGCTGCGCGCGCTGCTCGGCGCCCTGCAGACCCGCGCTCGCAGCAGCGCGGACGCCAACGCCGCGCTCCGCTCCCTGGTCACCTGACCGTAACGTCCCGCCCGTGAGAGTCCCAGAGGATCAACGCCGATGAGCCAGCTTCCACCGCCGCCGCCGCCGCAGGCTCCCGCCGAGCTCGAGGGACTGCCCAAGGATGCACTGCGCCGTCTCAGTGAGCTGCAGGGCAAGGACGCCCTGTTCACCTCCGACCTGTCGGTCAACGAGTTCCTGCTCATCAAGGAGGCTGGCTTTCATCCCCGCGGCCTGGTGGTGGGCAGCAGCATCTACCACATCGGGCTGACGACCAAGTCGTGGAGCTCGAGCCAGGAGGTGCAGTCCCTCACCCAGGCGATGTACGCCGCCCGCGAGCTGGCCATGACGCGCATGGAGGAGGAGGCCACCGTTCTCGACGCCGACGGTGTGGTCGGCGTGCGCCTCGACGTGGGCTTCTACGAGTGGGGTCGCGGCACCGCCGAGTTCCTCGCCATCGGCACCGCGGTTTCGGCAGAGGATGGCGGCAACTGGAAGACACCGGAGGGCAAGCCCTTCACCTCAGACCTCAGCGGCCAGGACTTCTGGACACTCCTGCAGTCCGGCCACGCCCCCCTCGGGCTGGTGCTCGGCACCTGTGTGTACCACGTCGCCCACCAGGGGATGTTCCAGGCCATGGGCAACATCGGCGCGAACAAGGAGATGGGCAACTTCACGCAGGCGCTGTACGAAGCGCGCGAGCTGGCCATGGAGCGCATGCAGGACGAGGCGCTCAAGCTGAAGGCCGAGGGCATCGTGGGTGTCCAGATCCAGGAGAAGTCCCACGTGTGGGGCAGCCACACCATCGAGTTCTTCGCCATGGGCACGGCGGTGCGCAAGCTTCCCGACCGCACCATCGAGACGCCGAAGCTGGTTCTCTCGCTGGATCGCTGATGGCCGATCCGAGCGCAGCTGCGCAGCGGCAACTGGAGAGCATCGCTGCGCTCGAGCGTGGCGAACTTCCCCTGGCGGCTCGCGACCGCATCGACCAGCTGCGCGGACCGGATGCGCCCTGGACGAGCGACCTGTCGGTCGCCGAGCTGGCCGCGGTGCGCCACGCGGGCTTCGAGCCAGTGGGGATGGTGATGGGATCGAGCGTGTTCCGCATCGCCGCACAGTGGGGATACAGCACCGTCTTCGGCGTCGGTGCGACCGGCGGCGCCATCCAGACCTACGCATGCCCGCACGGGTATGGCTACTACCGCGCCGGCCCTGACCACCGGTACGGCTACAACTGGGAACACACCGCGTACGAGCAGGGCGTCGTTGACGCCAGGGACCTGGCGCTGGCCCGGATCACCCAGGAAGCGCGCGACCTCGACGCGCACGGGGTGGTCGGCGTGCGCCTGGTGCGCCGGCATCTCGAGGGCGTGGGCAATGCGCTGGAGTTCACCGTCATCGGCACCGCCATCAGGCGCGCCGGCGGACCTCACCTCGACCGTCCCTTCATGTCACACCTCGACGGTGTGGCGTTCAGCAAGTTGATCCATGGCGGCTATGTGCCTGTCTGGTTGGTGATCGGCATCGGCGCGGTGGAGATCGACCCGGGTTGCGGCACTGAATGGCTGCTGCGCTCATGGAGCAACGTGCGCATCGACCAGGTGAGCGACGGCATCGAGGCAGCCCGGTTGCTGGGGATCAGCCGCCTCGAGGCCGAGATCGCCGCCGCGGATGCCGACGGCGCGGTGGGTGTTGACGTCGATTTCGCCACCCATGAGGTCAGCAACGGAGGCATCCTCGTCGAGCTGGTCTCCGTCGGCACCGCGGTGTGCCGCTACGCCAGGGATCCCCTCGACGAGGTCCCGCTGCCGATCATGAGGTTGCGTTGATGACGGTGGCTGCGCATCCGCGGGCTGACGCTGCGCTCCACTGCCTGGCGACGGGCGGAGGCGAGCGCCACCAGGGGCGGCGTTTCAGCAGCGACCTCTCCGTCGACGAGGCGGTGCTGCTCAAGGAGATCGGCTACGAACCGCTCGGGCTGGTGGTGGGCAGCGGGGTGTATCACATCGGCTACCAGGTGCAGAGCTGGGGCAGCAACCAGGAGATGGCCGGCCTCACCGAGGTGATGTACGCAGCGCGCACCGACGCCGTGCGCCGGATGGAGCGGCACGCGCACAGCATCGGCGGGCAGGGGGTCGTCGGCATGAAGCTCGACGTCCGCCTCGACCGCGGCCGAGAGAATCTTGCTGAGTTCGTTGCCATCGGCACCGCCGTTGCCAACCCGACCGTGCGCTCCACCCGGCTGTGGTTGAGCGACCTGTCCGGACAGGACCTGTACCTGCTCATCCGCGCCGGGTACGAGCCGATCGGGCTCGCTTTCGGCGCCTGCGTCTACCACATCGCTCACCAGGGCCTGTCGACGTGGCTCGGCCAGGCCACGCAGAACGTCGAGCTCGGTAACTACACCTCGGCCCTGTACGAGGCGCGCGAGCTGGCGATGACGCGCATGCAGGACGAGACGCGCGGCACCGGAGCGCAGGGCATCGTGGCGATGCGCATCGAGCAGGCGTCGCACATCTGGGGCAGCCACATCATCGAGTTTCTCGCCATCGGCACCACCGTCGCGGTGGCGCAGTCGGGCCATCAAACGCTCGACCCCACAATGGTGCTGCCCCTCAACGATGCGGACATAGCCCTGACCGACGGCCCCACGCACTAGACCCAGCGGAGGTCAGGCGGGCTGGCCGATCCAGTTCTCCTCCTGGAGCATCGTCGTGACCTCGTCGAGTGACATGTCGTCACTCGGCAGGATGATCTCGCTGGCGGACAGGTCCTCGTGGGCAAGCTGAGCCCCTGTGGATCTGACGAAGCCGCTCACCTCGGCAAGGGCAGTGTGGAAGGCGGCGTCGTCACCCGACCGCACCGCGTCGATGAGACGATGGTCGAAGGCATCGAGCTGCTGGCGAGCCGATTCGGGAAGCCGGTACTGCTCTGCGCCGTGGATGCGCACGACGATGCCGCCGGCGGCCAGGGCGGGGGCGGTTGGCGGTGCGCTGAGGCCGAGCTGTGACTTCATCGCCGCGAGCTTGGCCTGGACGTTGCTGTCGACAACGGTGGCGGTGATCTTGTCGTCGAGCGCGTTGCCGCCACCGCCGAGCAGTGGTGCGTCGAGCACGCCGCTGTCGAGCAGCGAGTCGACCGCGTCGGCGTGCGCCTGCGAGCGCGCGATCTTGTCCTGGGCGCGCTGCATCATCATCGCCGCGTCCGACGTGTGCTCGCCGATGCCGGCCAGCGTGTCACCGGCCGAGCTCGTC
Source organism: Candidatus Dormiibacterota bacterium (assembly GCA_036276135.1). Classification (GTDB taxonomy): domain Bacteria; phylum Chloroflexota; class Dormibacteria; order Aeolococcales; family Aeolococcaceae; genus Aeolococcus. Next base: position 33,688 of record DATBEL010000002.1, read on the forward strand.
GCCTTCGACGCCTCGTACGAGGCCTTGAGCGTCTCCCGCTGGTTGGCAAAGGCCTGCACCCGTGCCTGGTATCGCTGAATGCCGGCCTGCAGCTTGGTGACCTGGGCTGAGATCGACTGGATCTGCGGGTCGAGCTGCTGACGCTGCTGGCCGAGCACCTCCGCCTGGGTCAGCGCCTGGGTGGCCAGGTCCTCCTTGCCGGACTGCATTGCCTGCTGCGCCGCCCCGTTGAGCTGGGCAACGCGCTTGTCCATCTCGGCGGCCTGGTTCTCCAGCCGCTTCTGCCCGGTGGTCGCCTCGACAAGCGCCGTGCGCAGCTTCTGCTGCTGTTCGAGCAACTGCTGGTAGGAGAGGTCGATCGCCTGCGAAGGATCCTCGAGCCGGTCGAGAGCGGCATTGCTCTTCTGCTGGAAGATGTTGCTGAAGCGTCGGAACACGCTCATCGAGTGCCTCCTTGCCGTCGGACCCTGCGGTGCACGGGTCGCGCCCGATTCTAGACGCCCCCGGTGAGCGAGCCGCTGGGGCGTGAGCGCTGCGCCGCAGGACTACCCCGCCGTCAGCCCCTCTCCAGAGAGCTGGATGCCGATGTCGACCTGGTACCGCTCGAGGAACCCGCCGATCACGTCGCGTGTCCCCGACATCTCATCGGCCAGCAGCTCGAGCGCGGCGCGGCCGCTCTGGGTGATGTCGTAGCGGCGTCGCCTCGGTCCCTCCGCGGACCTCTCCCAGGACGAGACGACCAGCCCCTCCTCCTCCATGTTGTTGAGGGCGCGGTAGACAGTCCCCATGTCCCGCGGTTTGGCAGAGATCGGCGCCAGCTTCTCGCGCAGCTCGTACCCGTAGGCCGGCTCCTCGACGAGGAGAAGAAGCAGGCAGGGGCGCAGGAACTTCTTCGGCCGCGGGTGGCCGTGAATGCTCTCGGCGCCGCCGGGGGACGATCCGTTGTGATGAGCCACCACTGCCTCCTGGTCCGCGCTCCAGTCTAGCGGCGGGTACTCGGCGGCAAGGGTGGCTCGGGGAGACGCGTTGGGCTTCCGCGATCAGCAGATCCGTGGCAGGGGATCGCCGATCAGCATGTCGACGACGCGGGTGCCGCCGAAGCCCGTGCGGATGAACACCATGCCGTCGGGCTCCGGCCTGACCTCGCCGATGATGGCCGCCTCGTGGCCCTCGGAACGCGAGCGCATCAGGTCCAGGGCGCGATCGGCATCTCCCGCTGCCATCAGCGCCACAAGCTTGCCCTCGTTGGCGATGTAGAGCGGGTCGATGCCGAGGATCTCGGCGACGCCGCGCACCTCGTCGTGCACCGGCAGCGCGTCCTCATCGATGGCGATGGCGACCCCGGCCTGCTGAGCGATCTCGTTGAGCACCGTGGCGACCCCGCCGCGGGTCGCGTCACGCATGAAGTGGACGTCGATCCCCGCGTCGAGAAGCGCCGCAACAAGGCCGTGCAGGGGCATCGTGTCGCTCCGCAATTGGTCGGCTTCGAGGTCGACGTCGCCGCGTGCGAGCATGACGGTGGCGCCGTGGTCGCCCATGGCGCCACTGAGCAGCACGGCGTCGCCCGGCGCAATGCGAGCGATGCCCAGCCTCTCCGGCTCTCTGACAAGGCCGATGCCGGTGGTGGTGATGAACAGCTGGTCGGCCTTGCCCCGCGGCACCACCTTGGTGTCGCCGGTGACCACGCTGACCCCCGCCGCATCCGCCGCGCGACGCATCGACTCCACCACCCTGCGAAGGACGCCGATCTCCAGCCCCTCCTCCAGGATGAATGCGGCCGAGACGGCCAGGGGTGTGGCGCCGCCGACGGCGAGGTCGTTGACGGTGCCATTGATGGCGAGCTCGCCGATGTCGCCGCCGGCAAAGAACAACGGGCTGACCACGAACGAGTCGGTGGTCATGGCGATGCGTGCGTCGGTCAGCCCGGGGATGCTGAACACCGCCTGGTCACCGAGCTCGGCCAGGACGGGATTGTCGAGGATGCTCGCGAAGACGGCACCGGTCAGCGTGTGACTCGCCTTGCCGCCGGCGCCGTGGCTCATGGTGATCGCTGTCTCGCGCAGCAATGGCTTGCGCTTGCGTATCTCCGCGATCCGCTCCAGCACACGCTGTTCGGGGTCGGCGATGCGCGCCGCCGCCGCCCTGACAGCTGCGCCGCTGCCGGGGGCGGGCTCGTCCGTCATCCGGCCCGAACAGCGATCGGGGTGATGGCTGGTTCGGCTTCCCCGTTGGCGAGTACGCGCTCCCTGTCCCGCGCGCGCGAATAGCGTCCGAAGTTGTAGTACGCAGCGCAGGCGCCTTCGGAGGACACCATGCACGTTCCGATCGGGGTCTCGGGAGTGCACGCTGTGCCGAAAACCTTGCACTCCCAAGGCTTCAGCACCCCTTTGAGCACCTCACCGCACTGGCACGACTTGGGGTCGGCGACGCGGATCCCCGGGACGGTGAACACGCGCTCGGCATCGAAGCCGGCGAAGTCGTCGTTGAGCTCGAGCGCGCTCTGGCTGATGAAGCCGAGCCCGCGCCATTCGAAGTGCGGGCGCACCTTGAACACCTTGGCCAGCACCTCCAGCGCCTTGGGGTTGCCGTCCTCGTGCACAACCCGCGTGTACTGGTTCTCCACCTCACAGCGGCCCTCGAGAACCTGCCTGATGACCATGTGGACACCCTGGAGGATGTCGAGCGGTTCGAATCCCACCACCACCACCGGCTTGGCGTAGGTGCGCGTGACGAACTCGTACGGGCGCACCCCGACAACGGTGGACACGTGGCCGGGGCCGAGGAACCCGTCCAGGCGCAGGTCCGGTGAGTCGAGGATGGCCTTCATCGGCGGGATGATGGTGACGTGGTTGCAGAACACAAAGAAGTTCCGGACACCCTCGGCCTTGGCGCGCAACAGGGTCAGCGCCGTCGACGGGGCCGTGGTTTCGAAGCCGATGGCGTAGAACACCACCTGCTTGTCGGGGTTCTCGCGGGCGATCTTCAGCGAGTCGAGCGGGGAGTACACCATGCGCACGTCGGCGCCCGCTGCCTTGGCGTCGAGCAGGCTGCCGTCGCTGCCGGGAACGCGCATCAGGTCGCCGAAGCACGTGAAGATGACGTCGTTGTCCTTTGCCAGGGCGATGCCGTCATCGAGGCGGCCCATCGGGATGACGCACACCGGGCAGCCGGGGCCGTGCACCAGCTCGACGTTGCCGGGCAGCAGGTCCTCGATCCCGTACTTGAAGATGGTGTGGGTGTGGCCGCCGCACACCTCCATGATCTTCCAGTGCCGGTCGCCCGCCTCGGCCGTGATCCGCGCTGCCAGCGAGCGCGCCAGGTCGGCGTCGCGGAACTCGTCGGCGAACTTCATATCTCGGTCACCTGCTTGCGGTAGCCGGGGCCGACCAGCTCCAGCTCCATCGCCTCGGACTGGCGGATCTGCTGCAGCTCGTCGGTATACGCCGGGCCCATCTCCTCGAGGATGCGCAGCGTTTCGTTGGCCTCAGCTTCGCTGATGGCGCTGAGGGCGAAGCCGACGTGCACGAGCACGTAGTCACCGGGCTCGGCCGCATCCTCGCCGACGAGCAGGGAGGTGTTGACCTGGCGCCGAACGCCGCCCAACTCCACCTTGCCGTAGGTGCGGTCGGCGTCGACGTATTCCACCAACTTCGCGGGAATGGCTAGGCACATGCTGCGGGGACCTCCGTGAGATGTCGCTGCACCAGCTCGAAGAGGAGGTGGTACAGCGTTGTCTGCACCTCCTGGATGCGGTGGACGCTGGTCGAGGGCACGACGAAGAGATGGTCGACGGTGGCCTCGGCGCGCATGCGGCCGCCATCGTGTCCGGCAATGCCGACCGTCAGGATGCCGAGCCGCCTCCCCTCGCGCACCGCGCGAACCAGGTTCTCCGAGTTGCCGCTGGTCGAGATGGCCAGGAGCACGTCACCGGGGCGGCCCAGGGCGAGCAGCTGCCTGACGAACACGTCATCGAAGCTGACGTCATTGCCGATGGCGGTGACCACGGCGACGTCGGCGGTGAGGCACAGAGCGGCGATCGGCGGGCGCGCGCCGGATGGATGGAGCAGCTCAGCCACCATGTCAGCGGCTGAGGTGGCGCTGCCTCCATTGCCGCATGCGAGCACGCGGCCTCCTGTCGCCACCGTGCTGGAGATGGCTCGCGCGCACGTGGCGATCTCCTCGGCGGACGCCTCGAAGAGCCGGCGGCGCAGGCTGTTGCTCTCCGCTGACTTCTGCAGCGGCGCGCGAGCGAGCTCGGCAACCACGGACGCGTCGACCGACGGTTGCTCGGTCAGCATCGGGTACAGCAGCTGGGAGAACGGGTCGTTGCCCTGGGTCATGGCGCCACCCGCAGGGTGCCATGCTGCAGGGCCACGCCGCCATGCACGAGCAGGTGATCTCCGGCGCCAACACCGTCGAGCAGGTCGATGGACACCTCACAGGCAACGCCGTCGCAGGCAGCCTGCGCGGTGCCGCCGTCAGCGCTGACGGCGGTGACGACGACCTCGAGCAGTTGGTCGGAGCAGGTGATGCAGACCTCGTCCTGGCAAACGTTGTCGCTCATCGGCGCGCCGCAATGCCGCGGTGGTTGAGGACGATATGGGTCAGCTCCCAGAGCATGTGGTAGGTGGCGAGGTGCAGCTCCTGCGCGACCAGGGGATCGTCGCCGTCGACGTGGAACGTGTGGGCGGCGGGTGAGCCAGTCGCCGCCTCGCCGGTGCTGAGCGCGATCGTCAGCATCCCGGCCTCTCGCGCCGTCCGCAGGCCCCGCAGACACGCTCCGTCATGTGGCGAGCTGAGGAATGCCAGGGCGATGTCGATCGGCCGGCCCAGGATGGTCAATTGGTGGGCGTAGACGCCGAGCGGGTCCACGCCGCCGAGGATGCCCGTCACGGTGCTGATGTCGTTGGTCAGCGACAGGGCGGGCAGCGCCCGGCAACCGGGCAACACCGGGTGGACGTACTCAACTGAGTTGTGCTGCGCGTCTGTGGCGCCAGGCCCCGAGCCGAACACCATCAGGGTGGCTCCGGCGAAGAAGCGGTCAGCCATCGATGCAGCGCATTCGGCGAGGTCACGGGCCACGGCGGCGAAATAGTCGTCCCCAGCCGCACACCGCGTGGCAACGCCGTCGCGCAGGTGGGCGAGGTCGACATCAGTCGCCGGGCCGGCGCTCTTCATCACTGCCATCATGACCACCTGTCCGAGTCGGTGGCGGCGCGGCAGACGGCGACGAATGCCTGACCAAGGCTGACTCCTCCGTCGTTGGCGGGCACGGCACGGTTGGCGTACACGGACAGTGACCGCTCGCGCAGCAGCGCTGAGGTGCGCGCCAACAGCAGGGCATTCTGGAAGACGCCTCCGCTGAGCGCGACCCGCGTGAGGCCGGTGGTGTCCGCCAGGTCTGCGCACGCCGCCGCCACTGCCGCCGCCAGGCTCTCGTGGAACACGGCGGCCAGCTCGGCTGCGCCCCTGCCGCATCGGCGCTGCTCGACAATCGCCGCGACCAGTGAGGGCGTGTCCAGCATCAACGGGGTTCCGCCACGGCCCACGGGGATGGCCGCCACGGAGCCGGCGGCCACGGTTCGCGCCAGCGTCTCGAGTCGCATCGCGGCCGCCGCTTCGAAGCTGGAGGTGTGAGCCACTCCCAGCAAGCTGGCGACGGCGTCGAAGAGGCGCCCCGCGCTGGTGCTGATGGGCGCTGCCGGTGTGCCCCCCGTGCCGGCCAGGCGGCCGACGAGGCGCCAGCGACGCTCGTCGGGAGCGTCTTCCCCGCCGGGGAACCACGCCGGCACCTCGTCGCCGTCAAGCCCGGCGGCGCGCAGGTACGCGATTGCCATGCGCCAGCCCTGGCGCGCACAGCGATCGCCGCCGGGCTGCACCACCGGCGCGAGGTGGCCGGCCCGGTGGAAGCCGATCTCGTCGCAGAGCAGGAACTCGCCGCCCCAGACGGTCCCGTCCTCGCCGAAGCCGGTGCCGTCGAACGCCACACCGATGACCCGGCCGCGCAGGCCGTGCTCCGCCATGACGCTGGCGATGTGGGCGTGGTGGTGCTGGACGCGCGCCGGATTGGCTCCGCCCTCCCACCAGCGCTCGGCAATGCGGGTCGAGGCGTAATCGGGGTGCAGATCGGCGGCCACCACCTCCGGGGAGGCGCGGAAGAGGCGCAGGTAGGTGGCCAGCGCCTCGTCCTGGTGGCGCAGGCTCTGCGGGTCGTCGAGGTCGCCGATGTGCGGGCCGATGAACGCACGTCCGTCGCGGACGATGCAGAACGTGTTCTTCAGGTGCGCGCCCAGCGCCAGCACCGGCGGGAGCGCGCGCTCCGTCCCCACCTCGAGCGGCAGCGGGCAGTACCCGCGTGCCCTCCGCACCATGTGCTCCTCACCGTCGATGACCCGCACCACGGAGTCGTCGTAGCGCGCGTAGATGTCGCGGTCGTGGAGCAGGAAGGCGTCGGCGATGCCGCCCAGCCTGCCCAGCGCCTCGTGGTTGTCCTTGGCGATCGGCTCGTCGCTGACGTTGCCGCTGGTCATCACCAGCGGCGCGCCCACCAGGTCGAGGAGCAGGTGGTGCAGCGGAGTGCTCGGCAGCATCACGCCGATCTCGTCGAGTCCGGGTGCCACGGCGTCGGCGATGTCGTCTGACACCGAGCAGCGGCGCAGCAGCACGATCGGTCGCGCGCTGCTCGACAGTGCCGCCGCCTCGGCGTCGTCGACGACGGCGATCCGCCGCACCGCGTCGATGTCGGCGGCCATCACGGCGAACGGCTTGTCCGGGCGGTGCTTGCGACGACGCAAGCGGCGCACGGCGGCGTCATCACCGGCGCGCACCGCCAGCTGGAAGCCGCCCAGGCCCTTGACCGCGACGATGGACCCGCGCCGGAGCGCGGCGGCGGCGGCGATGATGCCGTCTCCGTCGTGCTCAACACCGGCCGCGTCGGTCAGCCAGGCGCGCGGCCCGCAGTCCGAACAGGCGTTGGGTTGGGCGTGGAAGCGGCGGTTGGCGGGATCGGCGTACTCGCGGGCGCACGCCGCACACATCTCGAAGTGGCGCATCGTGGTGAGGGCGCGGTCGTACGGGACGTCCTCGATGATGGTGAAGCGCGGCCCGCAGTTCGTGCAGTTGATGAACGCGTAGCGGTGGCGCCGGTCGGACCCATCGAACAGCTCGTGGACGCAGTCCGAGCAGGTGGCGGCGTCGGCCGCGATCGGCTGGTACACGCCGTCGATCGCGTGGCTCGCAGCGATGACGAACCCGCGCTCGTCATGCGGGGCAAGCGCGGCCACGCTGACCCGCTCGATGTGGGCGAGCGGTGGAGCGAGGGCAACAAGGTCGGCGGCGAACTTGTCGAGCCGCGCGCTCGCCCCCTCCACCTCGATGATCACGGCCCCGGAGGTGTTGCGCACCGAGCCGGCGAGCTCGTGTCTGTGCGCCAGCGACCATACGAACGGGCGAAAGCCAACGCCCTGCACGACGCCGCGCACGGTGTACTCGCGCCGCTCACCCGTTGCAATCACGCTCGCCAGTTCCTGCCCTCCAGCCGCGCCGGCTACATGGATCGGATGCGCATGTACCGCTTCAGGTCCTTGCCGCTGAGCGCCGCTGCCCCCACCACGGCCAATGCCACCACCACGAGAACCTTCTTCATGCCGTCACCTCCTGACTGCCGTCTGTTTCACAACCATGCCGGGTGCACCGGCTGATCGCCTGTTGGGTGGGAATGCTCATGTGCCGCTTCGACAATCTCGATATCGCCGCGCCGCAGCACCTCCAAGGTGTCGCCGCCGATCTCCACCTCGTCGACGAGAAGCTGAGAGCCGCCAACTTTGCGGACGTCGAGCGTCGCGCCCGCTGCGAGGGTGCCGTCGGCCACCAGCTCGAAGCTGAACGCCAGCGACTCCGCGCTCACCGCCTGCTGCTCACCGGCGGAGACGGCGACGCGCCGAATGGGCCGGTCGGCGGCGATCTGCAGCGCCGTATCGAGGATGGCCTGGGCGAGACCCATCTCATGCATGGCGGTTCACATCGAGCGTGGCCGCATGTAGCGGCGCATGGAGCGACTCGCGCACGACTCGCTCGACAGATGCCACCGCCTCCGGCACGGCGGCGGCGACCGCGGGGCTCAGCTCCATCTGGCCGATGTTCTCCGGGCCGAAGGTCTCCGGCTCGCAGCCGACCACGAGGACGCGGCCCATGGTCCCACCCATGGTCCGAACCAGGTGGAACACCGCGGCCGGCGTCATCAGGTGGCCCTGGAAAGCCCCCTGGCCGTGGTCGGCGTCGGCACCGACATCGGGAAGGTTGGCGTCGGGATCAGCCTCGATGACATAGACGGTGCCGGGCACGTCGCCGCGCCGGGTGGCGTCGATGAGCACCACCGTCGGATAGCCCTCGAGGATCTCGTAGGCGAGGTCGTAGCCGCGGATGCCGTAGTCGCCGACCTTGACGTCCTCGCCGGCCGGCGAGCCGCGGCGGAGCAGCTCCTGCGCGACCGCGACGCCGAAACCGTCGTCGCCGAGGAAGATGTTGCCGATGCCGGCGACCAGCACGCGTGCCGTCATGTCTCCTCTCCCGCGGCGATCGGCTCGGCATCGTTCAGGGTGAAGAAGAAGCGATGACCGGGCTGGCGGAGCAGGCCGAGGTCCGCGCCGGGGTCATCGTCGATGGTCACCGCCAGGTAGACGACGTCCTCGTAGTCCTGCTCGATGGACTCGATGGTGGCGATGCGACCGCGCAGCACGATGTCGAGTGCGTCGGCGTTGCCCTTCGGCGCCAGGCGCACCTGGTCGCCGATGCGGAGCACCCCGCTGTGCCATCGCACCGACTCGCGAGCCGGCCGGGCGGCGAATGGGTCATCGCCGAGAACGGCCCAGGTGTTGTGTTCGGTCATCGCTGTCCCCCGATCCGCGGTGCCGGGGACCGCAACGTGCCGTGCATGCGCATGAAGTCGTCCTGGGTGAGCGACTCGGTACGGTCGAGGACGGCGCGCGCCCTCTCGTCGGCGCCCCGCATCTCAGCCTTCTCGTCATCGGTGAGGGTGAGGATGCGCAACGAGAGAATCTCGTCGATCTCGGTCGAGTCGAACAGCTCGCCCGCGGACTCCGGTGCCACCTGGGGGTGATCCTCCAGGATGATCGGCGAGGCCAGCACGGTGTCGTCGGAGCCGGGCGCGCCCACCAGGATCGGCCACAGGCCGGTGTTGACGCACGCCTCCGCGAGGTTGACAGCGTCCGCCGGCGGGTCGGCGAGCGACAGCCAGCCGCCGTTGGTGGCGCCGAGAACGACATGAGTCGACAGCAGCGCGTGGCGCAGCGCCGAGTCGCGGCTGGCCACGTCTGCCGCACTGACCGGGGTCACGTTGGTGACCGACACGCGGACGCGGGCGATATCGGGGCTGACACGCTGAGCGGAGACCTCCACCGTCACCAGCAGCCGCTTGTGCGAGCGCAGCAGCGCGCCGGCGACGGGCCCATCGTTGCCACGCAGCCACTCCACCTCCTCGCCCGCGGCGACGCTGAGCGTCAGCCGCCGGGTTTCCTGGAGCAGCGCCGCGAGCGTGCACACGCCTGCCTCCAGGGTGCGCTCCGCCGCCTCCTCCCAGGTGCGATGGACGCGGCCGTCGATCTCGAACGCATCGACGTGATCGAGCCTGGATGTGCCGTCGGCAGGAGGCTCTGCGCAGGGAGCGTCGAGTCTTGCCGCGGTGCGCGTGACCACGTGAAGGAAGCGCACGGTCACCTCCACGCGGGCGTCGTCGCCGCCACGCAGCAGACACTCCGTGGTGGCGACCCATGGCTCAGCGCCGCCGACGGCGTCACTGTATTCACGCGGGTAGACGCCCCCGAACGTCCAGCGCACCTGGTTCTTCACCGAGGTGGGGCGGTACGGATAGAGGATGTAGCCCTCGTACAGGGTCGCGGCCACGATGCGGTCGACATGCTCGCGGTTCACGACACCGCCTCGGTGCCGGCGTTCTCGAGGAGCTCGTCCACGATGGTCTCCCACGTTGGCACGGCTCGGCGTGCCTTGTACCGGTAGAGCCGCTCGAAGACGTCGCGGCGCAGGCACAACCAGGCGCCGTCGGGGTAGTGGCGATCGATGAGGTCGCGCCACACCGCAACCGGCAGGCGGAAGCGTGCCTCCTTGGTCCAGGCGATGCGTTCGGTCATCAGCGCCTCCTGTGCGTCGCGGTAGAACACGGTGCCGCTGAACTGGAAGGTGAGCGGCACCTCGCCGTCCTCGAGCGCAAAGAAGTACTTGGTTGGTGCAAGGCTGAGGTCGAAGGTGGCGGGCACGGCGAGCTTTGCCGCCGTCCGTCCCTCGAAGCCGGGGACCACCGTGGCGGCGTGCGTCCAGAGCATCGTCTTCAGCGAGGTGCCCCATCGTTGCGGCGTGCCGAACAGGTCGAGGAGCGCCTCCTGCTCGCTCGCCACGTAGGGGCGGCGCACCGCCTCGATCATGATCTGGCAGGCGAGCGCGACGGTGTCGATCTCGCGGCCATCCGCCTCTTCGATGCGCAGCCCGAACTCGAGAAGCGGGGTCAGGGAGGCGTCGACCGCGGCGACGGACTCGACGGCGAAGTTCAGGTCAGGCACGGACCAGCCCACTTGCCGGCTTGGCACGCGCGGAGGTGCGCAGCTCGGTGAAGAATTCGCCGACGCGCTCCCACACCTCGGTGCCTCCCGACAACCCTCGCCAGTACACGCGCAGCAGGCCCACGAGCTCGTAGCAGCGATCGATGGGTGCGATGAAGTAATCGCGCCGCTCGCCGACGCGGTTGACGAGCAGGGCTTCCACCTCGGGCACCAACGTCGACAGTGTCGCGTTGGCGTCGAGCAGCTCGGCCCAGCCCTCCAGGGTCAACAGCGATTCGGTGGCTCCCGCCGGGCTCGGGTAGTACGCGTGCAGCTCTGCTGCCGGCGCGCTGGTGAGCAGGAAGGCCATGTTGACGGGGATCGCCAGGGAATCCCACATCGAATCGGTCATGGTGAAGTCGGTGAGGTACCAGAGGCGGCGCGGCACCCTGCGGAACCGCTTCTGTGCCTCAACGGGGAAGAGCAGAGCGCATGGCGTGCAGCTGCAGAGCAGCTGACGGTCGATGGGCTCGAGCAGGTGCTCGTGGTGCGGGTGCGGCGCGATGCCCTCGGCGCAGAGCTCGCAGCGTTCGGCCGGCTCACGCTCCTTCACGAACCGCCGCAGAATCTCCAGCGACGGCTCAGCCTCGAGGCCCATCGCCTTTCACCGCGACCCGGCGGCCGCGCCCGCGCGCGGAGATGCCATCTGCAGCGGAACCAGGCACTCGATGGCCGGCGGGCCCGGAGGTGGCGGGCTCATCCCTTCGACCTCGATCCCCGCGATCTCCGGCGCGGCCTCGTAGAGGGCCTTCTCCACGGCCGCCTTCATGGTCAGCTCTGATGACGGGCACCCTTCGCAGCTGCCCGTCAGCCGCAGGCGTACCACGTCGTCCTCGATGCCGAGCAACTCGACGTCGCCCTTGTGGCCGTGCATGATCGGCCGTACGGACTCGAGAGCCTGCTCGACGCGATCGGCAAGCGAGATCGGGTGCAGGTCGTGGACGAGCAGCACGCTGCGCACCAGCTCGTCCGCGGCGTAGCCGGCGAACAGCGCGGCGCCGCCGTCCGGCTGGTCTGCGATGGCGTCGAGCATGCGACGCAGGGCGTCGCCGTGCAGCTCGAGGACCGCGCCGATCAGCTCTTCGACGCGTGACCGCGCGGCCGCATCGGGGAGCTCCCCCAGCTCCCCGACCAGCTCATCGATGCGCGCCATCAGCCCCGCGAACTCTCCATCAGAGCCGCGGGGCGGCGGGCTCACTGCTGTGGCTGTCAGTGGGTGCCACCAAAGGTTGGCGAGTGCTTGCGCTCCAACACCTTGCCGTCACCGAGGTACATGTGCACCCCGCACGGCAGGCAGGGATCGAAGCTGCGCACCGCGCGCATGATGTCGATGCCCTTGAAGTTGTCGGGGCCGTTCTCCTCGAAGATCGGGGTGTTCTGGACGCTGTCTTCGTACGGGCCGGGCGTGCCGAACTTGTCGCGTGGACTGGCGTTCCAGGGAGTCGGCGGGTAGGGGTGGTAGTTGGCGATCTTGCCTTCCCTGATCACCACGTGGTGCGACAGCACCCCGCGAACCGCCTCGTGGAAGCCGCAACCGATGGCCTCGTCGGGCACCTCGAACGGCGTGAACGTGTCCGTCCGTCCGGCGTGAAGCTCCTCGAACGCCTTCTCGATGAAATGAAGCGCCGCAGCGGCGGAATATGCCTGGAAGTAGGTGCGGGCGCGGTCGCGCTCGATGGCGTTGCTCCACTTCGGCACATGCCATTCAAACTCGACCTCCGGCTTGCCCGAGGTCTTGGGAAGGTAGATCTTGGTGCTGTGGCCGGTCGCCTTGACGTAGCCGATGTCGACGAGGCCGGCCAGGGAGGTGGCCAGCAGGCGGGCGAACGCCCCGCCGCCGGTGTCCATGGCCAGGTGCTCGCCATTGTGGAGCCAGCGCGGGCACATCACCCAGCTGTACTTGTCGTCGAAGTCGCGCTTCTGCGGGCGCGGCAGGGTGGTCTGGTTCCACGGGTGGCGCTTGTCGACCGGGTTGCCCAGCGGATCCTTGCTGACGAAGGTCTCTGAATTCTCCCAGTCGTCGTAGTACGAATGGCCGAGCTGGATGCGGATGTTGAGGTTGATGTCGACCAGGTCGTTGGTGACCAGCTTGCCGTCGACGACGCACCCGGGGGTGACGAACATCGCCTTGCCCCACTCGCCCATGCGCCGGTAGGTGTAGTCGCACGCCGCCGGGTCGTTGAACGATCCCCAGCACACCGTGTCCATGCGCCGCCTGCCGACCTCCTCGTAGCCGGGCAGCGCCTCGTAGAAGAAGTCGAAGATGTCGTCGTGCAGCGGCACGACCTTTTTCATGAACTCCACGTACCGCATCAGGCGCACGAGGTAATCGGTGAAGAGCTGCACGGTCGGCACCGTGCCGACACCGCCCGGGTACAGCGTCGAGGGATGGACGTGCCGCCCCTCCATCAGGCAGAACATCTCTCGCGTGTAGCGGCTGACGTGCAGCGTCTCGCGGTAGAACTCCCCGGTGAACGGGTTGAGCGCACGCATGATGTCGGCGATGGTCCTGAAGCCGTGGTCGCCGGCATGCGGGGCCGGGGTGTTCTCCGCCTTGGCGAGGACGCTCGGGTTGGTCTCCTTCACCATCTGCTCGCAGAAGTCGACCATCAGCAGGTTGTCCTGGAAGATGTTGTGGTCGAACATGTACTCGGCGGCCTCGCCGAGGTTGACGATCCACTCCGCAATCGCGGGTGGCTTGATGCCGAAGGCCATGTTCTGTGCGTAGGTCGCGCAGGTGGCGTGGTTGTCGCCGCAGATGCCGCAGATGCGGCTGGTGATGAAATGCGCGTCCCGCGGATCCTTGCCCTTCATGAAGATGCTGTAGCCGCGGAAGATCGACGAGGTGCTGCGGCAGTCGGCGACGACGCGGTTGGCGAAGTCGATCTTGGTGAAGATGCCGAGGCTGCCCACGATGCGGGTGATCGGGTCCCAGGAAACCTCCGTCAGCGTTCCCGCTTTCGGCGCCCTTTTCTCCATCAGTGTCGCCATGGAATCACTCTCCTTACCCGTTGCTGTCGTGAACTGCCGCTCAGTGCTGCCGCGGCGTATACCCGGTGGTGAGCTCAGGACGGTTGTGGCGCCACTTCGGCTCCTTGTTCACCGTCCTGTTGGTGATGCCGCGCAGCCCACGAATCGTCCTGCCATAGGCGCCGACGACTGTGCTCGAGAGCTTGCCCCCCGGTGGCTCGTCCATGAACGGCATGAACTTGTCCGGGAACCCCGGCATCGTGCAGCCGATGCAGATGCCCCCGACGTTCGGGCAGCCACCGATGCCGGCCATCCAGCCGCGCTTGGGCACGTTGCAGTTGACGACCGGGCCCCAGCAACCGAGCTTGACCAGGCAGAGTGGCGAGCCGTAGACCTTGGCGAACTCGCCCTGCTCGTAATGGGAACCGCGGTCACAGCCGTCGTGGACGGTGGCGCCGAACAACCAGGTGGGGCGCAGCTGATCGTCGAGCGGGATCACCGGGGCCAGTCCGGCAACCTGGTAGAGGAGGTACAGCACCACCTCCATGAAGTTGTCGGGCTGCACCGGACAACCGGGGACGTTGATGATCGGCAGGCCGCCGGCCGACTTGAAGTCCCAGCCCAGGTAGTCGGCCAGGCCCATCGCTCCCGTTGGGTTGCCCTGCATCGCGTGGATGCCGCCGTAGGTCGCGCACGTCCCGGCGGCGATGACCGCCACCGCCTTGGGGGCGAGCCGGTCGATCCACGCGTTGGTGGTGATCGGCTGACCGGTTGCCGGGTCGGTGCCGACCGCCGCCCAGTAGCCGCCATTGTTGGCGTTGAGCTTCTCGTTGGGGATGGAGCCCTCGACGACCAGCACGAACGGGTCGAGGTCACCACGCGCGGCCGCGAACCACGGTTTGAGGAAGTTGTCGCCGTTGTCGTAGGCGAGGACCGGGTTGTAGAGGTGGACGGTGGGCAGACCCGGGATGGCGCCGAGCAGCACGTCCTCGATGCTCGGCTGGGTGGCGGCGGTGATCGACACGGAGTCGCCGTCGCAGCCCAGTCCGGCGGTTATCCACACGATGTGGACATCCTTCACCGGTGGCGCCTTCTGCGTCTTCCGCCCGTACGGCACTGCCTCGGTCACCATCGACACACCTCCCGATCCGGCGCCGGCGAACGCGTTCCAACTGAGACGTCGGGACGCGCCAGACCGCGCACCGTAGGCAGGCGATTCCTGACAGTCAATATGTGCGCTGGGTACCTAGCCGGGCAGGGGAGAATATGGCCATGACATCTGACACGCTGTGGGAGCCCTGGGAGCTCAGGGTCGAGCACCTGATCGCCTGCAACTGCGATTGGGGATGCCCGTGCATCTATGAGTCGCGCCCGACACCCGGGTACTGCGAGGGGGTCGTCGCCTGGCGGGTGCGCGAGGGGTCGATCAACGCGGTCGATCTCAGTGGAGTCACCTGGGCCACCGTGATCAAGTGGCCGGGCGCCATCCATGAAGGTGGGGGGCGGGCCGTCGTGTTCATCGACGAGGATCTGTCGCCGCTGCAGCTACCTCTCGTCGAGGCACTTGCGAGCGGACGGGCAGGCGGTCCGCTGGCGGTCTTCATGGGCACCTGCGATGCCGGCATCGAGACACGCACCGGCAAGGTGGGCTGGAACTTCGACGGCAAGAACAGCTCGTTCAGCGTCGAGGGAGCCGTGACGCTCGACCTCGAGGCGATCCGCAACCCGGTCAGCGGCGACGAGCACTTTGTCAGCATCGATCTGCTCACGGGCCTGATGAACCAGCGCGAAGACGTCTACTCATCCGCGCAGCTGACGGCCAGCACCGACGGCATCGCCTTCGAGTACTCCGGCCGCCACGCCGCCACCTCGGTGGCGCGATGGACCGGCCCCTGAGATCAGCCCGCGGCGAGGCCGGGCGTGGCCATGGCCGGCCGGTTACAGCGTCATCTCGAGCGGCGCAGCCGTGTGCAGGTGCTCATTCGTAACCCTCGCCGTATTCAAATGCAGACACTCCACTCAGCGAAGTTGACTGACGTGAATTGGGAGGCCCCGACATGATCCCCATCCGTCTCGCGGGCAACCGAACCGGCCGCCTGCTGCTGGGCGCGACCGCCGTGGCCGCCCTTGTGACCGCGTGCGGCGGCGCCTCGGGCTCCACCGCCTCTTCGGGCGGTGGCGGGGCCGCCGGCGGCCCGGCGACGATCAGCATGACCCAGGCCAGTTCCGGCACGGTGCTGACCGGACCCAGCGGCAAGACCGTCTACATCCTTGTCGACTCGTCGGGAAAGCCCGTCGCGTGCACCAGCGGATGTCTCGCAGTGTGGCCACCCGTCACCACCTCAGGCACACCGCAAGCCGGCTCTGGTGTGACCGCCTCGCTGTCGACCGCGGCCGCCTCGGACGGCTCGACCCAGGCCGCTGCCAACGGTGACCCGCTCTACTACTACTCCGGCGATTCCAGCGCGGGCCAGGTCAACGGCCAGGGCGTGATGTCGTTCGGTGGAACCTGGTATGCCCTCCAGGCGAACGGCCAGAAGGTCAACGGCAGCTCCGGCGGTGGGTCTCCCACGAACCCCGGTGGCTACTGATCGGGCCCCGGCTCTAGCCGTGACCTGAGGACCTCGCCGTCGCAGGCGACACACTGACCGGCGTGGACATCCAGGTTCTCATCCCCCTGAAGGCGCTGGCAACCAGCAAGCAACGACTCAGCCCCGCGGTGTCCGCGCCCTCGCGCCGGCGTTTGATGCTGCACATGCTGGGCTGCACCGCCGAGGCGGCGCGGGGCTCGGGCGTGGGACCCGTGGCGCTGGCGACGTCCGACCCGCAGGCGCATGAGCTGGCCGCCACCCTGGGCGTCGACGTCGTCTCTGACGGAGCCCTTGCCTGGAACGACGGGCTGCTCCACGCCCTGCGTTCCATCCAACCGCTTCCGGCCGCGGTGCTGTACCTGTCAGGCGATCTCCCGCTCGTCACCGCGGCAGACATCGTCGGCTTCGTTGGCGCGGCGCCGGCCCCCGGCGTCGCCATCGCCCGCGCGCGCGACGGTGGCACCAACGCGCTGCTGGTGCGCCCCGCCCTGGCGCTGGTGCCCATGTTCGGACAGCAGCCCAGCGCCACCGCTCACATGCACCAGGCCGCCGACCGCGGCATCGCGGCGCGGGTTCTCGACATTCCCGGGCTGGCGCTCGACGTCGACACCATCGACGACCTTCGCGCCGTACGGCTGGTGCGCGGGCGGCCTAGGTGAAGAGGTCGCGCGACCTCTCCCGGATGAGCAGGCTCGCCGGCCCGTCGCCGGTCACGCCGTAGCCGCGGATCACTGCGGCAGGAACTCGCTCGAGCTTGCCGAGCACGAGGTCGGCGGCGGACGCGACCTCGTCGGCGACGGCGACGACTGTGGTCGACAGCTGGTACCCGTTGGGGTCGACCATGCCGGCGAGGTCGCGCAGCGGTTCAATGCCGCTCGACCCGATGGCGGTGCCGACGATGCCCTCACGCAGTGGTCGCCCCATGGTGTCGCCGATGATGACCGCGAGGCGCGCGCCGCTCAGCTCCTCCAGGCGACGGCGCAGCTCGCGCGCAGATGCATCTGGGTCGCGTGGCAGCAGCACGACAGAGTCGGGTCGCGGAGCATTGGAGCGGTCGACGCCGGCGCTTGCACAGATGAACCCGTGGTGCGTCTCGGTGATGATCAGCGGGCCGCGATGACGGACGACACGTCGACTCTCGCGCAGGATCACCTCGACGATGCGCGGGTCCGTGTCCGACCCGGCGAGCTCAACGGCCTGTGCGGAGGGCTGCACTTCGCCGAGGTCGACGACCTGGCCCTCGGCCTTGCTGACCGCCTTCTGCGTGACCACCACGACATCACGGTCGACCAGGGTCAGCGCTGTCGCGTGGATCATCCGGGCCAGGTCGTCACCGGGGAGGATCTCGGTCTCGACATGGATCGGGATGATCTCGATGGTCACGACAGCACTCTCGTCGGGCAGCGCGGCTAGCCGGCCGACTGGTCGAGCGCCGCGGGGCCTGCTCGCCATGGCAGAGCAGGTCGTTCTTCAACGACCACGCGCTCCTTGCTGGCATTGAGAGCCACGATGACGGCGATGAACAGGGCGGTGCCGAGCACCTGCAGCGGGAACACCTGCTGGCGGAAACCGTATGGCGCCGGCAGGGCCAGCAGGAGGGTCACGGTCAGCGGTTGCGCGGTCTCCGCGAGCGTCGCCAGTGAAGCGGGCGTGCTGCGCAACGCGCGGTAGTAGAGAAGGATGGCGCCGATGCCGGGAAGCACGGCAAGCCCGACAAGGTTCGGAACGTCGGACGCTCGGTAGGCGCCGAACGCCTCGGTCCCGTTGGTCACCAGCAGGATGATCAGCAGCACGGGGAGCGCCACGGTGAAGCGCACTGCCGCGGTGGTCACGAACGAGACATCGCGCAGCGCGTACCGTCCGAGGACCGTCCCGCTGGCCCAGAGCAGCGCGGCGCCGAGAGCGCAGACGGCGGCGACGAGCCGGCCACGCTGCAGGTCCGAAAAGGGCTGCAGGGGGGCGGCGGCGAAAACCACCAGGTACACGGCTGCGATGCCCAACGCTGCCAGCGGCCAGAAGTAGGCTCGGCGTCTCTCCTTGAGCACCAGCCAGGCCAGCGCCACGGCGATCAGCGGCTGCACCTGCTGCAGCAGGTAGGTCTCGCTCACCGCCCCCGACTGCAGCGCGATGGTGATCGACTGTGTGAACAGCACGGTGGCCACCGCCTGAGGCCCCACGCCGATCACCAGCAGCGCGAGGGTGGTCGGCAGCGAACGGCCGCGCAGGTCTCGCCAGATGCGCTGCGAAAACGGTACAAACGCGAGGGTGATCAGAAGGTCCTCGGCAAAGACGATCTCGCTGCTGCTCAGCCCGCGGCGCACCAGCCCGGTGCGGAAGAACACGTCGGACGCCCACAGCATCGCTCCCATGGCGACCAGCAGCAGCGACACGCGATCGAGCCACGCTCGACCGGTCACTCCCGTGCGAGCGCGCGTCGCCTCGTCAGGATCGCGCGTCGCGGTCTTGGAGCTCACCGCCAAGCAGCCTAGCCGGTGGGCCGGTCCGATCGACCGTCAGCTCAGCTCACCGGGTTGTGCTGGGCGTGGGCAGCGGCGAAGCCCTCAACGAGGTGGCGCTGGGGAGATCCTGCCCCGCCTGCGCGGCATGGGCGGCACGCCGGAGACACCGCCGGGCTGAAGTCAGGCGGCGCAGAGGACCTCGGTGGCGTAGTAGTGCATCTCGCGTGCCATGGCGCGGACGATCGGGCTCTCGCGCCCGGGGATGTCCATGGCGCGGATGGCGGCGATGGCTGCGACGAAGTCGTCCACGCCCGGCCGTGCGGCGGCGATGGCCGCGGCCACAGGGGCCACGTCGTCAGCACCCAGCCACTTCACCGCGATCTGGTTGAGCCCGTCGCGCAATCCGTCGATGTCGATGTCCAGCCGCGGCGCCACAAAGTCGGGTTGGGCCTCCGTCGCATCGGCAACGGTGTCAGCCTCGGCAGGCTCGGCGACCTCGTCGGCCGGCGGCGTCGGGATGTTGAACCACACCGGGTCAGACCGCGGCGTCGAGTCAACCGATGCGGATTCGTCCGGCTCCGCTGTCGCGACGGACAGCTCGGGTTCGGCGGCTGCGATCGGCTCGAGGGCGGGCGCGTCAACCTCGTCCATAACAGTCGTGCCGGCGTTCACCTCGCCATCCGCAATGGCTGGCGCCTCGCTCGGTGCGGCGTCCTCGGGCTTGGGCGCGGCGATGCGCATCCACTCTGGCTGGGACTGCATCTCCGAGAAGATCGCGGCGACTTCGTCTGAGTTCTCGGTCGCCGTGACGTCTGCTCCCGCAGCTTCAACCACTCTGTCAGCTGCCTCTGGTGCCGCGCTGAGCACGCGCTCAGCGGCAGCCTCAGTCGCGCCGCTGATGGCGGTGTCCTGCTCGCCCGCCACCGTTGGTGCGGTGTCAACCACGACATCGACGGGGGCATCGGCGATTCTCGCCGCATTCCAGATGCTGTTGATCGCTCGCTGTTCGAGGCCGAGCAACACCAGCCTGCCGATGACCGGGATGACCATGAGACGAGCGCTGCCCAGAGGCGCGCGCCCACGAGCGCTGATGCCAACATGGTGCTGGACCAGGCGGATGCGACAGAGATTCGCCGTCGCCGCCGCCAGGTTGAACGGCAGGATGACGATCAGGTAGAGACATGCGAGTCCGCCGATCAGGTAGTACGCCTCCGTGCTGGTCAGCTGCCGCCCCAAGGGCAGCTGGATGGACTGCCGGGTGGAGGCGAAGAGCACGGCGCCGGCCACTGTGATCAGCAACGCCAGCAGCCATGCCAACACGCTCGACGTGATGCTCCGCGCCTTGCGCGCGGGGAGATCGGGATCGAACGCTTCGAGCTCGAGATTGCCGCGCCTCTGCCAGCTCAATGCGTACACGCCGAGAGTGGCCAGCACGCGAACAGCCACCTGCAGCGGTGAACGAACAGCGCCGACCGGACCGAAGGTCGAATCCACGCGCGGATGCGCGGGCAGCGGCGTGACGGCTGGGCGCGACGACCACCACGCCGAGGTCTCCGCCCGAGCGCGGCTCTCGGGGCGTGGTGCGGGCGGGTCGACCGCGCCGGCGGTGGTGCCGTTCTCGCCATCGGGAGCACCGACGTACGCAGAGTCCAGGTCGAACGTCGGGGTGGCCTCCGCCTCCGTGGTCTCTCCCCCACCCTCGGGCTGGTCGGCGGGAGTGGTCGACTCCACGTCCGGCGCCGCGGCAGGCCCCTCCCCCGCGGCAGGCGCCTCCGCCTCGCCGTCAGTGACGACGAGCGTTGCCGGATCGCCGAGCAGGGTGCGCAGGACAGCGGACATGCGCGCATCGTCGATGCGATACGCGGTCAGCTTGCCTTCCCGCGAGTCCATCAGCGCGCGCGCCGCGGTCTCCCCGAGCAGACCGTGCCCCCCGCTCATCCAGACCGCGTCGGTGATCGCTCCCGCCGCCACCACCGCTGCCGCCTGCGGCTCGGGAAGGTTCAGCACCAGCAGGCAGTCGGGCAGCAACGGCACCATGGCCTCGAGGTCGGCGACGTTGGCCATCGCGTCCGACCACAGCACCGGGCCGAGTGGCAGCAGGGGAAAGTGGGCCACGCTGAACGGCGGGCGGGGTGCCCCCGGGTCGGTGGCGGGCTCCGGCAACCCCAGCTCGGGAGCATCGCCCGAGTGAGCGGAGCCGTTGGCGTGAGCCGGCTCACGGGGGTCGAGCAGCGCAGTGAGCTCCTCAGCGGTGAGATCGAGGGTCTCCTCGGTGACCTTGGCGCGTCGCCACGTGGCAACCTCGATGTCGGCCGGGAGCTCGGCCACCAGTGCGGTCAGCGCATCCTCACCGGCCAGGGTGCGGCCGTCGGCCGTCGTGAAGACCACGTGGCGGGGGTGGCCGAACTTGAAGAAAAGGCTGGCCCGGGCGGCGTCCCACGCGATGTCGAGGGCTCCAGTGCTCTCGCGGTCGCCGGCAGCCGAGATGGCGCGCAACATCACGGCGTGCGAGGGAGATGCCATGTGCTCGATCCTAACTTGGCATCAGCGAGCGTCATCACGCCAGCGTCACCGCGAGGTGGCGTGCCGACGACGGTTTGACACAGTTCCCCGATGAATGGAGAAGTGCCGACCGCAGCGAGAGTGGATCGCGCCGGGGTGCTCCTGACCGCGCTGTCCGCCGCATTCTTCGGCAGCCTCGCGATCTACGGCAAATACGCCGACCGCATGGGCATTCCACTGACCGAGCTGCTGGCGGTGCGTTTCGCGGGGGCGGCGGTGATCCTCTGGACGCTGGTGCTGATCCGCGGTGAGCGGGTGCGATGGGGCCGCCGCACTGCTGGGCTGGCCGTGATGGGGCTCCTCTACGTGGGTCAGGCGGCGACGTACTTCACCAGCCTGAAGACGGTGCCCGCCGCCGTGACCAGCATCCTCCTGTACCTGTACCCGGTCGTGGTCATGATCCTCGCCGCGGCCCTGCTGGGCGAGCGACTCAACCGGGTGCGCGTCGGGGCGCTGGTGCTGGCAGTCGTCGGGGTGTTCACCGTCGTCAACCCGCTCAGCGCACACGGCACCATCGACACGCCGGGCCTGCTCTTCGGGCTGGCCACGGCGGCCATCTATGCCACCTACATCCTCGTCGGGCGGGTGTTGCTTGCCGATGTGTCGCCGGTGGTGGCGACAGCGGTGATCGCCACCACGGCGGGGGTGGTGCTGGCCGCGTCAGCCACAGCCGGCGGCCAGTGGCGCCCACTCGACGCTGGGGGCTGGGCTCTCGCTCTCTCCATGGCCGTGGTGGCGACCGCGATCCCCGCCACGATGTTCCTCGCCGGGCTCGCCCGCGTCGGGGCCACTCGGGCCGCGATCATCAGCACTCTCGAGCCGGCCACCACCGTCGTCCTTGCCGCACTGCTGCTCGGGGAGGACCTCGGCCCGGTCCGCCTTATCGGTGGAGGGATCGTCCTGGTTGCGGCGGTGATCGTCGCTCGCAATGTGCCGCCCGAGCTCGCCGAAGCGCGGGTTCGCGAGTGACCGCGAAGGGATGACGCGCCTCAGCGCGACGCCGGCCTCTCCGGTGCGGCGTCATCGGGGGGCGCCGGGTCGTCGACGCCGTCAGCTTCGCCGGGCCCATCGCGGTCGGCGAGCTCATCAGGATGGATGGCGGCGTGAACTGCGGCGGCCAGCTCCTCGAACGGGACCGCCAGCTTGTTGACCTCGCCACTCTCCTCCGACACCACCTCCTCAGCAGCGGCCTCGGCGGCATCGAGGCGCTCGCGGAGACTGTGATGGTCGTGTTCGGTGTGGTCCTCGCTCATGCCCGGCATGGTACGGGGTCGGCGAGCACCTCGCGGTAGACGTCGGCGGTGGCTCGGGCGGTCGCCTCCCAGCTGTAGCGCTCGGCGGCTCGCTGCAGAGCCGCCGCGCTCAGGCGGGTGCGCAGGACCGGGTCGTCGAGGAGCCTGCCGATCGCCTGCGCCAGCGCCGCGGCGTCACCCGGCGGAACCAGCAATGCCGTCTCGCCGTCCCGACCGACCACCTCGGGAAGCGCCCCCGCGGTCGTGGCCACCAGGGGGACGCCGCAGGACATCGCCTGCACCGCCGGGATGGAGAACCCTTCGTAGAGTGACGGCACCACGGCGACCTCCGCCTCGGCGTACTGCTCGGCCACGGCGGCGTCGTCGATACCTCGCGCGAAGCGGACCGTGCCGTTGAGCCCGAGCTCGCGCATCGTCCGCTCGACAGCGCCGCCGCGTCGGGCTTCGCCGAGCAGGACGAGCTCGACCGGTCGGCGCACGCGCAGCGCCGCCACCGCGTGCAACAGGGGCACGACCCCCTTGAGCGGGACGTCGGCGCTGGCGATTGCGAAGATCCGCCCCCGCACCCGGGCCGTGCCCGGCCGCGGCGCGAACACGGTGTCGTCGACAGCCACTGGGATGACGCGAACGCGCGCCGGGTCGACCCGCATCCTTTCGACGATGTCCCGCCGCGACTGGGTGCTGACGGTGATCACGCGGGGCAGCCGGCGGGCCACGCGGTCCTGCATGTGGTGAAACTGGTACCAGCGACGCAGCGTCAGCCGGCGTCGCAGACGCACCTCCCGAGCCAGCTCGAGGTCACGGTCGATGACCACGGCATGGTGGACGCTGGCGACCACCGGCACGCCGGCGTTGTGCAGGCCGAGCACCCCCCAGCCGAGGCACTGGTTGTCGTGCACCACGTCGAACTGCGCACGCCGCGCCAGCAGGAGTCGGCGCGCGCGCAGGCTGAAGGTCAGTGGCTCGGGGAACGCGGCGGTGCACAGCGTCAGATACTCGAGGACGTCGATCCAGTCGCGGAACTCGCTGAGGCGGGGAACCCGAAACGGGTCGTCCTCCCGATACAGGTCGAGGCTGGGGACGCGCACCAGCGGCAGGCCGTCGGTGAGCACGGGATAGGGCTGGCCGGCGAAGACGGTGACCTCGTGGCCGAGCCGCGTCAGCGCTGCCGACAGGTGACTGACGTATACGCCCTGGCCCCCGGAGTAGGGGTTGCCACGGTAGGCGAGCAGGGCGACGCGGAGAGTGTTGCGATCGGGCACGGCCGGGCGATGCTACTTGGGCGGTACCACGTCGGAGCACGTGTGCGGACGTGCCGCTATGGTCGCTGCCATGCTGGAGATCGGTGGCGCCGCCCTTGGGGCGCCGGTGATGACCGCGGCCGACCTCGAGGCCGCGCGCGCCGCGCGCGGCTTCATGCCCGATGCGGAAGGGCTGCTCCTCCATTGCGCCGCCGTCGCCGCGTCCGCGCACGGTCCGATGCTGGAGATCGGCAGCTACTGCGGCAAGTCGGCGATCTACATCGGCACCGCGGCGCGGATGCACGACGGGGTGCTCTTCAGCATCGACCATCACCGCGGCTCCGAGGAGAACCAGCCCGGCCAGATGTACTGCGACTCCTCGGTCATCGACCCCCGCACCGGAAGGGTCGACACCCTGCCTCACCTCCGGCAGGCGCTGGACGAGGTGGGCCTCGAGGGCTGGGTCATTCCCGTGGTCGGGTCCTCGGCGAGCCTCGCCCGCCACTGGCGCACGCCACTGTCACTGCTCTTCATCGACGGCGGCCACACCGAGGAGGCGGCGCATGCCGATTACACCGGCTTCGCACCGCACCTCGACAGCGGCGGCCTGCTGGTGATCCACGACGTCTTTCCCAACCCCGCCGACGGCGGCCAGGCACCGCTGCACGTGTACCGCCGCGCTCTCGGTGACGGCTTCCGCGACGTGGCCGTCGAAGGCAGCCTGCGCGTGCTGCGGCGTTAGCGGGTGGCGTCGAGCAGGTCGGCGACGACCCCGCCGCTGACCGCGTTCGCGGCGAGCACGACGGCGGCGGCGGTCCAGCTGGGCTGCTCGTCCGGGGGGAAGATGCAGCCATCGGTGAAGTTGGCGCCCGTCCAGTAGGCGGCGTCGTCTCCGCGGAGGTGCTGCGCCCACTCGAGCAGGTGTTCTGCCCGCGCGCGGTCGCCGCTGCGCACCAGTGCCAGCGCCAGCTCGCACGTTTCCGCGGCGGTGATCCAGGGCCGGTCAGACACGCAGCGGACGCCGCGCCCCGCGACGACGAACTCGTCCCATCGCGACTGGATACGCGCGTGAGCGTCAGCGCCCGTGACCACACCGCACAGCACCGGGTAGTACCAGTCCATCGCCCAGCGACGCTTGTCCTCAAAGCTGTTCGGCAGAGTCCGCAGCGCCGTCGCCAGGCGGTCGCGCGCAATGGCCCACTCCGGGTGCCGGATGCCGAGGGCATCCGCGAGCCGCGCCGCACAGGCCAGGCTGAGGTGCACGCACGAGGAACCGGTCACCAGGCCGCGGCGCCACGGCCGTCCGGC
>DATBEL010000003.1:0-28966 GCA_036276135.1 Candidatus Dormiibacterota bacterium
GAACCATCGGCCGCGATGCCGCCCGCGCGGGTGAGGCCGTCCAGGCCGTCATCGCAGAGGCGGCGCCGGCACCCGTCTGACCTCTCGTCTGAGGTCATACAGGCTTGCCGATTTGCGCCGTGATGACCAGCGTCTGGCCAACAGGCGCGCGCAAACCCACAAACCTCTGTTCAAGCGGGTTCAATGCGGCTACCATCCGGGACCAGGATCGCCCCCCGCTCGGCCGTACCGCCAACGCTTTCCACCCCCCGAGACGGATGCGCATCCGAGGGAACCCTCCGATGGCCACCTTCGTCCGCAACCGGGTGCTCAATCAGCTGACCTGGACCGATGAGGAGGAGGGTGTTCGGTCGCATCGTCGCGACGTGCTCTGCGAACTCGACGGCCTGCTCACGCAGCTCGAGGAGGTCAACCTCCGCGGTGGCGCTGTCCCAAGCCGCGTCCTCATCGCGCTGCGGCGTCGCAGCGTCATGGCGCGTCCCGGGGTCAGTCCTGCCGAGCTGATCGAGGCCATCTTCGGCGTGCAGGAGGCGTTCATGCGGCAGCCGGACGGTGCCAACGAACTGCTCGTCTTCGAGGACCTGCGCCGGCGAATCGCCTGAACCACGCTCGTCGCGGCCGCCTGTTAGGCTCCCGCGGCGATGGACCTCGAGGCCGAGAAGCGCGCGACCGGTGATGCGGCGGCGGCGCTCGTCGAGGAGGGGATGACCCTCGGGCTGGGGACGGGTACCACGGCGCGGTGGTTCATCGAGGCGGTGGGCGCGCGCGTGGCCGCGGGCCTGCGCGTGACCGCGGTAGCCACGTCGCTGGCAAGTGCGGCGCTGGCCGCCCGCTACGGCATCACGCTCGTCGAACTTGGCCCCGACGGCGTGGACCTCGCCGTCGACGGCGCGGACACCGTCGACCCCGACCTCCGCCTGCTCAAGGGCCTCGGTGGCGCGCTGGTGCGCGAGCGGATCGTCGCCGCCGCCGCCCGTCGATTCGTGGTCGTCGCCGACGAGACCAAGCTGCGACCGCACCTCGCCGGGTTCGTCCCCGTGGAGTTGCTGATGTTCGGCTGGCACCACACCATGACCCTGCTGGACCAGACAGGGGCCGGCTTCCGGCTGCGCCTCGACGCCGCCGATGAGCCCCTGCGGAGCGACAACGGCAACCTCATCGCCGACGGCGAGTTCGGACCGATCACGGACCCCGAAGGGCTCGCGGCGCGCCTCGACGCCATCCCCGGGGTGGTGGGGCACGGCCTCTTCCTGGGGATGGCCGACCTGGTGATCGTCGCCCGCTCGGACGGCACCCTGGCCCGGCTGGAACCGGCGAGAGGCGGTTCGGCGGCCCTATCCTGAGCCTCGCCGCGACGACGAATCAGGAGGTGGCCGCAATGGCCGACGACGAGGTCCTCGCCTGGACCGCCATCAAGCCAGGCCACAAGATCCTCGACCGCGATGGCAGCGAGCTCGGGGCCGTCCATCGCGTCCTCGCCGATGACGGGGCTGACATCTTCCACGGTGTGTCGCTGCGTCGCGGGGTGTTCGGCCCGGAGGTCGAGATCACGGCGGATCGCATCGAACGCATCACGGCGGAATACGTCCGCGCGGACCTCGGGGCTGAGGAGGTCGAGTCGCTCCCTCCCGCTCGGGGCGGCTGATCGGCGCTACAGTGGGCTGGCCGGGCGGGTAGCTCAGTTGGTCAGAGCGTCTCGCTTACACCGAGAAGGCCGCGGGTTCGATCCCTGCCCCGCCCACCGACAGCCCGGGTCACCACCAGGGGCGAACGCGTCAAGCGCCGCGCAAAAACGACTCCGAAACGCCAGTTTGTGCCATTATCAGCCTAAACAAGGAGGTAGGTGATGGCCCGTGGGGCGCAGGCTGCAATCGCGGTGGGGGTCGCCGTCTTCGGCTTCGATGCCGATCCGGGGGTCCCTTCCAGCCGCGCGTTGCAGGTCCTCACCGTGCGTCGCAGCCTTCCCCGGGGGGAGCTCGGTGGCCGGGAGCGCCTGGTTGACGCAGCCGCCCGCCTAGCCGCCGCCGCTGGGGTGGATGTCGGGGGGCGCCGCGGCAGCCGGACCGAGCGACTCCATCTTGTCGGCATCGACGACGATCCTGGCCGAGGGGCGCGGACGGTGACCGCGTGGTATTACGCCACAGCCCCCCTGGCCGATCTCGACGGCGGCGGGGCGTGGGCCGCCGTCGGCCGCGCGCTGCGGCTGGAGCCGCGAGACGCAGCTGCTCTTCGCCAGGCGACCGAACGTCTCCGCCAGGACGCTCGCCAGGTTGGCGGCGCCGCGTCCCTGCTCGGCGACGTCTTCACCGGAGACGACCTTCTTCGGGTTCATGTGGCCCTCCATGGCGGCCCGGAAGGCAGCGACCGCACGTTCCGCCGCCGGATCCAGGAGTTGCGTGACAGTGGCCTGCTCCGCGCCGTGGCCGACCGCGAGGTCGCGGGCCTGCGGGGACGTGTGCCTCGCTTCCGCTCCCCCGCGGGGACCGGCGGTCGGCCGCCGGAGCTGTTCCGCTACGCCGGCACCGGCAGCGAGAACGAGCAGCTGGTGGCCCTCCGAGCGCGTCGCAGCGCCTGACCTTCAGCCCGCGTCGGCCTTCCATGGGCCTTCGCCGGCCGTCAGCACCAGGGTCACCGGACCATCGTTGACCAGCTCGACCTCCATGTGTGCGCCGAACTCTCCCGCGGCGACCGGCAGCCCCATCCCGCGCAGGCTGTCGATGAACCGCGAGTAGAGCCGCTCGCCGTCCTCTGGCGGCGCGGCGCCGATAAACGACGGCCGATGGCCCCGGCCGGTGTCAGCGAGGAGCGTGAATTGACTCACCACCAGCAGGGCGCCGCCGACCTGCATCAGATCGCGGTTCATCCGTCCACCGGCATCCGCGAAGATGCGCAGCCCCGCCACACGGGAGGCCAATCTATCTGCCGAGTCGTCATCGTCCTCCCGGCCAACCCCCAACAGGATCAGCAGGCCGGTCCCGATCTCACCGACGGTTGAGCCGGCCACGCGGACGCAAGCGCGCGTGGTGCGCTGCACCACCGCTCTCATGCGCGATCGTCAGAAGGCAGCGCACGGAAGCCGCGGAAGATGCGCATAGCCTCGGCTTCGGCGCCGAGGAAGGATGAGTCGACGATGCGGATGTCGTGGACGACGAAGCTCCAGCTGAGCTCATTGTCGTCGCCGACGGCCCGCCCGAACGCGGATCCACGCGCCCGGGGAGGGATCATCTCCATCCGCGATCCGTCAGGCATGCGCCGGAAGATCGCCCGTTGAACAAGGATGGACTCCAGCGCCGCACCGTTGTGCAGCCGTCCTGACGTCAACTCGACATGACGCAGCTTGGCGATCGGATTATCAGGGTCACGCAGGTCCACCTCGACGCCGAAACCCTCGGAGAGGTCGCGGGCGATGAACGTCAGCGCGAGAGCGTCAGCCTCGTCGCCGGCGATGCGGACGAAGGTCGCAGCAGATGGCGGTTGCTGCCCCGCGCTGCGCGCCTCAGCCTGAGCTTGGTCGAAGAAAAGCAGAGGGAGGATGTCGCGCGACGCGGCGTCGGCGAGCCAGGGGATACCCTCGCGCCACTCGCGGCTGCTCACCAGGGCAGCGAACCGCGCCTGAAGGGCGTCGCGTGCATCGGGAGTGAGCCCGCGAACACGAAGCTGGATCACCCGGCTCATGCCTCGATTGTAGGAGCGGTGCGCTCGAGGTACGTGCTCGGATCGCCCCGGCGGCCCGTCTAAACTACGCGCTTCGCCGAGGTAGCTCAGTTGGTAGAGCACAGGTCTGAAAAACCTGGTGTCGACAGTTCGATCCTGTCCCTCGGCACCACCAGGCAGGTCAGGGGGCGACAGCCACCTCACCTGCGCCGGCGCCGGCAGCGAGGTCTCTGGCGGCCTCGATCGTTCCGTCCACCCCCCCGGTCAGCGGCGCGACGCCCGCTCGAAGCGTCTGCTGGAGACCGAGCTTGCTCATCTGCTTCAGCAGCCGTTTCGCCGCCACCACCCCCGCCGCCACGCCGCCATCGCGGATCAGCAGTGCTGCTGCGCCGCCCTCGAGGATGGTGACCGGCTCGTTGGCTCGGGCGTAGGCGATGACCAACGCGGCATAGCCGGACCGGGCGCTCGCCGGGATCGTTTGATCGATGACGAACAGGCAGCACGCGCCCTCCCCGGTGACGGCGTCGGCCACGGCGGCGAACCGGTCGTGAGCGATCGCCCACGGAAGCTGCGATATCGGCGGCAAGTCGATCGGAGCCACCGGTCAGCTGACCAGGAGGCTGGCCGCGAGGGTGTCGAGCGCTGCGAGGCGATCGACGAGCGCTGCACCAGCGGTTCGCCCCCACTCGAGCAGTTCGTCCACTGCTGCAGTCAGCTCGCGGAGCCGCAATGGCTTGGGGAGCGCACTCACGCCGCTGTGCAGCGGCACCGGCCGGCGCAGCGAGCCGCTCACGAAGCAGATTCCGCTTCGTGCTGCGTTGGGGAGGGACACCAAGCGGCGTCCGAGGTCGACGCCGTGTGTGTCGGGAAGCAGACCATCGAGGAGGATGGCACCGTAGCGATGACGCTCCACCGCGCGCGTCGCCTCAGCCCCGGTGGCGACCCCTGTGACCTCTCCCGCTATCTCAGCAAGCGCACGCGCAAGAAAGGATCGGACCAGTTCGTCGTCCTCGACGATGAGGAGGGGCAGCGAGTTTCGCACCTTCGAGATCCTACCGGCTCACTGCTGACGGTGCGGACAAGAAATCAAATTGTGATGACATCCGCACTGGTGCCCGATCTCGTCCAGGGTGATCGGACCGTCCGGGAAATCGAGGCCCGGCCGCCCCGGTCCCGGTGCGCCGGCGTGGGCGGCGCGCACATATGCGGGCTTTCCGGCCAGCGTCGTCCAGGCTGGCATGTTCGGCACGCCGGCGCGGACCATTCGCAGCGCGGCGACGGCCGACGGGGCCGTGTCGAGATGGCGGTGACCGACGGAAGGCGCGTACGTCGCTTTCGACATGTCGATGGGGTCGCCGGGCCAGTCGGTGAGCAGGCCGGAAAGTGCCTGTCCCAGGGCGGCGACTCCCACCTCACAGAGGCGTCGCGTCAGCGTTCCCGAGGTGTCCTCCTCGGCGACGCGCAACGTCCGCTGCGCAAGCATCGGGCCGGCGTCGACCTTGGCGATCGCGCGGTGCAGTGTGATCCCGGCAACCGCGTCGCCGTCGGCGATGGTCCAGTAAACGGGTTCTGGGCCCCGGCGGGCGGGGAGGGCACTGGGGTGGATGTTCATCCAGCCGTGACGTGGGACGGCCAGGGCCCGGGCGCCGATGATCTGGTCAAAGCTGGCCATGACGACGGCGTCGAGGTCGAACGCCGTGAGGTCGAGGATGGTGTGCTCGTCGTTGACTCGCCAGGCGCGCAGCAGTGGCACACCGACGTGGTCCGCGATACGGCTGAGCGCGTTGTCGCCCAGGATCGCCTCGTGCGCCCCCGGTGACGTCAGCAGCCCCACGACCTGGATGTCGTCGAGCTGGAACAGGGCGAGCAGGAAGGCCAGGCTGTAGTCGGATGGGAAGCCGGCGAAGACGACCCGCGCTCCCGGTGTCGTGAGAGCCGTCCCATCCAGGGACGGCAGGTCGCGGTCTGGGATGAAAGAGAACTCGCGGCGTTGCCAGAGATTCGCACGGACGTCGTCCAGGGCACGGGAAGTGGTCGTCACCGGCGAATCCTAGCCGCTGCGGCGATCAGTACACGGCGGCGTCACTGCCTGGGAGCAGGCCATCCATGACAAGACCGGCGACCGCCTCGTCGAACCGTTGTGGAGTGGCACCGGGGATCCCGGACACCGCCTGGCGCAGCGACGCGCCGATGAGCCTCGGGTTGTCGAGCGTTGCCGCGAGGATCGCACCTCGCAGTTGTCGAAGGCTCCCCTGATATCGCGGGTGGCGTGGCGCCACCGTTGGGCTGGAGTAGCGGAAGCTGCAACCCGGCGCCAGCGGACATCCATCGCACCGTGGCCGCGAGCGGCAGTGCAGCGCGCCGACGTCGAAGAGCGCGTACGTGTAGTCACGGATGGACATGCCCCGCGGTCGACTCTTGTCGAGCACGCCATCAAGCACAGAGCTGCGGAGCTGTGCAGGCTCGGTGCCCAACGCCGCCCGGGCTGCGACGCGACCAACGTTGACATCGCGCGGTGGCACCGCTGCCGCGCCGAGATCGCTGAAAGCCAGCAACGCGCGGGCGGTGTAGGCGCCCACGCCGGGCAGGCTGTTCAGCCCCGGCTCATCCGCAGGCCACCCGTCGGCGGCCACGCGAGCCGCGGTGAGCCAGAGGGCGCGGGCGCGGCGCGGATACCCGAGCCCCTGCCACTCACGCAGCACGTCGTCGAGGGCCGCCACAGCGCAGGTGGCAGCATCCGGCCAGCGACGCAGGAAACGCTGCCAACGAGGCAGCACCCGGCTCACCGATGTCTGTTGCAGCATCACCTCGCTGACCAGAACGCGCCACGGGTCCGTTGTCTGCCGCCACGGCAGGTGGTGACGGCCGTGCTCGGCGAACCAGCCGGGCAAAGGTTCGGTCCACATCGGGTGTCAGTGTCGCTCACACGGTCGTGGTCGGTCAGGGGCAGTCGTCGGGGCAGGCCGATTTGCGAGACTGGGCCACCTCATCGGTCCGAGGAGGCACAGGCCATGGCGCGCCACACGGTCACGTTGATCCCGGGCGATGGGATCGGGTATGAGGTCAGCGAGGCGGCGCGCCGGGTCATCGATGCGACCGGTGTCGACATCGAATGGGACGTGCAGAATGCCGGGCTCGACGTCGTCGAACAGTACGGCCAACCGATGCCCGACCATGTGCTCGAATCGATCCGCAAAAACAAGACCGCCATCAAAGGACCGCTGACCACCCCCGTCGGCACGGGTATCCGCAGCGTCAACGTCGCGCTCCGCCGCGAGCTGGACCTCTACTCGCTGGTGCGCCCTTGCAAGTGGTACCGCGGCGTGCGCAGCCGCTACCAGGATGTCGACCTCGTCATCGTCCGCGAGAACACCGAGGACCTCTACGCCGGCATCGAGTTCGCCGAGGGCGACACCAAGACGCACGAGCTCATCGACACCGTCGAGCGCCTGAACGGCCGGCGCATCCGCGCGGACTCGGGCATCAGCATCAAGCCCATCAGCGTCGGAGCCACACAGCGCATCTTCCGTTTCGCCTTCAAGTGGGCTGTCGACAACGGTCGCCACAAGGTGACCGCGGTCCACAAGGCGAACATCATGAAGTTCACCGATGGGCTCTGGTTGCGGGTCGCCGAGGAGGTTGCCAGGGAGTTTCCCGACGTCGAGTTCGAGGAGCGCATCGTCGACAACATGGCCATGCAACTGGTGCAGAAGCCCGAGCTCTACGACGTCATGGTCATGCCGAACCTGTACGGCGACATCCTCAGCGACCTCTGCGCCGGCCTCATCGGCGGCCTCGGGCTGGCTCCGGGAGCCAACACCGGCGATGAGATCGCGGTCTTCGAGGCCACCCACGGCAGCGCGCCGAAGTACGCGGGCAAGAATGTCGCCAACCCGATGGCGATGATGCTCAGCGGCGTGCTGATGCTGCGTCACCTCGGCGAGAAGGATGCCGGCGATCGGCTCGAGGCGGCCATCGCCGCGGTCATCGCCGACGGCAGCCACGTCACCTACGACATGAAGCTGAATCGCGGCGACCCCACCGCGGTTGGCACTTCGCAGGTGGCCGACGCGGTGATCGCCGGCCTGCAACACGTCCCAGTCGCGCCATAACGTTCGCAAACGAACCGCCTCGCCGCCGACGGGCGAGGTTACGCGCCGCGCTGAGCCGCCTGGCTCACCGGGTTCTGGTCGCCGACCGCGGAGAGCGCCGGGACGGCGCGCCCGCGCACGGTGATCTCACCGGCGTCGGCTCCCGGGGGCGCCAGCCAGTTCCCCTGTCCGTAGCCCACCCCGAGGTCGGCGAGTGTCGCTGCCATGGCTGCCGTCTCGATCCCCTCGGCGATCACCACCGAAGAGGTTCTGTGTGCGAACGCCACGACCGCTTGGATGGCTGCCTTCGCCCCCCGTGAATCCGCCGCGGCGAGGCTGCGCGCCACCTTGAGAAAGTCGGGGACGGCGGCCGCCAGCACCTCGAGGCTCGAATGACCGTCGCCGATGTCGTCGAGCGCGATGCGAAACCCATGCTCGCGGTAGGCAGCGATCACCTGGCGCAGCAGGCCAAGGTCACCGATGCGATCGCGTTCGGTCAGCTCGAGCACCACCTGCGCAGGCTCGACATGCGCCGCGGCGAGGACCAGCAGCATCTGGTCGACATCGTGGACCGGGTCGAGGAGGGCGGCGACGGTCACATTGAGAAAGACCACGGAGTGCGAAGGGAGCCTGACCAGCGCGTCCAGCGCCGCCCGGCGGCACACCCAGTCGAGGTCGCGGGCCAGGCCGAGGTGGTGAGCAGCGCGAAACAGGGGCTCGACGCGCTGCTGGGTCCAATGGGGAGGCCTCGGCAGCGCTTCGTACCCCACGACCTCGCCGGTCCGCAACGACACCACCGGCTGGAAGACGATGTCGATGTCGTGGGTGGCGATGATCCTCTCGATGATCGCAGTGACGCGCGGCGGCTGGGCCAGCAGGACATTCAGCCCGGGTGTGTCGGCAACGCGGTCCCCACCGGTGCGCTTGGCCTCGAGCAGGGCAGCGTCGGCCTCATGCCACACCGCCAGCGCGCCGGTCCCGGGCGCGCCGACCGCTACGCCGACTGAGACGCGCACCCGGCCACGAGGGATGGTGGCGCCGTGCATGGCGATCCGCATCCTCTCGCCGACCGCCATCGCCTCGCCGGCATCGAGCGCCAGCAGCACAACGGCGAACTCGTCGCCGCCGACGCGCGCGATGATGTCGCCGCTGCGGGCGATCTCCGAGATCACTCGCGCCACGGTGCGCAACACCGTGTCGCCGGCCTCGTGACCGTACTCGTCGTTGATCGGTTTCAGGTTGTCGACATCGATGGCGACAACAGCGAATGGCACGCGGGGCAACGAACCGAGCGCGGCGGTGAGCGCGCGCCGGTTGCGGGTGCCCGTGAGTGGGTCGGTGGTGGCGTTGTCGATGAGGGTGAGCCGCTGGCGATGGGCTTCGCTGGCGAACCAGGCGGCCAGCAGGCCGATTATCACCACGGTAAGCGCTCGCGGCGACACGTCCCCGGCGCCGACGGCCTGGCCGAACCGCGTTGCTCCCAGCACGGCTGCGGCGCCGATCGCGGCCAGCGCTGCCGCGCCTGCAGGCAGCACCCCACGCCAGCGGGCCAGCGCCGCGCACTCCACCAGTGCCGGCACGAGGATGAGGAACGCCTGGCCCTGCGAGTCGTTGCTGCCCAAAACGACCAGCGCGCATGCTACGACCACGTCGGCGACGCATGCCCCCACCACGATTCGGCGGGCAACCCCGAATCGCCAGCGCGAGGCGAGGGTGGCGGGAATGTTGTAGACGGCGACCAGCGCCAGCAGCACACTGGGCACAGCGGGGCTGCCGATCGGCGACGGGCTGGCCGTCAGCGCCGCCAGCAGCGTCAGGGCGACAGCGACCCACCGGGCCAGCGCAATGCGACCCCCCTGCCCTCGGTCAACCTGGTGGGCGACCGCGCCCGGTGACGTCGTCAAGCACCAATCCCTCTCATCCGTCCGCCCAACGCTTCAAACGTACGCTACCGATATGTCACCGGCCCCGCGGGCCGCGTGACACGGTTGTCGTACGGACGCCACATCCCAAGGCGCGATGTGCGCACCGCGAGGGGTGGAGAACCGTATCGCCCCCGTCACCTAGCATCATCACCCGTGAAGTCGAGGATCGTCGGGTCTCTACCTATCCGGGCGCTACGGCGTTTCCTCGCGGCCCAGGGGCCCAACTGGGCGACGATCATCGCCTGGAACCTGTTCTTCGCCTTCTTTCCCATCATGTTCCTCGCCATCAGCGCGGTGGGGTTCGCGCTGCGCGACCCGGGCACGCGCGCGACCGTGGTGCAGCAGGTCCTCGCCGCCTTCCCGTCCTGCCAGGCCCAGTCGAGCGGTGGCAACTGTCAGATCGTCACCGCGCTCAACGATTTCCGGCAGAGTTCCGGCGTCTTCGCCGTCGTCGGCCTCGTCGGGCTGCTCTGGAGCGGCTCATCGCTGTTCGGCGCCATCGAGCAGGGACTCGACGCACTGTACGGCTGCGCGACCCGCGGCTTCGTGCGCCAGAAGCTGATGGCAATCGGCATGGTGGTGATCTTCACCGTGATGGCCGTGCCACTGGTGGCCAGCGGCAGCCTGCTCGGCCTCCTCCAGTCGATCCCCGGTGTCCCCGATTTCCTCCGCAGTGGCCCGGCCGGCGTTCTCCTGCAGGCGGGCGCCGGGGTCGTCGACGCCTCGCTGCTCTTCGGGATCATCTACTTCGTGGTGCCCAACCGCCACCAGCGGGTGCGCGACGTCATCGCCGGGGCCGTGTCCGCCGGTGTGATCTTCGAGGGTCTGACGCTGCTCTTCCCGCTCTACTTCGGCCTGGTCACCCACAGCCCTCAGTGGGGCCAGACCTTCGGGTTCATCTTCGTGCTCCTCTTCTACTTCTTCCTCATCGGGCAGATCGTCATGCTCGGCGGCGCCGTCAACGCTGCCATCGCCGCGGCCCGCCACCCGGGCGAGGCGTCCGAACCCACGAGCAACAGCCTCGGCCGCCGCGATGCGGTCGTAGCCCCCGCGCCCGAGACGGGCTAACGGCCCGGCAGCGTCACGAGAGTGTCGCAGTTCGGCAACCGTGGGCTGGTCACGCCGCGTGAACAGCCAGTGTCAGGTGTGACCGATCGGAACGAACACGTGGATGGCCCGTGACTCACAGCGAGAACACCGCCGGCGACGTCGCCCTCACTGCCCTGGCGCTCGAGCAACCGATGCGCCTGCTCGTCGACGATCTCCTCGAGGCGGCCCGCGAATACCTTGACATGGACGTCGCGTTCGTGGCCGAGTTCGCGGCTGGCGAGCAGGTCTTCCGCCACGTCACCGGCGACGCGGCGATCTTCCGCCTCAGCACCGAGCTGCGCGTCCCGCTCGGCTGGATGTACTGCAAGGCGATGTGCGACGGCCGCCTGCCCGAGGCCATCCCGGACACAATGGCCAACGTGATCGCTGCGGCGATGCCGGTCACCAACGCGGCCCACGTCGGCAGCTACGTCGGCGTGCCGGTCAGCCTCCCCGACGGGCGCGTGTGGGGCTCGATGGCGTGCCTCAGCCGCCGTCCCGACCACAGCGTGGGCAAGCGCGACGTCCGTTTCATGCGCATGCTGGCTCGCATCTACGCCGAGCAGCTCGAGCGCGAGGAGCGCGAGGCCCTGGCCCGTCGCCAGAAGCGCGCCCAGATCCGTGCCATCCTCCGTGAGAAGAGGCTCATCACCGTTCTCCAGCCCATCGTCGACCTGGTCAGCGGCGCCCCTGTCGGGTTCGAGGCGCTGGCCCGCTTCGAGGGCGAGACGCCCCAGCCGCCCGATCTCTGGTTCGCCGCCGCCAAGGATGTGGGCCTGGGCCGCGAGCTCGAGCTCGCGGCTGTCCGCTCAGCCCTGGCCCACCTCGACACGCTGCCCAACGGCACCTACCTGGCGATCAACATCTCGCCGGAGACCGCCGTCACATCCGAGTTCGCCGTGCTCATGGAGCGTGGCACCGACCGGGTCGTCATCGAGGTCACCGAACACGCCGCGATCGGCGACTACCCGCAGTTCAACAGCTCGGTGGCTCGCTTGCGCTTCCGCGGCATGCGCTACGCGGTGGACGACGCCGGCGCCGGGTTCGCCACCTTCAGCCACATCCTCAGCACCAAGCCGGACATCGTCAAGCTCGACATGTCGCTGATCCGCGACATCCATCGCGACCTCGCCCGTCGTGCGCTGTTGCACGGGCTGATCTACTTCATCGAGCAGATCAACGCCACGGCGGTGGCCGAGGGCGTCGAGACCGTGGAGGAGGCCGAGGCACTCAAGCGCCTCGGCGTGCACTGCGCGCAGGGCTACTACTTCGGCCGGCCCGGCGAGCAGCCCCATCAGTTGGTGCCGGTGGCCAGCCGCGACGACGACGACGACATCGGTCCAGGCCTGATCCGCATCCTCCCGCTCGCACAGTAACCTGTTGTGCGTGGAGATGAAGGTCCGTCCGGCGGCGGTGACGACGCCACATCGCCAGGAACACCACCGTGACGTCCAGGGAGGGTCCGCCCGCGCCGCGGTGTTCGGTGTCAGCGACGGCCTGCTGACCAACGTCTCGCTGATCCTCGGCGTCGCCGCAGCCCATCCCGCCTCCGGCGTGGTGCGGCTGGCGGGCTTTGCCGGGCTGGTGGCCGGTGCCTTCTCGATGGCCACCGGCGAATACGTGTCGATGAGCGCACAGCGCGAGCTGATCGAGCGCGAGGTGAACATCGAGCGAGAGGAGTTGCGCCGCCATCCGGAATCCGAGCACCGCGAGCTGGTGGCGCTCTACGTCTCGCGAGGCGTGCCCCGCGCCGCCGCCGAGGAGGTGGCGACCGCGCTGGCCCGCAGCCCCGAGCTGGCGCTGGAGGTGCACACCCGCGAGGAGCTCGGCGTCAACCTCGGCTCGACCGGCTCACCGCGCGCGGCGGCAGCGTCCTCGTTCGGCAGCTTCGCGTTCGGCGCCCTGGTGCCGCTGCTGCCGTGGTTCTTCGCCAGCGGCACCGCAGCCGTCGTCGCCTCGATCATCCTCGGCGGTGTGATGGCAATCGCCGTCGGCGTGGCCGTCGCCAGCTTCACCGGGAAGTCGAAGGTGCGCACCGCCGCTCGCCAGCTGGCGATCGCGACGCTTGCCGCGGCGGTGACCTACGGGGTTGGCACAGCTGTCGGCGTCCACACCACCTGAGTGGCGCCCACCGCGCTCTTTGAGGTCCTCACCGACGCCGAGCAGGCAGAGCCCCGCTGCACGCTCGAGGAGGAATACGGCGCGGCGCTGCTGCTCGCCACCGACCGCGTCGCGGTCAACTTCGTCAGCACCATCGACGGCATCGTCAGCTACGGGCTGGGCAGCGCCGACTCGTCGGCGGTGGGTGGCGGCCTCGCCGCCGACCGTCTGCTGATGGCGATGCTCCGCGCCGTGGCGGCGGTCATCGTTGTCGGCGCCGGAACCGTGCGCGTGGCCGGCACGCACCAGTGGACGCCGGCCACGCTTGCCCCGGATCGCGCCGGCGACCTCGCTGCCCTCCGCGCCGCAGCCGGCCTGCCGGCGTCCCCCGCCCCGCTGCTCGCGGTCAGCACAAGCCCGGACTTCAACCCCGCCGTCGACGCCGCACGCCGGCCGCAGACCCCCTTCCACGTGCTGGCGCCCCCACCGCCGCAGCGACGACTCGCCGCCGCCACCATCGTCTCCGCCGCACGCGATCTCGGCGGCGACGGCCCGATCCTCTGTGAGGGCGGCCCGCACCTCTTCGGTACCCTCGTCGCCGAGCCCACACCGCTCGACCTGTTCCTCACCGTCGCACCCCAGCTGGCGGGACGATCCAACAAGCGGCCCAGCCAGCGCCGAGGTCTCGTCGAAGGTGTGGCCCTGCCGCCATGGGCCCGCGGCGGCCGCCTGCGCTCAGTGCGAAGAGCCGGCCAGCACCTGCTCCTCCGCTACGCCGTCGACGCGGGACAATCGCAACCATGAGCCTCCGCCGTCCCTCCGGCACCCTGCTCATGCGCGGCGCCGCCGTGGCCGTGCTGGCGATCGCCGCCATCGCCGTCGCGGTGCGCGCGTCGCCGCAGGCGGCGCCGCCGAGCAGCATCAACACCCAGAAGGCGTCCTGGCGGCTGCCGCGCCTCGGCAGCCCGGGCGACCTCAGCCTCGCCTCGCTGCGGGGCCACCCGGTCGTCGTCGACTTCTTCGCCTCGTGGTGCTATGCCTGCCAGGGCGAGCTGCCGGAGATGGCCACGGTGTCGGCGCAGCTCAAGGGCAGGGTCACCTTCGTGGGCGTCAACTCCCAGGAGACCGGCGATGGCCTGGCCATGGCTCGCCACTACGGCATCGACTGGTGGCCGCTGGCGTCCGACCGCGGCGGCTCGCAGGACAGCGGCCTGCGCGACGACCTCGGGGCGGCGGTCATGCCGGTCACCGCCTTCTACAGCGCCGCCGGCAAGCTGCTCGAGGTCGTCCCCGGCGCGATCTCACCGGCCGACCTGAGGACGCGCATCCACGACCTCTACGGCGTCGCCACCTAGGCCAGGCCCTCGCGCTCGGCGCGCAGCTCCTCCGCCAGTCGCTTGGCCTCGGGGGTCAGCTGGGCCGGGAGACGGACGTTGACCTCGGCGATCAGGTCGCCGTGGCCGCCGCCGTGCAGCCTGGGCAGGCCCAGGCCGCGCAGGCGCAGCTTGGCACCGTTCTGGGTGCCCGGCGCCACGCGGAGCTGGGCGGTGGTCCCCCGGAGGGTGCGCACCGGCACCTCGCCGCCGAGCAGCGCGGTGTCGAGCGGCACGTCGACGACGGTGCGCAGGTTCTCGCCCTCACGCTTGAAGCGCGGGTGCGGCCTGATGTGGACGGTCACGTAGAGGTCGCCCGCGCCCGCTCCGGAGCTCCCCTGGCCGCCCTGGCCGGCCGCCCTCACCCGCGCCCCATCGGCGACGCCCACCGGGATCTTCACCTCGAGCCGTCGGGTCCGTCCCGAACCGTCAACCATCTCGACGGTGCGCGTGGTGCCTGCATACGCCTCGTCGAGAGTGATCTCGGCGCTGCCCTCGACGTCCTGGCCACGCCGTGCCGGTGCTGCCCGAGCGCGGCCGCGCGATCGCGGCTCCGGTCCGGCCGATCGGCCGAACATCGAGTGGAAGAAGTCCGAGAACGGGTCGGCGTCGCCGAACATGCCCTCGAGGTCCTCGGGCGAGACGGTGCGGTACTCGACCTGCGGCCCACCGTTGCCGCCGCCCCCGCCGCCGAAGGGCGACCCGCCGAACGGTGAGGCCCCCGGCTTGCCGGCCTTCTCCCACGCCTCGTACTCGCGCCAGCGGGGGCCGAGCTCGTCGTATTTGCGACGCTTCTCCGGGTCGCTGAGCACCTCGTTGGCCTCGTTGATCTCCTTGAAGCGACTCTCGGCGCTGCTGTCGTTCTGGTTGAGGTCGGGGTGGTGCTTGCGGGCCAGCTTGCGGAAGGCGGCCTTGATCTCCTTCTGGGTCGCTGTCCGCGAGACCCCGAGGATGGCGTAGTAATCCTGGAAGGTGGTGGCCACGATCCTCGTTGTACCCGATCGCGTCGCGCCTGCAAACCGGCCGGCGGCCGAGGCTCGCGGCGGCTCGCTATCGTCGGCTCGTGGCCGCCCCGCCCGACCTCCGCACGCATTCCCGCAGCCTGCCGGTCAGACACGGGCCGCTCGACCTGGTCGCGACGATGGCGCCGCTTCGGCACGGGATCGACGACCCCACCATCCTGGTGCGGGGCGGCGAGGTGTGGCGCGGCCTGCGCACCGCCGAGGGCCCGGCGACGCTGCACCTCCGCCTCGACGGCGATCAGCTGCTGGTTGACGCCATCGGCCCCGGCGCGGAGGCGGCCCTGGAGGTGGCACCCGCGCTGGCCGGGCTCCACGACGACCCGGCGAGGCTGCGGCCACTGCACCCCGCGGTGGACGAGGCGCGCCGCCGCCGCGCCGGCATGCGGCTGACCTCCGGGACCTCGATCTTCGATGCGCTGCTGCCGCTGGTGCTCGCCCAGAAGGTCGTCGGGCTCGACGCGCGGCGCGCGTATCGCGACCTCGCCCACCGCCTCGGTGAGCCCGCGCCGGGGGTGGCCGGGCTGCTCCTGCCCCCCGATCCCGCGCGCGTGGCAGCAACCCCCTACTGGACCTTCCACCACTGCAACGTCGAGCGCCGCCGGGCCACGGTCATCGTCGACGCAGCGCGACGGGCGTCGACGCTCGAGGCGCTGGCCGGCCTGCCCCCACACCAGGCCCGGCTGAAGCTGGAGTCGCTCCCCGGGGTGGGGCCGTGGACGTCCGCCGGGGTCACGTCGGTGTGCCACGGCGACCCCGACGCGGTGCCCCTGGGCGACTTCCACATCCCCAACGCGGTGGCTTTCGCGCTGGCAGGCGAGGCGCGCGCCGATGATCGCCGGATGCTCGAGCTGCTCGAGCCCTACACCGGTCAGCGGGGCCGGGTGATCCGCCTGCTCATGACCGCTGGACGGCACGCGCCGCGGTTCGGGCCGCGGCTCAGCCGTCAGGACATTCGCCGGCGCTGATCGACGGCCAGAACCCGCCATGCAGCGGGTGGCTCTCGGGACCGTCGCACATATGTGACGGGGCCTTCATCTGAATGTGCCCGACTTGGGTGATGGTGATCGCACACGCCGCTGCACACAGGTTGACATTCCGTGTTCCGTCGGTCTCCGGTCCAGGAGTCCAGCGCCCCGCTCGCGGTGGCGCCGGGGCTGGCCAGCGTCGCGTGCGCCGCTCCGTCCTGCACCTCGCCGGGCGCCGTGCGCTGTTCGTACGTCGATCGCCGGCAGCGGCGGTGTGAGAGCGCGTGGTGCCCCGAGCATGGGCAGCTTGCCTTCAACGCCAGCTACTGCCGCCGTCATGCCGGGATCGTCAATGCTCTCGGCCCCGACCACGCCACGTCGCCGCTGCCCGACCTGGAGAATCGTGCCCCCTCGCTGGCCAACTGGATCGGGCGCGACCTCGATACCCCGATTCGCGACCTCCTCCACAAGCACTTCCCCGGCCATGCCATGCACGTCACCAGCGTCGTCAATGGCGGTGCGGTGCGCGAACGCACCTGGGGCCGTGCCTGGAAGCTGCTCTCCGAGACCGGCGTCGACCTGTCGATCAACCTGACCGTGCCCGAGGACGACGACAGCACGGTCCGCGTGATCTACGAGGGTCGCATGCTGGTGGAGGTGACCCCGCCGTGGATCGAGGCGCGACGCGACGGTGCTCCGCTCGACCCGGAGGCAGATGGCCAGGCACGCGCCCGCTTCTACGGTGGCATCCTCCAGCACCTCGATGCGGCGATCTCGGCCACCAAAGCCGGGACCCGGCATCAGCTCGGGGGCCTCTGAGCGGTTCTCTGGATCGATCATGATCATCCAGACAAGGGAGTCATCGATGAACATCACCCGGGCGCTGTACCGCGCGGCGCGGATCTCCAACAACGTCAGCGCGATCGCCTCAGGCAAACCGCGACGCATGGCACGTCGCGCCAAGAACATCGCGGTGGGCCGCGCGTTCGGGCGGGCCGGAATCTGGAGACGGCTCTGGAAGTAGCCGCTACTGCACGGCGCCGCCCTTGGTGCCCGCCGCCAGCAGGTAGGGGTGGTGATACCGGAACGCCTCCTCCCCGAGCGCTCTCATCGTCCGGTCGATCTGCTCATCGAACTGCTGTCGCTTCTTCCCCGCCAGCGTGTCGAGAAGAATGCGAGCGGCCGGCCAGCACCTCATCATCTCCTCGTTGAACGCGGCCGCGTCGGCTGTCTGACCACCGGTCACGACGTCCCCAAAGACGATGTGGTCCAGGCCGGCCATCCTCAGCGCCAATTCCAGCTCGCGTCGGTCCGCCAGTCCCGGATAGTTGAGGAACTGGTCGGGCAGGATGACCCCCTGTTGGCGCAGGAACACTGCCAACTCTGTGAGGAAAGCCTCCTCGGCGGGCGTGGCCAGGCCGCGGCGCCGGCAGAAGAGCGCCAGCCGTCCACCCACCTTGAGAGTGCGGGTGGCCTCTCCGATGACTGCATACGCATCCGATTCGTATGCGATCGACCGTGAGAGCACCACGACGTCGAAGGTGTGGTCGCGGAACATCACGTCATCGCCACTTCCCTTGATGCGATGGGTGTTGCCGGCCGCTTGAGGACCCGCCAGCTCGATCGAGCGTCTGCCCAG
Organism: Candidatus Dormiibacterota bacterium; assembly: GCA_036276135.1. Taxonomy (GTDB): domain Bacteria; phylum Chloroflexota; class Dormibacteria; order Aeolococcales; family Aeolococcaceae; genus Aeolococcus. The sequence goes on from DATBEL010000003.1 coordinate 17,859, forward strand.
ATCGATGCTGGCCACCATCGCCGTCGGGCCCACCGCCTCACCCAGCGCTGAGGCCACGATCCCATCGCCGCCCCCGATGTCGAGACACGCGTCCGCGACCTGAGGCCGGGCGAGCTCGACAAGGCGGGCGGCGACCTTGAGATGCAGCGACCCTGCCCACTGCTCGTCGTGGTCGGCGAACGTGTCGAGGAACTCCTCGAGCGCGCGATCTCGACCGGGGACGTTGTCTGCGCTCGGGGTGCCCATCTCGGACTCCGGCTCGGGGCTCAAAGGACTAGAATCGTAGCGGTTGGCAGGAGAGCACCCCTCACTCGAGCCGTGCCCACGCTGGGAGTGATGAAGATGGCAGTTGAACCCGTCGGCCGTTCTGGACGACACCGCAACACCGCCGCGGTTGCAACCGGTCCGCTCGTGCTCGGTCCCACCGACTCGTTGAAAGGCACGTTGCGCACAGAGAGCGGCGTCACCATTCATGGCGACGTCGAGGGCGAGATCCTCGCCAGCGGTGATGTGATCATCGAGTCGACGGCGACTGTGATCGCAACCCTCGAGGGTCGCAACATCGACATTCGCGGTCAGGTCAGGGGCAACGTCACGAGCAGCCGGCGTCTGTCGCTGAGCGGCTCCGGCTCGCTCCAGGGCGATGCCTCCGCCGCACGGCTGGTCGTCCAGGATGGCGCAACGCTCAACGGCAGCATCTCGATGAGTGGCGGCAAGGACATCGACCAGGGCGACGAGACGGGCCACACCGAGTTCACCGCCGAGACCGAGGCCAGCAACGGCGAGATGGTCGCTGTCGGCGAGCAGGAACACAGCGCCTGACCTGTCGCCGCCGCGGTCGGCAACCATGAGGGTGCTCTGACCCGGGTCGTTGCCGCACGAACGGATGTTCGGTACACTGGCCAGCGCGGATGGCCACCCTGCTCGACCCTGTTGCCGACGCGCTGACGCAGCTTCGCGCCAGCGCCACCGTGGCCGGCCGCATCGTCCACGAGGAGATCCTCCCCGCCCAGACCGCTGAATACGCCGCCTGGCCGTCCGCGCTCGACCCGCGGCTCCTCGCAGCCCTGGCGGCGCGCGGCATCGACCGGCCCTACATCCACCAGGCCGAGGCCATCGACCACGCCCTCACCGGGCGCGACGTCGTCGTGGTCACGCCGACGGCCAGCGGCAAGACGCTGGCCTTCGCAGCCCCGGTCCTCGACGCGTGGCTGCGCGACCCCGAGGTGCGCTCGCTGTGGCTGTTTCCCACCAAGGCGCTGGCGCAGGACCAGCTCGCCGGCCTCCAGGACATCGCCGTCCACCTCCCGCCCGGGCTGCGTGCCGCCACCTATGACGGCGACACCGCGCCCGGGTTGCGTCGCGCCGTCCGCAACGACGGCAACATCGTGGTCACCAACCCCGACATGCTCCACGCCGGCATCCTGCCGCACCACACCAGCTGGGTCCGGCTCTTCCAGCACCTTCGCTACATCGTCATCGACGAGCTGCACGCGTACCGCGGGCTGTTCGGCTCTCACCTCGCCAACGTGCTGCGCCGCCTGCTCCGGCTCTGTCAGTTCTACGGCAGCAGTCCAACGCTGATCGGCTGCAGCGCCACCATCGCCAACCCCCGCGAGCTCGCCGAGAAGCTCCTCGAACGCCCGGTTCAGCTCGTCGATCGCAACGGCGCACCGCGGGCAGCGCGACGGCTCTGGTTCTGGAATCCCCCGATGGTCGACGGCACCATGGGCGTGCGCCGATCGGCCACGCTGGAGGCGCGCCGCCTGATGGGTGAGCTGCTCACCCGCAACCTGCAGACCATCGCCTTCACGCGCAGCCGCTCCGGGGTCGAGGTGCTCCTCAACTACCTCCAGCGGCTGCATCCCGCGCCGCGACAGGGTGGACCATCGCCAGTGCGCGGCTACCGCGGCGGCTACCTTCCGCTGGAACGCCGGGCCATCGAGGCGGGGCTGCGCGACGGTAGCGTGCGCGGCGTGGTCAGCACCAACGCACTGGAGCTTGGCATCGACATCGGCAACCTTGATGCGGCCATCCTTGTCGGATACCCGGGCACCATCGCGTCGACCTGGCAGCAGCTGGGTCGCGCGGGACGGCGCGACACCGAGTCGCTCGGCGTGTTCGTCGCCACCGACTCACCGCTCGACCAGTTCCTGGTGACGCATCCGCGCTACCTGCTCGACGCACCGCCGGAGCACGGCCTGGTCAACCCGGACAACCTGCTCGTGCTCGGCTCCCACCTGCAGGCGGCGGCGTTCGAGCTGGCGTTCGAGGTGGGAGAGAGCTTCGGCGGCGCCGGCACGGACACCACCGGCGCTCTGCTCGATCTCTTCCGCGACGACGGGCTGGTGCACCGCACCGGGTCGCGCTACCACTGGGCCGCCGACGCCTTCCCCGCCGAGGCCATCTCCCTGCGCCGGGCCGCTGCCACCAACGTGGTCATCATCGACACCTCCACGGGGGCCGGCGGCCCGGGTCAGGGCCCGCAGGGGCCGTGGGCGGGGAGTGGTGGAGGGCGGCCGGGCAGCGATGGCAGCGTCATCGGCGAGGTCGACCAGTTCGCCGCGCCGGTGCTCGTGCACGACGACGCCATCTACCTGCACCAGGGCCGCCAATTCCACGTCGAGCGGCTCGACTGGGAGGAGAAGCGTGCCTACGTGCACCCGGTGAGCGTCGAGCATTTCACCCTGGCTGAGACGCGCACCAAGTTGGAGATCCTCGAACGCTACGAGGGCCCATCCGGTCGTGACTGCAAGGTGTCACTCGGCGAGGTGCGCGTCAGCCGGCTGGCCACGATGTACAAGAAGGTGCGCTTCCTCACGCACGAGAACATCGGCGCCGGGCCGATCTCTCTGCCCGAGCAGGACCTGCACACCATCGCGGCGTGGTTCGCATTCGACCCGCAGTCGCTGCGCGGCGTCGATCGCGCCGAGGTGGATGCCGGGCTCTCCGGGCTGGCCGCGGTGCTTCACGCTGCCGCCTGCCTGCTCTGCATGTGTGACCCGCGCGACATCGGCACCCAGGCCGAGCTTCGCGCCGCTCCGCCACCGGCGGCGGTGCTGGGCACGCCCGAGGCGGTCAACGCGCCGCCCGCCGACGAGCCGGTCGAGTTCGTCGCCGGCTGGAGGCCCACCGGGTCGCGTGAGGCGGCGGCGACGGAGGTCGGCTGGCCCACCTGCTACATCTATGACACGGTCGCCGGAGGAGTCGGTTTCGCCGAGCGCTGCCACAGCAGGCACGTGGACCTGCTCGGCATGGCGGGCGAGCTGGTCGACGGCTGCGGATGCGACGGCGGATGCCCGTCGTGCGTCGGTCCGGCGCCGGCGCGCCTCGATGGGCGTTCGGCCACGCGCCGCCTACTGGTCATCGCGCGGTGACTGCAGGCTGCTAGCGTCACCTCCGTGACAGTCGACGCGCCGCCTCCGGTCGACCCGCCCAGGCCGCTGCGCCGCGCGCTGCGCTCGCCGCGGTCCATCGGTGACTTCCTGGTCCGCGTCGACCCTGCGTTCGCACCGGTGGTGCGCGCCGCGGGCGCCTTCGCGCCGCGCGCGCCGAGCACGGACGCGTTCAATGCGCTGGCCCGCGCGATCGTCTACCAGCAGCTCGCCGGTCGCGCCGCGACCGCCATCCACGGACGATTCGTCGCCCTGTTCGACGGAGAAACCCCAACGCCCATCGCGGTCCTGCAACTGCCCGTCGAGGCCCTGCGCGGAGCCGGGCTGTCCGGTGCCAAGGCGGCGGCAATCATCGACCTTGCCACCCGCGCGACCGACGGCACCGTCCCGCTCGCCGACCTGCCGGGCATGGTGGACGACGACGTGGTGTCGCGCCTGTCGATTGTCCGGGGCATCGGACGTTGGACCGCGGAGATGTTCCTGCTCTTCGACCTGCGCCGTCCCGACGTCTGGCCCGTCGACGACTTCGGCGTGCGCAAGGGCTGGGCGGTGATCCACGGCATCGAGGCGATGCCATCACCACGCGAGCTGATGGCGCTCGGCGAGGTGCTTCGTCCGCACCGCTCAGCGGCGGCCTGGTACTGCTGGCGTGCTGTCGACACCGTGACCCCCTGACGGCGGCTTTGCACCTCCAGGGAGAGCACCCTGTGGGAGCGGCCGAAGAAGGCCTCCGGCCGCTCCGCAGGAAGGGGGATGCAGCTTTCGCTGCCCCTCGAGTATAGGCGCCGCCGTCAGTCCGTCAGCCACCCCAACGGACAGCGCACCACACGCTGCAAACGGGTGCCTTGAGGCGCGCGTGTCATTGCGGCGAGAGTTGTCGAGGCTATGCGCGGATGTTGCCGGCCTTGTACCGCCGGCAACCAAACAGCAGCGATGTCCCGAAGCCAATGAGCAGTCCCGGCATCGGGATGGTCGGGGCGCTGGCTCCTGTCTCAGGGACCTGCGGCGTCACGCCTGTCGTGGGGGCCTGCCGCGGCACCGCTGCACTCACGAGGTATGCAACCGACGGCGCGCGACTCGCGGCATATCCAGCACCACTGAACAGTGCGCTGAGGCTGTGGGCACCTGCAGCCAGCACGGTCGAGAGGGTCGCGACGCCGTTTGCAAGTGTCGCGTGGCCCAAGATCGTCGAACCGTCGACAAAGGTCACCGTCCCCTGCGCGGTGCCCGCAGTGCTCGGTGTGCGGACCGCGGCGGTCAAGGTCTCACGCGACCCCGCGTTGTCGGACGACGCCGGGTCAACTGTCATGGTGGTCGCGGTGTCGTAGGCGGCTATCCTCGTGACCGTGAAGTCGTGGCCGGTCCCGCCGACGTAGGAGGCTCGGTAGAGCGCGCCAGAGCCACTGGCGAGAAACTCGCCGCCCTCGGGCAGGTTTGCAAAATGAGAACCGTATCCCTGGCCGCTCTCGTTCCTGATCACGGTTTCGGTGACGCCCACAACGCTCCACGCATCAGGCGCCTCGAACAACGCTGCGGGATCGATCGTGACCGGAGCTTTGGCGTCCAGGCTGGTGCCGTCCTGAAGGAACCAATCCCATTCGACGATGCCGCCCCCGGTAATGTGTAGGGGGGCGCTCGTAATGGGTTCACTATCGGTGGTCAACTCCAGCCGTCCGCCGTTTGTCACCACGATGGGGCCGCCAAAGACCGTTCCGGTGTAGCCGAACAAATGGCCGCCATCAACGACAACGGGACCGGGGAGCGCGACAGCGACACCGAGCCAGGCGGGAGACTGGATCGTTGTTGTCCCCGTATACGTCATCGGGACATGGTCCTTCACCCCGAATGTACCTGGGGCGCCGGCGCCGCTGATGACACGATTGCCGGGACCTGATATGTCGGCGTGGAAGCCGACGTCATCGGTGCCGGCGACGTCCACTGTCAGCGTGGTGGACGCGGTCGACAACACGCTGGGGAAGTAGAGCTCGTAAAAATGGTTCGGCACGAAGGTCAGCGTCCATGGGCCGACGAACGTCGCGGAGTGCCACGAAACGTAGGCGTTGGTGATGTCGTCGAGCAGGACAGACGACCCGGTCGGTGTGGGAAACGTGACGTCGTCTGACGCGGTGGGCACCGACCCGGTGCTCCAGTTGCCTGGCGTGCTCCAGTTCCCAGTCCCGGCAGCCCCGGTCCAGGTCACGCCGGCGGCGAGGCCTCGCATCGGCAGCGCCAGGGCGGAGACGGTGAGCACCGCGGCAGCGACCGCGACTGCGGCACCTGAGCGGGCGAGGCGCGCTGGGAACAGGTGAGGCATCGGACTCCTGGCTCCGTTGGGCAGGGACGTGGGCGCTCCGAGTCTGCCGGCGCGATTCGGATTCCCCGAGCCCAACCACCGCATCGATGGCGGGAAGTGACAGCGCCGTAGGTCGTTGCACCGCGAACAGATGTTCGATACCCTGCGCGCGTGATCGAGCACAGGGCGGCCACCATCAGCGCTCTGCGGGCGCGGCTGTCCGCCCTTGGCGGCACCGGTGTCGCCAGGCCCGCCACCCGGTCGCCGGCCCGGGCTGTCGCCGATCGTGCCGCCGACCTCGGCTTCACGGCGGAGCCCGCGCCCCGGGGTGACGTCTACGTCCGCCGCCTGGCGGTGGACCTGACCGGCTTCCTGGAGTGCTCCGGCCTCGCGTCGATGCCGCCCACCGCCGACCTGCTGGCTCTGCTGGGCCACCCCTGCGGTGACAACGGCCCGGCCTGGGTGAGCGGCGAGGGCGTCGGCGTCCTCGACATCGAGAGCCTCGGCCTGCACGGCAGTGGCGTCATGGCGTTCCTGGTCGGCCTCGGCATCCAGCGTGGCGAGTCCCTCGAGTGTGAGCAGTACCTTCTCGTCGACCCCGACGGGGAGGCGGCGATGCTCGCCGCTATCGCGGGGCGGATCTCCGCGCACCGTCTGTGGCTGACCTACAACGGGCGCAGCTTCGACATCCCTGTCCTGGCGGCGCGCTGCACCATCAACCGGCTCGATCCAGCGGGCATGGAGCCGCGGCTGCACGGCGACCTGCTCGGGCCGGTGCGCCGTCTCTTTCGCGACCGGCTTGGCGCCTGCACGCTCCGCCACGCGGAGATGTCGCTGCTCAACCACCACCGCGCCCACGACATCCCCGGCTGCGAGGCCCCGGCGCGCTACCGCGCCTGGTTGCGCGGCGCGCCCTCACCGGTGCTCGCCGGGGTCGTCGAGCACAACCTCCAGGACATCGTCAGCACGGTGACCGTCGGCGCCCGCCTCGCCGCCCACGTCGGCGGGGAGAGGGTGCGCCCGCCGCATGCCGCCGACGCTTACCACCTCGCCCGCCACCTCGAACGCCGCGGTGTCGCCGACGCCGCCGAGGTGGAGCTGCGCGCCACGGTCGCTGCCGCGGTCGAGCCCTGGGCGCGGCAGGCCGGCCACCGCCTGGCGCTGGCGTTGCAGCGTCGCGGTGCCATGGCCGAGGCGGTCGACGTCTGGAGGCGGCTCCACCTCAGTGATCGCCGCGACCTGCGCGCCGCCCGCGGCTACGCGATTCGTCTCGAGCGCAGCGGGGAGGTGGCCACCGCGCTCGACGTCTGCATGCAGGTGCGGACGATCCGCGACGAGACGGGGCCGTGGTGGGACCGGCTGCGCGGTGGCGGCGCCGCCGGCGCCGACGAATGGGATCGCCGCGAACGCCGATTGAAGCGCCGCCTGCATCCGTAGAATGGGCCACCTTGCAGGACGAGCCGCCAGACGCGCCCGGCACGGTCACGCCTGATTCCACCAGCGGACTCGGGTCGAGAGCGCTCCGCTTCACCGTCCTGATCCTGGTCGCGCGGATCGCGTCGCGGGTGCTCGCGCTGATCGCGGTGGTGGCCATCGGCAACGCCCTCGGTGACTCCCGCTTCGGTCAGATGCAGACCGCGATCACCTACACGGCGCTGGTCGGTGCCATCACCGACGTCGGTTTCACCGCTCTGTATGTGCGCGAGGGTGCCCGCGAGCCGCACCACCTGGTCCGCTACTTCAACAACGTGGCCTCGGTGAAGCTCTTCCTCATCGCCGTCTCGTTGCCGATGCTGGCCGCGTCGCTGTGGTTCGCGGGCATCGAGTCCCTGCTGCTCCCCGCGTTTGCGCTGCTCGTCCTCAGCGGCTATTCGCTGCTGCTGCGCAGCAGCCTGTACGCGCTGCAGCGGCTCAACTACGAGATCGCCGAGATCGTCCCGGAGACGGCGGTGATCCTCGGGCTGGCGCTGGTCGGTGCACGGATCCACGCCGGTCCCGGCTTCTTCCTCTGGGCCTATGCCGCCAGCTCGGGTTTCGCCACCGCGTACTTCATCGTCGTCCTGCTCAGCAAGCGCATCCTGCGCCCGCGCTGGCAGTTCGAGACCGAGCTGTTCAGACGGTGGGTCCGCGCCGGCATCCCGCTGGCGATCACCTACGTGCTCACCACCGTGTACTTCAAGCTCGACGTTCCCATCCTGCAGCACTACCGCTCCTACGCCGAGGTCGGTTGGTACACGTTCGCCTATCGCCCATTCGAGGCGCTGCTGTTCATCCCCGGCACGCTGCGCACCGTGATGTTCCCGGTGCTGGCGATCTATTACCGGAGCGCACCGAACCGCGTCCTCGCGTCGGCCGAGAAGTTCTTCAAGGGCCTGGCTGTGATCGGCTGGCCGATCACCGTCGGCCTCTTCCTGCTCGCCCCGCAGTTCATCGAACTGATCTCCAGCCAGTTCCCGCAGAGCGGCGCCGCCCTGCGCATCCTGGCGCTGGCCATCGTGTTCATGTTCGTCGACAACACCTTCGCCGCCGTGCTCAACGCCATCGACAGGCAGAAGCTCTTCGCCTACGTTGCGCTGAGCGGGCTGGTGCTGAACTTCACTCTGAACATCTTCCTCATCCCGCGGTTCGGCTACATCGGTGCCAGCTGGGCCACCGTCGCCACCGAGATCGGCCTGGTGGCCGTTGGTTGGCTGGCACTGCGCCGGGTGTTGGGCACGCTGCGGGTGGTGAAGGTGTGCTGGAAACCGGGGATCGCCGGCCTGGTCATGGGTGGCTTCATCGTTCTCATCAACCCGCACGGACGATTCGCGGTGCTGTGGGTGACGGTTGTTGCCGCCATCATCTACATCGTGATGCTCATCGTGCTGCGCACCGCCGACGACGAGGAGCGCACCATCATCCGGCGTGCCCTGCGGCTGCGCTCGGCCCGGCCGAAGCCGCCCGCCTGAATCGCTCCTAGAGGCCGCCGGGCAGCGCGCCGTTGGGGACGATGACCGGCGCGGCCACGCCGGTGTTGTCGAACTGGGCAAAGGGGATCTGCCAGTCCGCCTCACCGTTGTTGATGTCGGCGACGTTGACCGTGGCGCCGATCCTCACCACGTCTCCAGGCAGCGACCAGTTGTAGAAGGTGATGGCGTGCGCCGGGCTGATGTTGACGCAGCCGTGGGAGACGTCGCGAACTCCCTGGTCAGCCACCGACCAGGGTGCGGAGTGGATGAAGAACCCGTTGGTGGAGATGGCGGTGTCGTAGTACACGTAGTCGTCGTAGAAGTTGGTGCTGCCTGGTATGCACGCGGCGCCACCGAACGTCTGGCACGAGTTCATCTTGACCTTGTACGTCTTGTAGAGAACGATCAGGTTGCCGGAGAGGGTCGCGAACCCAGCCTTGCCCATGCTGATCGGCCACGTCCCGACGAGCTTGTCGTCCTGGTAGAGCGACATCGTGTGGCTCACATCGCTGAGCACCGAGACGTGCTTGGAGCCGACGGTGAAGGACTTCGACCAGCCGCCCAGGCCCCATACGCCGTTACCGGCGTTGACGCCGTGGAAGTTGGCGGTGACCGTCACCTTGGTGCCCGCGAGCCAGTACACCTCGGGCCGGTAATGGATCTCCGTCGCCGAGAACCAGTGCCACGCACCGGGTTGCGGCGGGACGGAGACGACGCTGAGGTGCTTGACGATCTCCTGCTGCTGGGACTGGGCGATGGGCGTGTTGAAGGTCAGGTCGATGGGCTCGCCGACACCGACCGTGGCGCCGTCACCGGGGGTGGAATCGGTGAGCAGGCGACCCGCGACCGACGTGATCGTTGCGAACGTTGCCTGGGCGGTCGTGCGCGTGCCGCCGAAGCCGGTCGCGGTTGCGATGACCTTGTACCGCGCCGCGAGGTCGAGCCCATCGGTGGCCGTCCAGGACTTGCCGTCGCTCGACAGTGTCCCCCGCACAGGTGTCGGCGCGCCGTTGGTGCGGGTCACCGTCACCCCGGTCAGGCTGCCATTGCTGCTCGACACCTTGATCGGGAGGTCGAGCGGGACGCCGGTGGCGTGGTCGGACGGGTTGATGGTGAGATCGGGTGGCGTCGGCGCGATCAGGGCGGCGCCGCGACCGACCGCCAGCGGGTTGGAGGCGGTGCTCGGGCCGCACCCCGCCATGACAACACCCGTGGCGAGGGTGGCGAAGACAATCGGGCGCCGGGAGATCATCACTTCAACCGTACCATGCGTACACCGGTTCGATGCCGCGCGGATGTACGGGTGTACGCCCGGCGACGATCAAACAACGAGCTTTGTGGAGCAACGGTTTCGGAGGCGCATGCTGTGGAGAGCCCGGTGATCTCGGTCGCGGAGCTGAAGAGGGCCCTGGGCGGCACCGGGCCGCCGCTCCTGCTGGACGTCCGGTGGAGCCTGGCGGGCCCACCCGGCCTCGACGACTACCTGGCCGGGCACCTGCTGGGGGCGCGATTCGTCGACCTTGATCGCGACCTGGCCGGCCCGCCCGGTCACGGCCGCGGCCGGCACCCCCTGCCCGAGGCCGGGGACTTCGAGGCGGCGATGCGCCGCGCCGGCGTGAGCGTCCGGCGGCCGGTGGTGGTCTACGACGCCGGGGGCGGCCTCAGCGCGGCCCGGGCCTGGTGGCTGCTCCGCTATTTCGGACACCCCGATGTCCGTGTCCTTGACGGCGGCTACGCCGCGTGGGTCGCCGCCGGGTCGGCGTCTTCGACCGACCAGCCGCAGGTCGAGGAGGGGGACTTCACCGCGGTGCCCGGAGGCATGCCCGTGCTCGACGCCGCCTCCGCTGCGCAGCTGGCCCGTGAGGCCGTGCTGCTCGACGCCCGTGCCGCCGAGCGCTACCGCGGCGAGGCCGAGCCGGTGGACCCGGTCGCCGGCCACATCCCCGGGGCACGGAGCGCTCCGACCACCGACAACCTGGGCTCGGACGGACGCTTTCTCGCGGTCACCACGCTGCGCGACCGGTTCGCGGCCGCCGGCGTCCAGAGGGGTGCGCCCGTGGGCGCCTACTGCGGGTCGGGGGTCACCGCCGCGCACGAGGTGCTGGCGCTGGAGATCGCCGGCATCTCGGCCGCGCTGTACCCCGGCTCATGGAGCGAATGGGTGAGCGACCCGGGCCGGCCCGTGGCCACCGGGGCTCGCCGCGGCTGAGTCACCGGCCGCCTCAGCAGCCGCTGGGGTAGACGACATTCAGGTCCGATCGCGACGCCGGGATCGGCGACGGCGTGGTCGTCGCCGCGGATGGGGTGGAGATGGCCGGGGTGGGGGCAACGGTCGGCGACACGGCGGGCCCGCAGCCGGCCAGCGCCACGACCGCTGCGGCGCAGGTCAGCCCGCGCAGCGCCGCCCGTCTCATCCCTGTCGAATCTAGTTGAGGCGTTCGACGACCATGGCCATGCCCATGCCGCCGCCGA
>DATBEL010000004.1:0-39724 GCA_036276135.1 Candidatus Dormiibacterota bacterium
GGCCCCGTCCTCGCCGACGCCGTCCTGTCGACGTGTGAGGCCGACTACGCAAGCCTGCGCGCCTGGTTTGGCGGGCTGACCCCGGGCGGTCTGCCGTTCACGCTGTTCGTGGTCACCGGCACGTTCGGCGCCTACCACGCCAGCTGTGCGGCAACAGAGCTCCACCTCGCCGCCTTCGACGGCACCAACGCGGACCTGGTGCGCATGCTCATGGTCGCCGAGGCCGACGAGGTGATGATGGCGGCGCAGAACGTCGGCTGGGATTGTGGCGCCAGCCACGGTGAGGGGCTCTCACGGGTCCTCTCCACAGAGCTGTATCCCGCCCAGCTCAACGGGTTCGCCACCGCCGCCAGCTGGTTGGACTCGAGCAGGCCCGATTGGGTGACCACCACCGAACCGACCGATCAGAACTACGTCTCCATCGGGTGCGCCACCCTGTTTCTCAACTACCTGCGCCACCAGCTCGGCCACACCCTCACGGCGATCGTCGGCGCCGGTGCTCCGACCCTGGCGCAGGTCTACACCAACCTCAGCGGCAAGACCGACGCCTTCGCTCCCTTCAACGCGCTGCTTCAGCGACGCTTCCCGGCTGGCCAGCCCAGCGGATTGACCAACGACAATCCGTTCCCCATCGCACCCTGACGAGCGCCCATGAGTCCGCAGGCGGATGCCGCACGCGTCGTCATCATCGGGGCCGGGCTGGCGGGTGCCAATGTCGCGGTCACCCTGCGCGAGGAGGGACATCGCGGTCGGATCGCCCTCCTCGGTGATGAGCCCACCCCGCCGCTGGGTCGACCGCCGCTGTCCAAGACGTACCTGCGCGGGGAGGAGACGCTGCGCGACTGGTATGTGCGGCCGGTCGACTGGTACGCCGATAACGACATCGAGGTCCATCGCGATGCGGTGGTGTCGCACATCGAGACTGGTTCCCAGAGGGTTCGGCACGCCGGCGGTGAGCCCCTCCCCTACGACCGGCTGGTTCTGTGCACCGGCGGACGTGCTCGACGTCCGCCGATCGCCGGTCTCGACCTTCCTGGCGTGCACCTGCTGCGCACCGTGGCCGATTGCGATGGCATCAAGGCGGCGGCACAGCCAGGCACCCGCGCCGTTGTCGTCGGCATGGGGTTCATCGGATCGGAGGTTGCAGCGTCGCTCCGACAGATGGGGGTGACGGTGACTGCGATCTTCGACGGAGGCGCGCCGCTCGAAGCTGTGCTGGGGACGGAGGTTGGCGAAGCCATGGCGCGCATCCATCGCGCCCGTGATGTGGCGCTGCTGCCCAACGACCGCGCGGTCCGGTTCGAAGGGTCGCACAGCGTGGAGCGCGCGGTCACCGAGGCCGGCGAAAGCGTTGAGTGTGACTTCGCGGTCATCGGCGCGGGCATCGAGCCGAACCTCACGCCACTGAAGGGCACGGGGATCGCTCTCGAGAACGGTGTCCTCGTCGACGGCCACTGCCGCACCACTGTCGACGGCATCTACGCCGCCGGTGACGTCGCCAATCACCTGCACCCTCTGTTCGGGCGGGTTCGCGTCGAGCACTACAACAGCGCAGAGAAGATGGGTCAGGCTGTGGCACGATCGATCCTGGGGAGCGATGTCCCCTACAGCTACGTCCACACCTTCTGGTCCGACCAGTACGAGCACAAGCTCGAGTACGTCGGCCACGCGGTCGGCTGGGACCGATTCGTGGTCCGCGGGAGCATCCGGGAACAGGAGTTCCTGGGCTTCTACATCGGCGGAGGCATCCTTCGAGCGGCCGTGGGGCTGAACCGGGGTGGCGACCCGGAGCTGGAGGATCAGAGCGAGCTGCGTGCATGTCAGGAGCTGATCGGGCGTCAGGCCGCCGTTCCCGTCGAGGTGCTGGCCGACGAGTTGGTCGACCTTCGCGAGCTGGTGACGGTGAGCTAACCCCCGTGGATGGGAGTCCCACCCTCGTCGCCGTGGTCGTCATTGATCGCGGCAAGGACCACGCCGAGTTGCGCGCGGGAGCTGATCCCCAGCTTGCGATACACGCGCGCCAGCACGTTGTCGACGGTCTTGGGCGAGATGAACGCAGCCTTGGCCACCTGCGCGTTGGTCATCCCGTCAGCTGCGAGCGCGGCCACACGCGCCTCGGTCTCCGTGAGGTCGGTGGGCGCCCGCGGACGAAGCCCGATTCGCGCCAGCTCGGTTCTCACCCGCGCCGACCACAACGCGGCGCCGGCTTGGTCGAACAGGCGCAGCGACTCTCGCAACGCCTGGTCTGCCAGTCGCTTTTCCCGTCGACGGCGGTGCACCTGCCCCTTCACCAGCAGCGTACGAGCCAGTTCGAGCGGCATGGCGAGACGATCGTGCTCGACGATCGCCCGGTCCAGCGCACCGACCGCCGAGTCGAGGTCGCCCTGCGCAGCAGCGATGAGAGCGTGACCGCGGGCGGCCACAGCCAGCGCCCACGGCCGGTCCACCCTCGTGCCACCCCGCTCGAGCCAGTCGACCAGCCGAAGGGCACCGTCGAGGTCGCCGAGTGCCACCAGCGCCTCGACCTCATCGGGCAGGAAGACGCCGAGGACCGGCTCACCGAATCCCATCTGGGTGATCGCCTCGGCGAGCGGTCGGAGCAGCTCATCCACTCGCGCCGCGTTGCCCACGGAGAGCTCGATGAACCCCAGCGCCCACAGCGGCCAGATGGCTCCCAATGTCCACTGGAGGCCCACGAACAACGCCAGCGCTTCGGACGCCTCGGCGCGCGCTCGGTCGACGCCGCCGGCGTGAGCCGCGGCCAGTGCGCTTGTTGTGAGCGACAGCGCTCGCATCGAGGCATCGTCGTTCAGGCCTGCCACGTCCCTCGCCTGTGCGGCGACGCGAGCTGCCTCGGCAAGGTCGCCGCGCCAGACACACGCCCACACCAGGTAGAAGGACACCATCGGAATCGCGGTGTCGTGTCCCCGTTCCGCGGCCTCCGAGATCAGCTCGATCATCGCCTTGATGGCTTCGTCGAGCCTGCCGGTGAACAGGAGCAGGAGTGCACGGATGACACGCGGGCGCATCTGCACGGGTCCCGTACGCAGCGGGTCCTCGAGCGCAAGAGCACGCGCCAGGCGCGTCTCATCCACACCCTGGCCGCCGAAGAACTCGATGATGGTGAGAATCGCGAGCGACTCGGCCTTCGCTCCATCGGAACCAGCCTGCTCACCATCCGCCACCGCCGCGCGCGCATGCGCCTCCGCGCGCACATAGTCGCCCATGCTGACGTAACAGAACACGGCGTCGAGCTCGATCTCGGCTCGCAGGGCGACATCGCTGTCTGACGCCTGGATGGCTTCGAGCGCGAATTCAAGCGCTTCGGGAAAGCTGGCCGACCACGCTCGAACCTGGCCCAACAGCTGAAGCACTCGTGCGCGTGCGATGCCCGTGGGCCGGGCTTCCATGGCCTGCTCCAAGAGATCCCACGCCCGACCCTTGTCTCCAGCTTCCGCATAGCACTGTGCAGCTTCGAAGGCACGGTGCACGGCCCCCTCCGTGTTGGTGGCCGGGGTCAGGTCACGGGCTTGCTCCAGCATCTCGGCAGCCGTCACCGGAGCGCCGCGCTGGCGGGCTCGCTCCGCGGCCGCTTCGAGGGCCTCGGCAGCGAGTGCGCTCGGCCCCTGCGCAGCCAGCCCGAGGTGGCGGGCGCGCGCCTCGTCCGAGCAGCCGGCCGCGGCCAGCCTCGAGTGAATCTCGTGAATCCTCGCGGATCCTTCGCGGCTGAGCACGGCGGCGGCCAGCAGAGGGTGACTGAAGCGCACCGACCCACCGTCGACGGAGATGACACCGTCGTGCATCGCCGGTTCGAGGTCGTCCTCCAACTCAGCACCCGCCACACGGGCCAGCACATCGAGCGACGGCTCGAAGGCGACAGCAGCCACCACAAGAGCGTCCCGCGTCCGCGGGGGAAGGGCGTCGATGCGTGCGCTGGTCAGCGCGGTCAGCGTCGCGGGAATCGGCAGAGGCCCTCCCGCACTCACCGGCATCGCCGACCTGATCAGCGCTCGCGCGATCTCCAGTGCATAGAAGGCGTTGCCCCCCGACGCGGCTTCGATCTTGACGAGCGCCAGCCGCGGAAACGACTCTCCGACTCTGGCCTCCAGCATCCGGTGAAGCGCACCGAGGGACAGGGGACCGAGCGTACGGTGCTCGGACCACTCCCGCTGCGCAGTGACATCGAAATCAAGCGGGCTCACCGATGATCCCGACCCTCGCAGCGAGATGACGACGCCGATCGGGCGGTCGTGCACGCGTCGAAGGGCATACGAAAGCACAGCCGCCGAGCTCTCGTCGAGCCACTGGACATCGTCGATGGCAAGCAACACCGGGTGTTCCCCGTCGGTGAGAGCGCGCAGCAGCGTCACCGTCGCCACTGACAGGGCACGGTGACCGTGCGCCCCTCCGGCGGGCTCGGCGAGCAACAGCGCAACCTCGAGGGCGTCACGCTGCGGTGCCGGCAGGCCGCCGCCCGCGTTCGCAAAGGCGTCGGAGAAGAGATCCCCGAAGGCTCCGAGCGGAAGGCCGGACTCCGACCGTGTCGGCCGGGCCGAGAGCACTCGGAAGCCGCGGGCCGCACCTTCGATTCGGGCTGCTTCCCACACCGTCGTCTTGCCGATGCCGGGCTCACCCTGCAGCGTCAGCGCCGCCAGGCCGCTGCCGCCGGCCGCGCGAGTCAGCAGTCGGTCCACGGCCGCGAGCTCTGGGTCCCGCCCGATGACTTCTTGTTGCACGTCAGCCACTGAGGAGCACTGCGGTATCGGACTGGAGCGTACCGGAGTCGGCGTCGCCGATAGCCGCACCGGCGCCCTCGCTGGCCGGGGCACCGCACCACACAGATCGCGGAGACCTCCTCTTTCATCGGCGGCGGCTCAGCACCTAGCGTGGCCGCGATGACTCAGACGGCTGCGACCGCGGTCGGCAGGACGGCGTTCCTGGTGGAGCGCTACTGGCCCGGCGTTGACGAGGAGATCCTCGGTTCAGCGCTCCCGCGACTTGACCTCTCGGCGCGCGCGATGACCGCCGAGGGGAACGAGGTGCACCACGTTGGTTCCTTCCTCATGCCCGTTGACCAGGTGGTGATCTCTGTGATCAGCGCCGGCAGTGAGGCGGTCGTGAGAGAGGTGAACCAGCGGGCCGCGATGCCGGTCGACAGGATCGCCAGGGTCACGCCATACGGGTTCGGTTGGTGACGATCCGCATCCAGTCGCTCGGTTGGTTCTCGGTCGTTCGCGACGGGGAGGTGGTGTGCACCTCCGAGTGGCAGTCGAAGAAGGCCCGCGAGCTGCTCAAGCTGCTGGTGGCGCGCCGCGGCCGCCCTGCACCGCGTCCCTGCTTGATGGAGACGCTGTGGCCGGGTGAGGAGCCGACGCGAGTCGCCAACCGGCTGTCCGTGGCTCTGTCCACGATCAGGAACGTGCTCGACCCCGGGCGCCGTTCTCCGCCCAACCGGTTCGTCCGTGCCGACAGCGACTCAGTCGCGATCAGCCTGGATGCCCTCGAGGTCGACCTCGAGCGTTTCCTGGCGGCAGCGGCCGATGGCCTGCGGCTGCTGCGTCGGGGCGAGATCGATCGCGGGTTGCCGATCATCGAGGGCGCCACCGCCGCGTACACGGGCAGCTTCCTCGAAGAGAATCCGTACGACGATTGGGCGATCCCCGCCCGTGAGGAAGCCCGAGCCGCATACGTCGCCGGTGCACGCGCGCTGGCCACCCACGCAGCATCGGGCACGCAACCCGACGGAGCAGCCCCCTATTTTCTGCGCATCCTCGAGCTCGACCCCTACGACGAGCAGGCCGGTCTTGGATTGGTCGCGGCGCTGGCTGGCGCCGGCCGCCATGGCGACGCCAATCGCCACTACCTGACCTACCGCTGTGCGATGGCCGATCTCGGCGTGCAACCAGCCGCGTTCCCCGGCGGACGCCGGGGCGGGTTGATCGCCGCTCTGGGCTGAGCCACTTCTCTGCGCCGCGCAGGAGTGGGTGGGTACCATCCACCGCTGGTTCGGATCCCAGCCCTTCCACACTTTTTCGAGCTCATGCTTCTCGCCACCAGCTTCGTCGACCGCTTTCTCGGTCAGTTCGGCTACGCCGCCGTCTTTGGGTTCGTGGGAATCGAGAGCCTCGGTATTCCGTTCCCGGGCGAGACCATGCTCATCGCAGCCGCGCTGTACGCGGGCGCGACTCATCAGCTGAACATCGCCGGCATCGTCATCGCCGCAGCCGCCGGAGCCATCGTCGGGGACAACATCGGGTTCGGCATCGGCCACTGGGGTGGATATCGCCTGCTGATCCGCTACGGCCACTACATCCGGCTGGACGCCGGCAGGGTGAAGCTGGCGCGCTACCTGTTCATGCGGCACGGCGGCAAGGTCGTCTTCTTCGGACGCTTCGTGTCGGTGCTGCGCACCTACGCCGCGTTTCTGGCAGGCACAGCACGGATGGCGTGGCCGCGCTTCCTCGTCTTCAACGCCTCCGGCGGCATCATCTGGGCCACGGGCTACGGTGTCGGCGCATACCTGGCCGGCGACCGCCTCACCAAGCTCAGCGCGCCGGTGGACCTGGGGCTCGCCGCCCTTGCCGTCGCTGTGATCGTCGCGGGCATCCTCGTCCTCAGGCGCAAGGAGGCGCAGTTGATCGTCGAGGCCGAGAAGGCGCTGCCGGGCCCACTCGAGGAGCCATGAGTCGCGCAACGTAGCCTGGCACGCGCGCCCCCGGGCATCTCATTGCGGATGGACAAGCAGGACGGCGGCGCCGCGAACGTCGCCACCGCGCAGGCGGTCGAGCGCCAGGTTCGCCTGGTCGAGCGGGTGGGTTTCCGTCTGCGTGCGCACCGGGATGCGCGGGGCGAGCTGCAGGAACTCCTCGCCGTCACGTCGGGTCAGGTTGGCGACCGAACGCAGCGTTCGCTCCTCCCAGAGGATCGAGTAGGGAAACGACGGTATGTCGCTCATGTGGATGCCGGCGCACACCACGGTGCCGCCCCGGGCGGTTGCCCGCAGCGCGGCGGGCACCAGCTCGCCCACCGGGGCGAAGATGATCGCGGCGTCAAGCTCATCGGGTCCGGGATGGCTCGCATCGCCCGCCCATTCCGCGCCGAGCTCCATCGCAAACCGCTGGCCGGCGACGTCGCCGTCCCTGGTGAAGGCGAAGATCCGCCGGCCTTCGTGACGGGCCACCTGGATGACGATGTGAGCCGCCCCACCGAAGCCGTACAGGCCGACCCGTTCAGCGTCGCCTGCGGCGCGGAGTGAGCGGTAGCCGATCAGGCCCGCGCACAGCAGCGGCGCGGCCTGCACGTCCGGGTACCCCGCGGGGATGGCAAAGCAGTAGCGATGGTCGGCGACGCACTGCTCCGCATAGCCACCGTCGAGGTTGTACCCCGTGAACAGGGCCGACTCGCACAGGTTCTCACGCCCGGACAGGCAGTACCGGCACCTACCGCACGTCCACCCCAGCCAGGGCACGCCGACGCGGTCACCGACGCTGAGCCCTTCGACGCCGGGTCCGAGCGCCAGCGCGCGGCCGATCACCTGGTGGCCCGGGATGAGTGGCAGCTTCGGTTCGGTGAGCTCGCCGTCGACAACGTGCAGGTCGGTGCGACAGACACCGCAGACGCTGACGTCGATGAGCACCTGCCCCGGGCCGGCCACGGGCGCCGGAACTTCCCGCGGCTCCAGAGGCGTCCGGGGCGACGCCAGGACCATGGCTCGCATCAGGTTGACACTCCCTGGCCGAGCCGGCCCGCACGCGCCGCCACGGCGGCAGCGCGTACGGGCGGCCGGTGGGTCAGCCCTGCCGGGGCAACGGCTGCAGCACCGCGAAGGCGGCCTGTTCAGAGTCCCGCAGCACCGCGAACCTGCCGACCTCGGGAATGTCCTCGGGCCCGGCGAGAACCGTCGCACCGAGCTCCCTGGCGCTGGCCACCGTCGCGTCGCAGTCGTCGACGGCGATGTAGATCAGCCAGTGCGGCGCCGGCGCCCCCATGAGGCCGGCCATCCCGGCGAAGTCCTCGCTGCCGTCGCGAGAGAACGTCGTGTACTCGCCACCGGGGGAGGGCTGGGTCTTCGCAGTCCAGCCGAAGACCTCGGTGTAGAAGCGTTTGGCGGCATCGGTCTCGTCGGTGTGCAGCTCGGTCCAGCACACCGCGCGCGCCTGGCCGTACACCTCCCACCCGGCGTTGTCGCCTGCCTGCCACAGCCCGGTCGCCGCACCCGCCGCGTCCCTGACCACGGCCACCGACCCGTGGGTCTTCACGTCCATCGGCTCGAGGATCGCCTCACCGCCGGCGGCCTTCACCGCCTCGACCGTGGCGCGGACGTCGGTCACGCCGATGTACGGCAGCCACGAGTTCGGCGCGGGGTTGTCGCCAAGGTTCATGACCCCACCGACGGCCTTGCCGTCGAGCTGGTACACCGTGTAGCCGCCGAGGTCGGGATCGGCATCCTCGACGGTCGTCCAACCGAAGAGCTCGCTGTAGAAGCGCTTCGACGCCTCCATGTTCCTGGTGCCCAGGTCCATCCACACCGGCCGGTTGGTGGTCGCCACCGCTGTCTCGCTCATGCCGTGTCCCTCACGTTATGTCTTGGGCTTTTCGTACCCAGTCTGCTCCTTTGACTGAGGCGCTGCCGCAAACTCATCGGCCACGCGGAGGACGGTCGGGTCCGTCGTCTGGTCTATCGTGCATGCCCGATGAGAAACCGCACCGGCGGCCGGCGCCGGCCCACGAGCGATAGAAAAGGGACGTGATGCGTCTTCGTGCTCACCGAGTACTCGCGCTGACGGCTGGTTCGGCGGCCCTGCTCGCCTGCGCGAGCTGCAGCAGCGGCACCACGATCGGCCCGGGCATCGTCAGCGGCACGCCCAACGCCGAAGCCGCCAAGGATGCGGGAAGCATCTTCGCAGACAGCATCGCGGCGATGGCAAAGGCCACCAGCGTCCACCTCAAGGGTCCGCTCGCCGGGATCTTCTTCGACGCCGACGTCGGCAAGGGCAACTTCACCGGCACCGCCGACCAGGGTGGCAAGGTCTTCAACATCGTCTACCTCGCCGATCCCGGTGGCGTGGCCACCAAGGCCCGCATCTTCATCAAAGCCCCCGCCGCGGTGTGGGCCGCCGCCTCGTCTCCCGCGATCGGCGCCTGCGTCGGCGGCGCCTGGCTCACGCTCGACCCGGCCACCTCCGGGGCCAGCAGCCCGTCGCCGACCGGCGCTGCCAGGCTCACGGCCGACGCGGGTCAGCTGGGCGACCTCGCATCGTTCGCCAACGCCCTGGGCACCTCCCCGGGCGTGCTCACCAAGGGAGCGACCGGCACCGCCGATGGCACACCCGTGATCGCCATCAAGAGCGATTCGGGCGCCTCGGTGTTCGTCGCCACCGCGGGTCCTCCCTATCTCCTCCGTCTCAGCGGCATCAGCAGCGGCCAGGCACAGTCCGTCGAATTCACCAACTGGAACGGTGGCGCCCAGTTCACCGCGCCGACCGGGGCGCGGCCGCTGACCACCGTCCTCGCCGGCTGCCCCAGTCCGGCCACGCCGGGCCCGACGCCAACGCCATGAGCCGCCTGCGATCGTGATCGGCGCGACAATCGACAACCTCGACGAGGTGGACCGGAAGGCCGCCAAGCTCGTGCGCCAGGCGCTGGGGGCCGGCGAGGTTGTCGACCTCTGGGCGAGAGGCCTGGAGGACCAGGTGGTGGCGCTCACCGACCAGCACGTGTTCATCGTCAAGCGCGGCACAGGCTCGGGCGCCGGCGCCCCACTGCGGGCGATGGTCAGCAGCCTCGACTACGCCAACATCCTCGGAGCCGACGTCATCCTCGGCGTGGGCACCGGGATGTTCGAGATCAGCGCCGCCGGGATGCCCGGGCTCGATGCGTGGTCGTGGGGCGGCCGGTTCCGGCGCACCAACGCCCCCGACCTGCCCAACGCGTTCGCCATCGCCCAGAGCCAGGCCGACGAGTTCCAGCAGGTGGCGGAGGCGATCCAGGCGCGGATCCACTGAGGCCCCGGCCGCCGGTGCGGTTCAGGCGCTGGCGGCCGTCTCCTCCTGGGTTCGCTCGGCCAGCAGGATGCCGTACTCGAACGCGTCGGCGAGCGCCGCCCACGACGCATCGATGATGTTGGTGCTGCATCCCACCGTGGACCAGCGCCGGCTGTGGTCACCGGACTCGATGAGGACGCGCACCACCGCCGCGGTGCCGTCGTGGCCGTCGAGCACGCGCACCTTGTAGTCGAACAGCTGGGTGGTGGCCGTCTGCGGGAAGGACGGTGACAGCGCCTTGCGAATCGCGGCGTCGATGGCGTTGACCGGTCCGTTGCCATCGGCGACGGTGTGCACGATCATGCCGCCGACGCGCAGCTTGACCGTCGCCTCGCACACCGTGTCGCGTCCCTCGCGCTGCTCGACGAGCGCGATGTAGTCGATGAGCGCGAACGGCGCCTGCCGGCCACGGGCTCGCTGGACGAGCAGCTCGAACGACCCGTCGGCCCCCTCGAAGGCGTATCCCTGGTGCTCCAGCTCCTTGACACGCGCGGTCACCCGGCGCACCAGCGCGTGGTCGTCGCCGAGGTCGATACCCAGCTCCTCGGCGCGGTCGAGGATGTTGGCGCCGCCCGACTGCGAGCTGACCACGCTGCGCGTGTGGTTGCCGACCGCGCTCGGATCGATGTGCTGGTAGGCGTACGACGCCTTGCGCATGGCGTTGACGTGCTGACCGCCCTTGTGCGTGAACGCCGCTGTCCCGATGTACGGTGCGTTGATCGGCGGCTGCAGGTTGGCGATCTCGGCGACATCGCGGGCCACGGAGAACAGGTGACGCAGCTGCTCATCCTCCACCACCCGATGCCCCATCTTCAGCTGCAGCGCGGGGATGAGCGTGCAGAGGTTGGCGTTGCCGGTACGCTCGCCATAGCCGTTGATGCAGCCCTGCACCTGCACGGCGCCGGCGCGCACCGCCGCCAGCGTGTTGGCCACGGCGCAGCCGGTGTCGTCATGACAGTGGATGCCGACGACCTCACCGAACGCGGCCGTGGCCAGCGCCGTGACCGAGCCGATGGCGTCGGGCAGGGCGCCTCCGTTGGTGTCGCAGAGCGCAACGCGACTGGCTCCCGCCCGCAGCGCCGCCTCCAGGCAGCGGATCGCATAGTCGGCGTCGGACCGGTGGCCGTCGAAGAAGTGCTCGGCGTCGAAGCACACCTCGCGATCCGCTGCCACCAGCCAGGCCACCGACTCCTCGATCATCAGCAGGTTCTCGTCGAGAGACGTGCGCAGCACGTCCTGCACCTGGCGGTCCCAGGTCTTGCCGACCAGGGTGACGATCGGCGCCGCCGAGTCGAGCAGCGCACGCAGCTGGAGGTCGTCCTGCGGGCCCACGCCCGGGCGGCGGGTCGCCCCGAACGCCGCCAGCCGGGCGTGCTCGAACCTGACACCTCGCACGCTGGCGAAGAACTCGGTGTCGGTCTGGTTGGCACCGGGCCAGCCGCCCTCGATGACGCTGACCCCGATGCGGTCGAGGTGCTCGGCGATCCGCATCTTGTCGGACACCGAGAAGTTGATGCCGACGCCCTGGGCGCCGTCGCGCAGGGTGGTGTCGTAGATCTCGAGCGTCATCAGCTCACCACCCCCGCGGCGCTGCGCAGCTGCGCGGGCAGCGCCGCCACCACCGCCGCGCCCGCCGCCGAGGTGGAGGCCGTGCCGCCAAGGTCGGCGGTGAGCACACCGTCGTCGATGCAGGCGTCAACCGCGGCCTCGAGCGCCCCGGCGAGGTCGGGCCGCCCCAGCGAGAGGCGCAGCATCAGCGCGACGCTGAGGATCGCGCCGTAGGGATTGGCCCTGTCCATGCCGGCGATCTCCGGGGCGCTGCCGTGGACGGGCTCGAACAGCCCGCGACCCGACACGCCGAGGCTGGCGGAGGGCAGCAGGCCGAGCGACCCCGCCAGGACCGCCGCCTCGTCGCTGAGGATGTCGCCGAAGAGGTTCTCGGTGACGACCACGTCGATGTCGCCAGGGCGTTGCACCAGCCGCATCGCGAACGAGTCGACCAGGGCGTGCTCGAGCGTCACCGCCGGGTACTCGTGGGCGAGGCCGGCGACGACGTCTCGCCACAGCTCGCTGGTGGCCAGGACGTTGGCCTTGTCGACGGACGTGAGCCTGCCGCGGCGCTGCGCCGCCAGGGCAAAGGCGACGCGGGCGACGCGCTCCACCTCAGCGCGCGAGTACACGATGCTGTCGACCGCGGAGTCGGGTTCGCGGCGCTTCGGCTGCCCGAAGTACGCACCGCCGATCAGCTCACGCACCACGACCAGGTCGACCCCACGCACCACCTCGGCACGCAACGGGGTGAGGTCGGCCAGCCGCGGGTGAGCGCGCACCGGGCGGAGGTTGGCGAAGACGCCAAGCCCGGCGCGCAGCCCGAGCAGGCCGGCCTCGCAGCGCTGCGCGCCGCTGAGGTGGTCCCAACGCGGTCCGCCCACCGCGCCGAGCAGGACGGCGTCGGCGGCCTGGCAGGCACGCAGCGTCTCGTCCGGCAGCGGCGTCCCCAGCTCGTCGATCGCCCGCCCGCCGACGAGATGCTCGGCGACCCCCACGTCGACGCCCGCCGCGTCCGCCACCGCGCGCAGCACGCCGACCGCCTGGGCGGTGACCTCGACACCGACGCCGTCGCCGGGCAGCGCGACGACGTGCACGGTCACGCCGGTTGCTCCACGCGCGCGACGTCGGGCATCCACGCCGGGCGCGTCGCCTCGAACGCCGAGATCTCGTCGAGGTTGTGCAGCGTGAGGGTGATGTCGTCGAGCCCGTCGAGCAGCAGGCGCCGCTGGGTGGGCTCGAGCCGGAAGCTGAAGGTCAGGTCGCCGGCGCTGACCGTGCCCTCCTCGAGGTCGACGATGCATTCGACGCCGGGCTCCTCGGTGGCGAGGTCGAGCAGCGCGCGCACCTCGTGCTCGGCGAGGGTGACCGGCAGCAACCCGCAGCTGAGCGCGTTGCCGTGGAAGATGTCGGCGAACGACGGTGCGATGACCGCGCGGAACCCGTGGTCCTGCAGGGCCCACACCGCGTGCTCGCGCGAGGATCCGCAGCCGAAGTTGCGGCCGGCGAGCAGCACGGTGCCCGCGCGGTAGGTGGCGTCGTTGAGCACGAACGACGGCCGTTCGGCGCCGCTCTCGTCGTAGCGCCACTCGTGGAACAGGAACGCCCCGTAGCCGGAGCGCTCGATGCGCTTGAGGAACTGCTTGGGGATGATCTGGTCGGTGTCGACGTCGGACCGGTCCAGCGGCACCAGCGTGCCGTGCTCGCAACGGAACGGCCTCATGACGCCACCTCGGCGACGCGCGCGGCGAATCGACGCACGTCGGTGATGCGTCCCTCGATGGCGGCGGCCGCGGCCATCGGCGGCGACACCAGGTGGGTTCGCCCGCCGCGTCCCTGGCGGCCCTCGAAGTTGCGGTTGCTGGTGCTGGCACACCTCTCCCCCGGCTTGAGGATGTCGGGGTTCATGCCCAGGCACATCGAGCACCCGGCATCGCGCCATTCGGCGCCGGCGGCGCGGAAGATGCCGTCGAGCCCCTCGCGCTCGGCCTGCCGCTTCACCAGCTGGGAACCGGGCACGACCAGCACACGCACGCCGGCGGCCACGCGATGCCCGTCCATCACCGACGCCGCGCTGCGCAGGTCCTCGATCCGCGCGTTGGTGCAGGAGCCGATGAACACCGTGTCGATCGCCACCTCCTGCATCGGCGTCCCGGGGGTCAGCCCCATGTACTCCAGGGCGCGGGCGGCGGATTCGCGCTGCGCCGCGTCGGCGAAGCTGTCCGGGTCGGGGACGCTGTCGGTGACCGCCACCGATTGCGCCGGCGTCGTCCCCCAGGTCACCGTCGGGGCCAGCGCCGCCGCGTCGATGGCCACCTCGCCGTCGTAGGTCGCGCCGCGGTCGCTGCCCAGCGTGCTCCAGGCCTGGACCGCCTACTCCCAGGCCTCGCCTCGGGGTGCGAAGGGTCGCCCGGCGAGGTACGCCAGGGTGGTGTCGTCGGGGGCGATCATCCCGGCGCGACCGCCGCCCTCGATGGTGAGGTTGCACAGCGTCATCCGCTGCTCCATCGACATGCGGCGGACCACCGATCCCGTGTACTCGACGACGTGCCCGCGTGCGCCCGCGGTGCCGATGGTGCGGACCACGCCGAGAGCAACGTCCTTGGCGGTCACCCAGGGCGGCAGCTCGCCGTCGATGCGCACCTCCATGGAACGCGGCCGCGCCGCCCTCAGCGTCTGCGTCGCCAGCACGTGCTCGACGTCGGTGGTGCCGATGCCGAAGGCCAGTGCACCGAAGGCGCCGTGCGTGGCGGTGTGGCTGTCGCCGCAGACGATCGTCGTGCCCGGGAGCGTGAGACCGAGCTCGGGCCCGATGACGTGCACGATGCCCTGCCAGCGGTGACCGACTCCGTAGCACGCTATGCCGAAGTCGGCGCAGTTGCGGCGCAGCGCCTCCACCTGCGCAGCGCTGACCTGGTCTTTGATCGGCGCCAGCTGGTCGATCGTGGGCACGTTGTGGTCCATGGTCGCCACCGTCAGGTCGGGACGCCGCACCGTGCGGCCGGCCATCCGCAGGCCCTCGAATGCCTGTGGCGAGGTGACCTCGTGCACCAGGTGCAGGTCGATGTAGAGCAGCGACGGCCCACCGGCGTCATCGACGACGGTGTGCGCGTCCCAGACCTTGTCGACGAGTGTGCGGGCCGTCATCGGCCGCCGGTCGCCCCCGACCCGACGGTCTCGGGCGTGGGCCGCTGGCCGCTGGTGACACCCTCGGCCATGCGGTTGATGGCATGCACGTATGCCTTGGCGGCGGCCACGATGATGTCGGTGTCGGCGCCGTGCCCCGCCGCGCGCACGCCGTCACGGCGCAGTCGCACGCTGACCTCGCCGATGGCGTCGATGCCCGCCGTCACAGCCTGCACGGCGAACTCCTCGAGCTCACCCTCGACCTGGCACAGCGAGTTGATCGCCCGGTAGGCGGCGTCGACCGGTCCGTCGCCGATCGCCGCCGCCTCATGGGAGAGTCCGTCGGGGAGGAGCATCCGCACCGTTGCGGTGGGACGCAGCTGGGTGCCGCAGCTCACCTGGAGATGCTCGAGGTGGTACCGCTCCTCGCCGCTGCGCAGCTCGTCGGCCACGACCGCCTCGAGGTCGCGGTCGGTCACGTCCCGCTTGCGGTCGGCCAGCTCCTTGAAGCGCACGAACGCGCGCTTCAGCTCCTCGTCGTCGAGGACGTAGCCGAGCTGCTCCAGGCGGTTGCGCAGCGCGTGCCGCCCCGACAGCTTGCCGAGCACCAGCGTGCTGCCGGCGCCCACCTCGGCCGCGTCCATGATCTCGAAGGTGCGCGGATTCTTGAGCACCCCGTCCTGGTGGATGCCCG
Organism: Candidatus Dormiibacterota bacterium; assembly: GCA_036276135.1. Classification (GTDB taxonomy): domain Bacteria; phylum Chloroflexota; class Dormibacteria; order Aeolococcales; family Aeolococcaceae; genus Aeolococcus. Next base: position 15,412 of record DATBEL010000004.1, read on the forward strand.
AGTGGTGCGCGAACGCGTTGGCGCCGACCACCGCCTTGTTGGGCTGGACGAGCATGCCGGTGAGTTGCGACACCAACCTCGAGGTGCGGTAGAGCTGGGTGTGGTCGAGCTGCGTGCTGACCCCGAAGACCTCGGGATGCAGCCGCGTGGCCATGGCGACCTCCTCGAGAGCTGCGTTGCCGGCACGCTCGCCGATGCCGTTGACGCACGTCTCCACCTGGCGCGCCCCGGCCCGAACCGAGGCCAGCGAGTTGGCGACAGCGAGCCCCAGGTCGTTGTGACAGTGCACGGAGAGCGTGACTCCCGCGAGGCCGGGAACCCGCGTGTGCAGCCACTCGATCAGGCCCCGCCACTCGTCCGGGGTGGCATAGCCCACGGTGTCGGGCAGGTTGATGGTGGTGGCACCGGCCTCGATGCAGCCCGCGACGACATCCGCGAGGTACTCGGGCTCGGTGCGGCTGGCATCCATGGGAGAGAACTCGACGTCCTCTCGGAAGCTCTTGGCGAGCTCGGTCATCGACACCGCGTGGTCGTACACCTCCTGCTGGGTCATGCGCAGCTGCGAGTCTCGATGTGTCGGCGAGGTGCCGATGAAGACGTGGATGCGCGCGTTCACGGCGGGCTCGAGCGCCTTGGCGCACTGCCTGACATCACCCTCGAAGCAGCGGCTCAGCCCGGCGATGATCGGGCCCTGGACCTGCTCGGCGATCGCCTTGACGGCGGCGAAGTCCCCGGGTGAGGAGAACGGGAAGCCCGCCTCGATGACGTCGACGCGCAGGCGAGCCAGCTGGCGGGCGATGGCCAGCTTGTCGTCGGCCGACAGCGCCACCCCCGGCGACTGCTCGCCGTCGCGCAGGGTGGTGTCGAGGATGGTGAGCCGCTGCGGCTCGGCCGGCGCCGCTGCCGCGAAGAGCGGGTTGCCGAGGCTGGCGACGTGGCCGTTGCCCTCGCTCACACCGGTGTCTCCCCGGAGCCGTTCGACGCGGCCGCCGCCGTCATCCCGGGCGCAGTCTTGGCGTCGAGCCAGGTCATCTTGGCGCGCAACGCGGCGCCGACCGTCTCCACCGGGTGGCGGTGGTCCTCGTCGCGGTACTCGAGGAAATCGCGCCGCCCGTTCTCGTTCTCGGCGATCCAACGCTTGGCGAAGGTGCCGTCCTGGATGTCGCCGAGGATGCTGCGCATGGTGGCGCGGGTCCGCGCGTCGACCACCCTGGGACCGCTGACGTAGTCACCGAACTCCGCGGTGTCGCTCACCGAGTAGCGCATGTACGAGAGCCCGCCCTGGTACATGAGGTCGACGATCAGCTTCAGCTCGTGCATCACCTCGAAGTAGGCGAGCTCAGGCTGGTAGCCGGCGTCCACCAGGGTCTCGTATCCCGCCTTGACCAGGCTGGAGATGCCCCCGCACAACACCGCCTGCTCGCCGAACAGGTCGGTCTCGGTCTCCTCGGCGAAGGTGGTGCGCAGGCAGCCGGCCCGCGTCCCGCCGATGCCACTGGCGTAGGCGAGGGTGCGCTGCCACGCGTTCCCGGTGGCGTCCTGCTCGACCGCGATGAGGCAGGGCACGCCCTGACCGTCGCTGAAGGTTCGCCGCACCAGGTGCCCGGGTCCCTTGGGCGCCACCATGGCGACGTCGACGCCTGCCGGGGGCACGATCTGACCGAAGCGGATGGTGAAGCCGTGCGCGAACAGGAGCAGGTCGTCCGCCTCGAGGTTGTCGCGGATCTCGAGGTCGTACAGCGCCTTCTGCGCGGTGTCGGGCACGAGCACCATGACCACGTTGGCCTCGGCCACCGCGTCGGCCGGGGTGAGCACGCGCAGGCCGTCCGCCTCCGCGGTGGCGCGGCTGCGTGAGGTCTGCTGCAGGCCGACGCGCACATCGTGTCCGGCGTCGCGGAGGTTCTGCGCGTGCGCGTGCCCCTGCGACCCGTAGCCGAGCACGGCGATGCGCGCACCGGTCAGCGCGCCCTGGTCGACATCGGCCTCGTAGTACATGCGTGCGGTCATCTCTGTGTCCTCGTGAGCGCTAGACATTGCCCGTCGTGTCGACGGGCCCGGCGTCGTCGCCGGCGGTGTCGTTCGGGTCGGTGTCGGCGCGGGGCACCTCGAAGTCGACCAGCCGCAGGCGGGCGTCGTCACCGCGCACCAGTGCGACGGCTCCGCTGCGGGCCACCTCCTTGATGCCGAACGGCCGCATCAGCTCGATGAAGTTGTCGACCTTCTCGGTCGAGCCGGTGACCTCGACGATCACCGACTCCATCGCGATGTCGACGACCCGGCCGCGGAAGATGTCGACGATGTCGAGCACGTCGCGACGCCTGCTGGTCGGCGCGTGCATGCGGATGAGCAGCAGCTCATGGGCGACCACGCGCTGCCCGGTGACATCGTCGATGCTGATGACGTCGATGAGCTTGGCCAGCTGCTTGGTGGCCTGCTCGGCCTGCTGGCGGCCGACGTGGACGGTGATGGTCATGCGCGACACCGACGGGTCGTCGGTGGGCCCCACCGACAGCGAATCGATGTTGAAGCCGCGCCGGCGCACCATCGAGGCCACGCGGTTGAGCACGCCCGGCTTGTTCTCGACGAGGACGGAGAGGAGGCGGCTCTGGCTCATGACGCCTCGACAAAGTCGAGCATGCCCTTGCCCAGGGGCACGATCGGGTAGACATTGGCGTCGCGGTCGATGTCGAAGTTCATCAGCACCGGGCCGCGGTGGGCCAGTGCCTCGTCCAGCATCGGGCCCACGTCGACCGCACTGTCGGTGGTCATCGCCTTCATGCCGAAGGCCTCGCCGAGCTTGACGAAGTCAGGCGTGAAGGTGAGGTCGACCGCGGAGCGCACCCCGCCGTAGAAGTCGTCCTGGAACTGGCGCACCATGCCCAGCGAGGCGTTGTTGAGGATGAGGATGTTGACGTCGATGTTCTGCTCGACCATGGTGGCCATCTCCTGCATGTTCATGACGAAGCCGCCCTCGCCACTGACGCAGAAGACCGTGGTGTCGGGGTTGGAGAGCTTGGCCCCCATCGACGCCGGGAACGCGTAGCCCATCGTGCCGGTGCCCCCGGAGTTGAGGAAGCGCCCCGGCTTGGCGTAGTCGAACCAGAGCGCCGCCCAGATCTGGTTGAGGCCGACGTCGGCGAGCACGATGGCCTCGTCGTGGCAGCGCGCGTACATCTCGGTGAGCACCTCCTGCGGCTGCAGCAGACCGTCGCGACGCACGAAGCGGATCGGGTGCTCTTCCTTCCACTGGTCGATGGTGGTCAGCCACTGGTGCTCGCGCTTGGGCTCGACCAGCGGCAGCAGCGCGTCGAGCGCGGTGGCGGCGTCGGCAACCAGCGACACGTGAGGGACGACGTTCTTGCCGATCTCGGCCGGGTCGATGTCGATGTGGACGATGTGCTCGACGCGGGGCGCGAACGAGTCCAGCCGGGTGGTGACGCGGTCGTCGCAGCGCATGCCGATGAGGATGAGCAGGTCGGCGTCGCACACCGCTCGGTTGGTGAAGCCCGCACCCATGAAGCCCACCATCTGCAGCGCCAGCGGATCGCGCACCGGGAACGCCCCGGTGCCGAGCAGCGTCCAACCGGTGGGGATGTGAGCCCGGTGGGCAAGCTCGATGACCCGCTCCTCGGCCCCGGAGATGACCACGCCCCGGCCGATCAGCATCACCGGGCGCTTGGCCTCGGCGATCAGCTGGGCGATGCGGCGCAGCTTCTTGCCGTCGGGCTGGGGCGCCTGCTGGAAGGAGCGCAGCCGCACCGGCTCGGTGGCGGGGCTGTAGCCCGTCGATGCCTGCTGCAGGTCCTTGGGGATGTCGATCAGCACCGGGCCCGGCCGTCCGGAGCGGGCCACATGGAATGCCTCGTGGATCGTCGGGGCGATGTCCTCGACACGGGTGACCAGGTAGCTGTGCTTGGTCACCGACATGGTCGAGCCGATCACGTCCGACTCCTGGAACGCGTCGGTGCCCACCGCGGTGATCGCCACCTGGCCGGTGATGGCGATGACCGGCACCGAGTCTGCGTACGCGGTGGCCAGGCCGGTGACCATGTTCAGCGCGCCCGGTCCGCTGGTGGCGAAGACGACGCCGACGGCGCCGCGGCGGCTGCGCGCGTAGCCATCGGCGGCGTGGGCGCCACCCTGCTCGTGACGGACGAGCACATGGTGCAGCTGCGGGTACGAGGGCAGGTGCTGGTAGAGAGGCAGGTTGGCACCGCCCGGGTACCCGAAGATCGTGCTCACCCCCTCAGCGAGGAGGCACTCGAAGACGATCTCAGCGCCGGTGAGCACGCGCTGCTCAGGATCCGGCTCGGTGGTGTCGGGACCGGGGCGGGGCTGGATCACTTGTAGGTGCGGTGGATGGCGTCGCGGAAGAACTCGAATCCCTCGGCGCGGTACTGCGCGGAGGGCGCCCCGCCCGGGCGGCTCCGGAACTGCGACTGCTCGTGCTGGTGTCGCTGCATCGTCGAGGGCCGCTCCGCATCGCGGCCCTCGGGGCTGCGCATCGGTGCCTGTCGGTGTCCGTCGTCCATGTCCGTGCCTCCGGGTGTGTCGCGGGTAAAAAAAGAAGGGCCCCCTCCTGAGAGGGGACCCTTTGTGGATCTGGATCTGGTCTGTGCCCTACGTGCGCACGCGCCGCGTCCGGAACCTCGAGGCCCCGCTCCCAATAAGGAGAAGGCCGACGAGTACGAGGACGACGACGAGCCGCTTGGTCATCTGGGCGCTAGCCTACGGGACCGCCTGTGACACGTCAAGCACGGACGTGTGACGGTACGAGAATCGCGACGCCTACAGGTTCTTGCCACTATCGGCCAGAACATGCTCGGCGTCTGGAACGGGCGACGTGATCGCTCCGTGTGAGGCGGATCCGACGGTCGCCGCGTACTTGGCGAGGGCGCCGTACGGGTATCGAGGCGGCGGGGCTGTCCAGTCGCGCAGACGCTCTGCAAGGTCGTCCGGGCTCACATCGATGTCGATCCGGCGCGTCTGGACGTCGATGGTCACAACGTCGCCGTCCCGCACGGCAGCGATCGGGCCGCGCAGCGCCGCCTCGGGGGTGACGTGGGCCACCATGAACCCGTGGGTGGCGCCCGAGAAGCGCCCGTCGGTGATCAGCGCCACCGACTCGCTGAGGCCGGCGCCGACCAGCGCACCGGTCACCGAGAGCATCTCGCGCATGCCCGGGCCACCCACGGGGCCCTCGTAGCGGATCACCACCACGTCGCCCTCACGGATGGCTCCCGACTGGACCGCGGCGAAGCACGCCTCCTCGCCGTCGAAGACCCGGGCCGGCCCGCGGTGGTGGGTGCGCTCGTGCCCCGCAAGCTTGACGACGCACCCGTCCGGGGCCAGCGCGCCGCGGAGGATGGCGATGCCCCCACGCGGCTTGAGTGGCGAGGCAGCCGGCCTGATCACCTCCTGGCCGGCGGTCTCGTGCGCCGCCGCGGCGATCTCGCCGATGGTGCGGCCGTCCACCGTGGTGCAGCCGTCGTGGAGGATGCCCAGCTCCTGCAGCCGGCGCCCGAGAACGGCCAGGCCGCCGGCAGCGTGGACGTCGGCGGCCACGAACCTGCCGCCCGGTTTGAGATCGGCGAGGATCGGCGTCGCCGCCGAGATCCGGTCGAAGTCGCCGAGCTCGAGGCGGACACCGGCCTCCGCGGCGATGGCGAGGAGGTGGAGCACCGCGTTGGTGGACCCCCCACTGGCGGCGACGCAGGCGATGGCGTTCTCGAACGCGTCCCGTGTGGCCAGCCGGCGCGGCCGCAGCCCGTCCCGCACGATCTCGACCGCCAGCGTCCCGGCGGCCACCGCCGCGGCGGGCTTCTGGTCGTGGGTGGCCGGGATGTCGTTGGCGCCGGCCGGGCTGAGGCCGAGGAACTCCATCGCCGTGCTCATGGTGTTGGCGGTGAACTGGCCGCCGCAGGCGCCCGCCCCCGGGCACGCCGCCTCCTCCACAGCGCGCAGCTCGGCGTCGTCGACGCGCCCCGCCGCGTGCGCGCCGACGGCCTCGAACACCTCCTGCAGGGTGATGTCACGTCCGCGGTGACGCCCCGCTGCGATCGTCCCGCTGTAGAGGATCAGGCCGGGCACGTCGAGCCTGAGCAGCGCCATCGCCGCGGCCGGGATGGTCTTGTCGCAGCCGACGATCAGCACCAGGCCGTCGAACGAGTGCCCGCGAGCCACCAGCTCGATCGAGTCGGCGATCACCTCGCGCGACACCAGCGAGGCGCGCATTCCCTCAGTTCCCATCGACACGCCGTCGCTGACGGCGATGGTGTTGAACTCCATCGGGGTGGCGCCGGCCGCGCGGATGCCGGCCTTGACGTGCTCCGCCAGCGCGCGGTGATTGAAGTTGCAGGGCATCGTCTCGATCCACGCGTGCCCGACGCCGATGATCGGCCTGGCGAGGTCCTCGGCGGTGAAGCCGATGGCGCGCAGCATCGCGCGTGCGGGCGCGCGGTCCGGTCCCTCGGTCATCGCCGCGCTCTGCCGCTTGCCGGCCGGTGCACCGTTGGCGTTCATGTGCGGCGGAAGTCTACCCACTGCGTTCGCGCTTGCCGATTTCACCTGGGGATGCTAGGGTGCGGCCATGCAATTCGCGGCGCGTTTCTATTTTGATCGGCCAGCCCGGCGGCTGCCGAGGGCTCCTCGAGCCTAACGCGCAGTCGTCACCGAGGCTGGCTTTCATCAATGATGGGTCAGTCTCGCGAAGAGCCCGCGGAGTGACCCACACACTTCGCGGAGGACTCTCCAGGTGGTCATCGACTCACTGATTCCCAGCGCCACACGTGGCGCGCGTTCGCGGTCGGTTGCGATCGGTCGCGTCCTCATCGGCGGTCCGGATGCGCCGGTGATCAGCGGTCCGTGCGCCGTGGAACCGGGGTATGTCGGCCACGCGCGCGCCGCCGCCCGCGCCGGTGCATCGGTCCTCCGCGGCTGTGTGTACAAGCCGCGCACACAGCCCGAGGCCTTCCAGGGGATGGGCGCGGCCGGGCTCGAGCTGCTCGACGAGGCGCGGCACGCCACCGGGCTGCCGGTCATCTCCGAGCCGCTGGAGGTGGAGCACGTCGCCCAACTGCAACCCCACGTCGACGCGCTCATGATCGGCGCCCGCTCGATGCACAACACGCCGCTGCTCCGCAGGGCGGCACGGTCGGGGCTGCCCGTCATCGTCAAGCGGGGGATGTCGGCCACCATCGACGAGTGGCTCGCCGCGGCCCGCTACGTCCTGCTCGAGGGCAATGACCAGGTGGTGCTGTGCGAGCGCGGCATCCGCACCTTCGAGCCCGCCACCCGCAACACTCTGGACATCTCGTCGATCCCAGTGCTGCGTGACCGCACCGACCTGCCGGTGATCGTCGACCCCAGCCACGCGGCGGGCCGCGCGTCGTGGGTTCCCGCGCTCGCCATGGCGGCGGTGGCGGCCGGCGCCGACGGGCTGCTCATCGAGTCGCATCCCGACCCCGAGCACGCGCTCTGCGACTCGGCGCAGGCGATCACCTCGGCGACGCTCGCCGCGATCGTTCGCGCCACCCAGCTGCTGGTGACCTCGGCGCGGCCCCTGCCTGCCACCACCGTCGACCAGTGCCGCGCCGCCATCGACGGCGTCGACACCGCGCTCGCCCAGCTGCTGGAGCGCCGTGCCACCCTGGTCGCGCGGATCGAGCGGATCAAGCTGGATGCCGGGGTGCCGATCCGCGACCGCCGCCGCGAGGCGGAGGTCACCGAACGCGTGGCGCTGCTGGCCCCCCAGCTGGGGCACGCCGGCGCGGCCGCGGTCATGTCCGCGGTCATCGACGCCTGCGTCGCCACCGCGATGGCGAGCGCATGAGCTCGGGGCACGGCGAGCGGCTGTGGGATGTGGCTCTCGAGGTCGATTCCACCGCCGCCATCGCAGGGGTCGCGGGCGTGCTCGCCCAGGCGGACATCAACATCAGCTCGATCTGCTCCGCGGGCGTCGGCTCGCCGCTGACGTGCCACCTGCTCGTCGATGAGCCCGGAGGCCCGGCGGCAGCGCTGGCCGCCGCCGGGGTGGCGGCACGAGCCCGCCCGGTGGTTGTGTTCCAGCTGCAGAACAGGCCGGGGACGCTCGCCGCCGTCCTCGCGGCCCTCAACGATGCGGGCGCGGCTGCCGACCTCCTCTACCAGGCCACCGACCGTGGGCTGGTCATCGGGGCGGACGATCTCGACGCCGTGGCGGCGGCCGTCGCCGCGTCGGGCCGGCTGACCACCGACACCACCACGGCGGTGACGCCGGCCGCCGGCCTGGGCCGCGGTGGCCCGTGGATCCCCGGCAGCTGACCTGCCGGTGGCTCAGCCCACCGCCGCCGCCAGGAAGTCCACCGTCTGCCGCGCCAGGCTGGCGACGTCGGGGCTGATGGCGCCGCCGCTGGGGATCAGCTCGTGGGCGGCGTGGCTGACCTCGATGAGGGTGGCCCGGTCGCCGGCGGCGGTGAGCCGGTTGCGCAGCTCGATGGACTGAGCGGGCGGGACCAGCGCGTCGGCTGCTCCCTGGATGATCAGGAACGGCGGCGCCCCGGCGCCCACGTAGCTGACCGGCGACGCGGCCGCGAGCGTCGCGTTCTGCGTGCCCCAGTCGACCCTGAACACCACCCGGCCGATCTCGAGCGCCGTTGCGCTCCACCCCGAGGCGAGCAGGTCGATCGGCCCCCAGCAGTCCACCACCGCGGCCACGGAGCTCGACTCGCCCGCGAACTGCCCGTTGTCCCACGCCGGCACCTGTCCCGCGGACAGCGCTGCGAGGCTCACCAGCTGGCCGCCGGCGCTGTTGCCCATCGCCGCGATCCGGTGCGGGTCGATGCCCCAGCGGTCGGCGCTCGAGCGCAGGTACCGGATGGCGCAGCGGACGTCGATGATCTGCGCCGGCCACGGGTCCGCGGGCGCCAGCCGGTAGTTGACCGACGCAACCGCGAATCCCCGGCTCAGCACACCGGCCACCACCTGCTGGACCACCGGGCTCTGCCCGGTGATACGAGAGCTGCCGAAGGCCCAGGAACCACCGTGCACGAAGATCAGCAGCGGATGCCGGCCGGTATTGCTCGGTTCGTAGATGTCGAGCGACAGCGACCTGCCACCGTCGGTGCAGTACCGCACCGTCGCATGCGGCGCACCGGCCGCCTCCGCCGGCACCAGCGTGGAGCTGCTCCCGCACCCCGCTGCGACGGCGGCCGCCACGGTCAGCGCGACGGGCGCGCGCAGCCTCATCGCGCGCTCGCTAGTGCACCGAGGTGATCGTCGCGCTGCGCGTGCCACCCGGTGAGCTGAAGCTGACCTCGTCGCCGACCGTGCGGCCCATCAGCGCCGCCCCGAGCGGCGACACCATCGAGATCCTCCCGCCGGCAACGTCGGCCTCCACCGGGCCGACGATCACGTAGGTGGACTCCCCGAAGTCATCGCGCACCGTCACCGTCGACCCGAGACCGACCACCTCCCCGATGGTGGTCTCCATCACCTTGGCATGGCGCAGCATGTTCTCGATCGTCTGCACCCGGCCGTCGAGCAGTCCGAGCTCGCGACGCGCGTCGTGGTACGCGAAGTTCTCGCTCAGGTCGCCCTCCTCGCGAGCGGTGGCCACCCGCTTGACGATGGCGGCGCGGCGGTTGTCGACGAGGTCGCGCAGCTCATCTTCCAGGTTGGCCCGTCCCGCCGCGGTGAGGTGGACCGTCTTGTCATCAACCATCGGGGCAGCCTAGCACCGCCCTTCCCTGAGGCCGGCCCGGCCGCTTGCGCCGCTCGCGGCGCCGGCACGTCTCGCCGCGAAGAATTCCGTGAGCAGGCGGCCGCACTCATCGCCGAGCACTCCGTCGGTGACCAGCGGGCGATGGTTGTTGGCCGGGTTGCGCAGGACGTCGTAGACGCTGCCGTCGGCGCCCTTCTTGGGGTCTCGTGCCCCGTAGACGCAGCGGTCGACGCGGCTCTGCACCATCGCCCCCGCGCACATCGGACAGGGCTCGAGCGTGACCACCAGGGTGACACCGATGAGCCGCCAGCCGCGCAGCTGGGCCGACGCCCGTCGCAGCACCACCATCTCGGCGTGCGCGGTCGCGTCGCCGCTGCGCTCGATGCGGTTCGACGCCGCGGCGATCACCCGGCCGTCGAGCACCGCCACAGCGCCGACCGGCACCTCGCCGCGCCGGCCCGCCGATGCAGCCAGGCGCAGCGCATGCCGCATCAGCGCATCGTCGTCCGCAGCCGGCGGCGAGCTCAGTGCACCGCGGCCAGTGGGAGATCCACGGTCACCCGCGGCTTCTCGACGACGCGCATGGTGTCGTCGACGAAGCGCACCCGCTCGAAGGTGATGCAGTTCACCGGGCAATGGTCCTCACAGATCCTGCAGTTGGTGCAGCGGTCGTAGTTGATGAAGATCTCGCCCTCGTACCCCCCCGACGTCGGGTCCCCACCGGAGGTCTGGCAGACCATCGTGTCACCGCCCGACGAGCGCTCACGGTCCTCGCCGAAGACCACCACGTCGATCGCCTTCTCCGGGCACACGTCGTCGCATGCGCCGCAGAGCACGCACACAGCGGTGTCGTAGTGGTGGACGGAGTCGCACTGGAAGCAGCGGATCGACTGCACGATCGCCTCACGGTCGCTCCACGGCAGCTCGCATTCGCTCATGTCGTAGCGTTTGGCCGCCTCGAGGATGGCCGGCTCGGTGCGGACGAACGCCTCCGACTGACGGTGATCGTCGGTGCGCTCGACGATCGTCTGGTAGATGCGCTCTCCGGTTTCGGCGCTGTCGCCGAGGAACTCGCGGATCGACCGCGCCACCCGGTGTCCCCAGCCGACCGCATCGACGATGAACGACGGGCCCTGCACACAGTCGCCGCCGCAGAAGAGCCTGTCGACGCCGGTGTGACCGCCGCGGTCGGCGGCCACCAGCCCGCGCTGCGTCTGCGGCACCGACTTGCCCAGCCCCTCCATGATCTGTCCCGACGCGAAGATGACCAGGTCGGCCTGCGCCGTCCAGCGCTCGGCGCCCTCGACCTCCTTCACCGACGAGAAGATCAGCTTGCCGCTGAGCGGGTCGAACTCCATGGGCTGGAGCGGCGCGAAGGAGACCGTGGCGACATTGCCGCGATCGTCGGCGTGGACCTCCTTGACGATCACGCCGGAGTGGATCTTCAGACCGATCTCCTTGGCCTCGTGGAGCTCGTTGCCGAATGCCGGGAGCCGGTCCTCCGGCTCGATGGCCACCATCCACACCTGCTTGGCCCCGAGCTTGATGGAGGTCTGGCAGGCGTCGGTGGCGATCGCCCCGCCGCCGACGACGACGACGCGCCCGGCCACCGGGAAGTGCGGGGGGATGCGGTCGTACGACACCTGGCGCAGGAACGTCATCGCGTCGGTGACCTGGGGAAGGTCGTTGCCCGGGATGGGCAGGATCCGTCCCTTCATCATCCCGATGGACACGAACACCGCGTCGTACTCGGCCAGCAGGTCATCGACCTTGACGTCGTCATCGCCCTCGCCGACGTTGCTGTCGGTGCGGACGTCGATCCCGGTGGCCATGATCATGTCCAGCTCCCACTGCAGCTGGCGGTGGTCGAAGCGGAACGGCGGGATCGACGTGCTCAGCAGGCCGCCGACCTTGGACTCGCGCTCGAAGAGGACGACGTCGTATCCCTGCACGCGCAGGTCGAGCGCGCAGGTGAGCCCGGCGGGACCCGCGCCGACCACGGCCACTCGCCGCCCATTGCTGGGCGCGATGTTGTAATCGATCCAGAGGTTCTGCGCAAAGGCGAAGTCCGTGCTGAAGCGCTTGATGGAGCGGATCGTGACCGGCTCCTCGCCGGGGTCCCAGCCGCGTTTGCAATCGGTCTCGCAGGGATGGTTGCAGAGCCGTCCCAGGATGCTCGGGAACGGGTTGGTCTCGTGGATCACAATCCACGAATCGACGTACCGTCCCTGGCTGACGTAGTCGACATAGGTGGCGATGTCCTGCTTGATCGGGCAGTTGCGCTGGCAGGGCGACACGGGCACGTTGAAGCCGAGGTCACGGTGGCCGGCGAGGATCTTCATCGGCGCCTTGTCCGTGACGTTCTTGCCGATGGTGGCCAATACCTGCACGTCGGTGACCATCCCCACCGGGCGCTCGTCGCGCTGCCGCGAGAACAGCCCACCCGAGCTCTCGGTCACGACCACGACGACCGCTCCGGCGCGCCGCATCGCGGCCACCCCGGTCTCCACCGACTCGGCCACGTCGAGCGCGGGTGCAGGGCGCATCACCGAGCCGACGCTGATCGCTCCGAGGTCCATGCCGAACGCGGGCACCATGACCTCCAGCCCGACAGTGCCCTCGACGGCGCCGTCGCGCGTCACCACCAGCGGCACCGGGTGCTGGGCGCGCAGCGCCGGGAGGATGTCGAGGAGGCTGTCATCCGAGTTGCACTCGGCGCCGAAGGTGGTGGCGATGCGGTCGAGCTCAGCCATCGTTCAGCTCCGGGTGGTCGAGCAGGTGATCCGCCAGCTCGCGTGCGGTCAGCATGCCCACCGGCGTCTCGTCCTCGTGCATCACCAGCGCCACCTGGCGTCCCTGCGAGGCCATGACCGCCGCCACCTCGCGCACCTGCTGCGCCTCGTCGACGAGCAGCGGCGGGGTGCGCAGGATGTCATTCGCCTGCACCACCGTGGTCGGCGGCCGCATCGCCAGGTCGCTGCCCGCGATCACGATGTCGCCGGCGACGAGTCGATCGAGCACGTCGTCCTGGTGGACATACCCGACCGGGCGCCGGTCGAGAAGCACCGGGATCTCGGGGAGCTCGTTGTCCGCCATCAGCTTGGCGATGGCGTCCACCGGGGTGCTCGGCAGGCAGAAGACAACCTCGTCGCGCATCACTCCGGCCACGGCGGGGTTGGCGGCGTCGGGGGCGAGGCGATCTGGGTCGAGCGACGCTGCAACGGGACTGCTGCTCAATTCGATCCGAGTATACCGGGGCCTCTCCGCTACTCCGCGGGCTGCGACTCCGCGTAGCGCCGCAGCACGTCCTGCCATGTCTCCACCGGCTCGGTGGCCACGGCGCGAGGCAGCGTCTTGCGGATCCGCGAGCGGGTGCGGTCGATCTCGCGGTCGCGGCGCTTCTCCTCGTTGTTGCGTGCCGCCTCGACCGACTGCTCCACCTCGGTGGCCACCGCGGCGATCTCGTCGGCGGTGGTGGCGCTGCGCAGCGTGCGGTTGAGGCGCGCGAGGACGTCGGGCGCCAGCCGCGCACCGGCCTCGCGGAGCGCATCCCCGGCCTTCTTGCGACGCTGGTCGAGCGCGCGTTGAGCACGGAAGCTCGCCGCGTTCTCGCGGCGATGCGCCTCGAACTGCTCCATCCCGTCGGCGATGAGCTTCGGGTATTGCCATGCCAGGCTGAAGCGACCCGCGCTCATGCCGCCGACCAGGGCGTCGACACTGGCCTGGAAGCGATCGCGCGCATCGCCGTCGAGGTTGCCGAGCAGGTCGGCCAGGATGGGCCGTGCCTGTCCGTGGACGCGGCGCACCCACCCCGGAAGGTGGTGGTGCTCGGGGGACGGCGGCTCGATCGGTGTGGCGGCGTGGGGCAGACCCTGTGGACGAACGATCCGCGGCAGGCGCGCCGGTGACGGTCCGCCGATGGGCGCGCGGCGACGCGCCGGCGATGCGGCGGCTCGCGCAGCACCGTTGACAGGTGCGCTGCGGCCGTCCGTCTCCTCGCCCGCGGCGGGAGACGATGCCTCTGTTGTGTCGATCACGCGGCCAAGTCGAAAACCATCGGTCGCGGAGCATCGTACCCGACGCTCACCGGTCCGCGCCTGCAGCGATCGCAACTACACTGCGGGCGGAGTTGTGACCGAGAGTGCCTGACACGCTGCCGGAGCCATCCGGCCCCGCTGAGGTGCATCTCGCTGACGATGAGGTGAGATCACTTCGGGAAGCGGGACGCGCGTGGTCGCGGGTACCCCGCGCGCGCGCCGCCGACGGTGCATTCGTGGATCCTGACCTGGACACGCTCGAAACGCGCGGCCGCCCCGGCGAGCACTACGTCCGCGTCGTCCGTTCGAAGACCCAGGGATTCGAACGTGTCGCTCCGGGGTGGCTGCAGGCGACAGCCCGCGCCACCGCCCCGAGCGGCGAATTCGGCCGGCTGCGGGGCAAGTTGCGATTGATCATCCTCGGCGCGCCGCTGGCCACCGAGGCCCAGAGTCACGAGCGTCTGACGAAGATCAAGGCGCTGGCCGTTCTCTCGTCGGACGCGCTGTCCTCGGTGGCCTATGCCCCAGAACAGATCGTGTTCTACCTGGTGCTGGCGGGTGCAACGGCGTACGGCTACATCCTGCCGATCACCGCGGCGATCGCGGCGCTGCTGGCCATCGTGGTGCTCAGCTACCGGCAGACGATCAAGGCCTATCCCAAAGGTGGTGGCTCGTACATCGTCGCCAGCGACAACCTCGGGCCACTGGCCGGGCTGGTCGCCGGCTGCGCGTTGATGACGTCGTACACGCTCACCGTGGCGGTCTCGGTCGCCGCCGGGACGGACAACATCGTCAGCGCCGCACCCGCGGCCGTGCCGTACCGGGTGCCGCTCTGCCTGGCGTTCATCGCACTGCTGCTGTTCGGCAACCTGCGCGGCATCCGCGAGTCGGGATCGATCTTCGCCGCGCCGACGTACCTGTTCATCGCGTCGATGTTCCTCATGGTCATCGTCGCCGGCGCCCAGATCGTGATCCACCACACGCCTCACACCGTCCCCGTCATCGAGCCCAGGCGGTTCACCCAGAACCTCAGCGTCCTGCTGCTGCTGCGGGCCTTCGCCTCCGGGGCGACGGCCCTGACCGGCGTCGAGGCGATCAGCGACGGCGTCCCGGCGTTCAAGCCCAAGGAGTGGGTCAACGCGCGCACCACCCTCACCACGCTCGGCGTCATCCTCGGCGCGATGTTCGTCGGCATCACCCTGGTGACCTACTGGCTCGGACTGGTCCCCGACCTGCCCAACTCGCCGCACTACCAGACGGTCATCTCCAAGATCGCCGCCTACGCCTTCGCCAATGGGCCGCTCTACTTCTTCGTCATCGTCTCGACAATCGCCATCCTGGTGCTCGCCGGCAACACGGCGTTCTCAGACTTCCCCCGCCTGCTCTTCTTCATGGCGCGCGACGACTACGCACCCCATCAGTTCAAACGGCTCGGCGACCGGCTCTCGTACAGCAACGGGATCATCGTGCTCGCCGCGGTGTCCGCCCTGCTGGTGTGGGGGTTCAACGGCAATGTCAACAGCCTGCTGCCGCTCTACGCCGTGGGGGTGTTCACCGCGTTCACCATGTCACAGGCCGGGATGGTGTCCCGATGGCTGCGCCTGCGCGAGAAGGGCTGGCGCTTCGGCCTGGCGATGAACGCCACCGGCACGGTCATCACCGCGGTGGTGCTGGCGATCAACGGGGTCACCCGCTTTCTCGACGGCGCAGGTGTCATCGTGATCATCGTTCCGCTGCTGGTGGCCACCTGCTTCTCCATTCACCGGCACTACCAGGAGGTGAGCAGCCGCCTCACCACCGAGATCCCCACGTCCCCCGACCAGATGAAGCTGGTCTGCCTGGTGCCCATCGCCGACCTCAACAGCCTGGCCCTGCAATCGCTGGCGCTGGCGCGGTCGCTCAGCGACAACGTCATCGCCGTCCACGTCTGCGACGACGAGCACCACATCGCCATGATGCGAGCGCGCTGGGATGCCTGGGGCAACCACGTTCCCCTGGAGATCGTCGAATCGCCGTACCGCTCCTTCGTGCGGCCCCTGCTACGCTACATCGACGCCATCGACAAGCAACGCAGTGATGACACGGTGATCATCGTCCTGCCGGAGCTGGTGGCGACCCGCTGGTGGCACCAGCTCCTCCACAACCAGACCGCGCTGCGACTCAAGGCGCAGCTCCTCTTCCGCCCGGGAACGGTGGTGGTCAACGTCCCCTACCACCTCCAGCACGCTCCGCACGCCCACCGCCTCCGGCGCCGCGGCGGAGGCGATGACAGCAACGACATCGAGGCCATCTGAATGAGCACAGCGCTGCGGGCGTCAACAACCACCAACGTCGCTGACACGGTGCGCCGCCTCGGCGGCGGCGGCCCGCGTCGCATCGCCGAGTCGGCGGGCCTGGTCGTCACCCACGGTGAGGGGTCGTACCTGGTCACCGAGTCGGGCGGCCGCCTGCTCGATTTCGCCACCGCCATGGGTGTGGCCGCCATCGGCCACGGCAACCCGGTCTGGACCCACGCGATCGCCGCGCAGGCGCAGCGCCTCGCCGCCTGCGTGCTGCACACCCCCGAGCACGCCACCTACCTGGAGCGCCTCGCGACGGTCCTGCCCGCCGGCGTCGACAGGGTGGCGCTCTACTCCGGCGGCGCCGAGGCGGTGGAGGTGGCGGTGCGGCTGGCCCAGTCGATCAGCGGCGGGCGCGACCTCATCTCCTTCTCGAGCGGGTTCCACGGCAAGACGACCGGCGTTCGGTTCAGCGGCGGCCGCTTCCCCGATGAGCGCGCCGCCCTCGGGGTGGACTGGGTGCACTCCCTCCCCTACCCGCGCTGCGAGGCGCACGACGCCCTCAGCTACGGCGCCTGTGAGGAGGACGGCGCCGAGGCGCTGGCCGCGCTGCAGACGCGCGCTGCCGAGCTGGACGGCGTGGCCGCGATCATCGTCGAGCCGGTGCTGGGGACGGCGGGCAACCGTCCCCCGCAGCGCCGTTTTCTCGCCGGCCTGCGCGAGCTCTGCGATCGCCAGGGATGGCTGCTGATCGTCGACGAGTCGATCACCGGCTTCGGCCGCCTCGGGCGCAACTTCGCCGTCGACTGGTTCGGCGTACGGCCCGACATCCTCGTGCTCGGCAAGGCCATCGGCGGCGGCTACCCTCTCAGCGGCGTCGCCGCACCACGCGAGCTCTGGGACCGCAGCCTGTTCGCCGAGAGGTCGGCGACCTCGAGCAGCTACGGCGCCAACCCCCTCGCCTGCGCGGCTGGGACCGCCGTGGTCGACGTGGTCACCGCGCGCGGCTTCCTCGAGCACGTCGACCGCGTCGGCGGCCGGCTGGCGCGTGGCCTGGCCGAGCTCCAGGCGGAGTCCCCGTACGTGAGCGCCAACCGCGGCGTGGGCATGATGCTCGGCTTCGACCTCGTCGACCCGGCGACGGGCGGCCTGGCCGACCCGGGACTGTGCCTGCGCCTGTTCCGTCGCTGCCTCGACGAGGGCATCCTCATCGTGGGCGACGTCCCCGAGGTGCGGCTGAACCCGCCGCTCGTGCTCACCGACGACGAGGCCGACGATGCGATCGCAGCGCTGCGGCGTGCCCTTGCCGCCTGACGACCAGCCCGCGCCCGCGCTGCGGGTCGCGTTGGTGGGCATCGGCTCGGCGGCATCGCGCGCCCACCTGCCGGCGTTGAGCGCGCTCGAGTCAGCCGGCGTCGTCGTGCTCGTCGGCGTCTGCGACCCGGCCGCCGGCCGCCGCGATGCCGTCATCGCCGCGCACCCCGCGGTGGCGGGCTTCGCCGAGAACGACGACATGCTCGACACGGTCCGACCCGACCTGCTGGTCATCGCCACCCCGCCGAGCGTCCACCTCGGCGAGATGGCGGCGGCAGTGGCCAGAGGGCTCCACGTCCTCTGCGAGAAGCCGCTGGGCCTGAGCGACCGCGACGTCGCCACTCTCGCCGACCTGGCTGAATCGCATCGCGGTCAGACCCTGGCCACCGTTCACCAGTACCGCTACGCGCGGCCCTGGGTGTGGCTGGCGCGAGCCGCCGCCGGGGCCATCCGCGACGGTGAGCCCTTCAGCCTGACCGTCGAGGTGGAGAGGCCGGGGACCGACCCGCTCAGCGCGGGTGGTTGGCGCACCGACCCCGAGCATGAGGGCGGCATCCTCGGCGACCACGCGGTGCACTACCTCGCCCTGCTCCACGAGCTCGACCCCGGGTGCCGGGTGGTCGCCTGCCACCGCGAGGGTCCGGGCGGCACGGAGGTGGCGTCGGTCGACGTCAGCCTGGCGGCGGCGGGCAGCGCCCACATCGCCGTGTCGTACGCCGGCAATCGCCGGCGCAACCTGATCACGCTGGACCGCCCCGAGCAGTGTCTGCAGGCCAGGTGGGCGGACGGCGTCTTCGTCCTGACCCGCAATGGGCTGGCCGGGTCGCGGCGCGCCACCGCGTCGCTGAGCGACCGGACGCTCGTCAACGCGCTCTACTCGCCGATGTACAGCGAGCTGATCGCGGGCATCGCCGACCCCGCCTGGCGCAGCCGGGCGACAGGCGCAACGGTCACTGTCGCCGGGTTGCTGGCGTCTGCATTGCGCGCGGCCAGCTGAGCCGGCGCAAAGTACCATTCAGCCGGTGGACGAGCTCCGCGACCTCGCACGTACGGTGCTGCTGGCCTTCGCCGACCTCGGCGTCTTCCTCCCCAGCAACCGCGAGCGGCTGATCCGCAAGATGCGCTTCCTCGACCCCCTCGATGCCGACGAGCTCGTCGAGTTCCTCAATCTCTGCATCGACGCCGGCCTGATCACCCAGGCCGACGCCGGCCGCGTCCGGCTGGACCGCAGCGAGGCCAGTCGCCTGGCCAGCTCGATGGACGGCCACACCCCGGTGCCGGACGACCAGGCCAGCGCCTGGGCGCTTCTTCTCGGCGGCCCCAGCCTGGCCTGACCCCGGCTGCCGGTCGGCACCGCCCCAGGGTGGCCGGACGGGCTGTCCGGCTCGGCTACGCCACCGGGCGCTTGGTTGAGCGTTTGCGCGCCGGCGCGGCCCGCTTTGCAGTCGCCGCCTTTCGCCGCGGTGCTCGCCGCCCAGTCAGCGACTTGCTGCCGCCCTCAGTCGCCCCATCGGCAGCCCGCGCGGCTTCGACGAGCTCGCGGGCACTCTCCTCGACGCACTGCGCGAACACGTCGACGTCGGGAACGTTCTGGTCGTCGACCAGGTAGCCGAAGTTGAGCATGCCCGCGTAGCTGAAGATGGCCACCGCCAGCTCCTGGCCGTCGTAGAGGAAGGCGATCGGGTAGACGTCCACGAGCTTGGCGCCCTGGCAGTACAGGGGGACCTGCGGGCCCGGCACGTTGGTGACGATCAGGTTGAAGGCGATCTGCCGCAGCGACGCACGCGCCACCATCGCGTGCAGCGTCGATGGCGCGAACCCGGCCAGGTTGAGGAGGAAGTCGGCCCCGACCGCCTGCTTGCGGGCCTTCAGCGCATCGACAGTGGTGCGCACGGCGCCGAGCCGGCGGACCGGGTCGATCTCGCCGATCGGCAGCTTCACCAGCAGCATGGCGAGGCGGTTGCCCAGCGCTGTGCGCTCTCTGTTGTCGCGGATGCTGACCGGGCACAGGCATTGCAGTGCCTCGTTCTCATCGTCGGGGTCCACCGCGCGGGCGATCAGGAAGTGACGCAGGCCACCCGCCACGACGGCGAGGACCACGTCGTTGATGGTGCCCCCGAACGTCTTCTTGATGAGGCGGAAGTCATCGAGCGGGAAGTGGCTGTACGAGAACGCCCGCGTCGGGCCGGTCTCGCCGTTGATCGACGATTTGGCGGAGCCCACATGCCCGGCCATCGACGCCAGGCCGCTGGCGGTGTCGCGCAGCGCGTTGGCGAGCCGCCCGGGCTGGCCGGCCACGGCGCGCGCCGCGTTGAGCACGCGTGCCGGGCGCGTCACCCGCTGGCGCAGCGAGTCCAGCAGCAGCCCCATCGCGCTCGGCGACTCGCGAGCCTCCCAGCGCGACACCCCGAACGGCTGCGCGCCAGGCCTGGCGTCGGTATCGAGGAGGATGGTGGCCAGCTCGAGGTTGGAGATGCCGTCGACCATGGCGTGATGCGACTTGGTCAGCAGCGCCCAGCGACCGCGCTCCAGCCCTTCGACGACGTAGATCTCCCAGAGCGGCCGGCGACGGTCGAGCGGACGCGAGAAGACGCGTCCGATCAGGTCGCGCAGCTCGCGATCGCCGCCGGGCTTGGGCAGGGCAGCCCGCAGGAGGTGGTTGCTGATGTCGAAATCGGGGTCGTCGACCCAGACCGGGGTGTCCAGGCTCAGCGGAACAAAGGCCAGCTTCTGGCGATAGCGCGGCATCAGGTCGAGCCGGGGCGCGATCGCCTTGGCCAGGCCGTCGTAGAGCGCACGCCCGGTGCCGAGCGGCGACGACTCGAAGATCGCCACGCCGCCGATGTGCATGTGGGTGCGCGGCGTCTCCAGGTGGAGGAACGAGGCGTCGAGCGGCGTCAGCTTCTGCGCACCCTGCATGGCAGCGAACTGTACGACGGCGTGCATCGTCCGTTGTTTGTCCGTGCCGGCTCCCTAGCCTCTGAGCATGCACGTGGGCACCCCGCTGGCCACCGTCCCGGTGAGCTTCTTCGACCCTCGGACCGGGCTCAGCGCGCTGGCCATCCAGCACCTCAGGTCGGACGGCAGGGTGGTGCTGGTGTTTCACGACGCCCCCGGCGTCGCGTCAACGCGCCGTCTGCTCAGCGGCGTGGCGGAGACGCTGGCCGGGGAGCTCGCCGAAGGTCACACGCTGGGCCTCATCGAGAGCAGCGTCCCCGAGCACCCGGCCGAGCCGTTCATCTACGCGCGGGTCACCCTGTCCGCCGCCATCCACCCCGGCCACGTCGACGCCGGTGACGGCAGGGTGATCGGCGTCGATGCGGTGGCTCGCGAGTGCGGCATCGACGTGGCCGAGGTGCGACGCACCGAAGAGCTGGTCACCGCCATCCACCAGCCGCGCGCGTGCGCCTTCGCCGGCTTCCGTCAGCTCGCGCTCGGCGAGCGTGCCGGTCGCGTCCTCGCGGCCGCCTGAGGCTTGGGTCGCGCCGCCCTGGGACGCAGCGGGCCGAGCTGCGCAGAGGGGCAGATGTCGTTGAGGACGCATTGCGGGCACCTCGGCGAACGGGCCACGCACACCTCGCGCCCGTGGAGGATGAGCCGCAGGCTGAGGTCGGTCCAGTCCTGCGGCGGCACCATCGACGTGATGTCGCGCTCGATCTCGACCGGGTCCGTCGCCGAGGTGAGCCGCAGCCGCGCGGTCAGCCGGGTCACATGCGTGTCCACGGGGAACCCGGGAATGCCGAACGCCACCCCGAGCACGACGTTGGCCGTCTTGCGACCCACCCCGCGCAGGGTCACCAGGTCCTCCATCCGAGGCGGCACCTCCCCGCCATAGCGCTCGACGACGTCCCTGGCCATCTCGCGAACGGCCAGCGCCTTCATGTGGAAGAAACCTGTGGATTTGATGATCTCCTCGACGTCCTCCTGCGGCGCCGCCGCGAGCTCGCCGGCGGTCGGGTAGCGAGCGAAGAGCACCGGGGTGACCGTGTTGACCAGCTTGTCGGTGGATTGCGCGCTGAGGATGGTCGCCACCAGCAGTTGCAGCGGCGACTCGTGCACCAGCGCACACGCCGCCACCGGGTACTCGGCGCGGAGCCTCTCGACGGTGATCGTGGCGCGCTGTCGAGCGCCGGGCGGGAGGCGGCGGCGCATCAGTGTGCCCAGCTGATCCGCACCGAGCGCAGTGCATCGTCGACCCGCTCGAGGGCGATGCCCGCTGCCGCCCACAGGGGCGCGTAGTCCAGGCGCGTCGCGCCGCGGATCGCCAGCCGGCTGCGGCCGGTGTAATCCCACGGGATCACCCCCGTGGCGCGCCGGATCAGCCGGCCGCTGGCGTACTCGACCGCGAGGATGCCGAGCGCGTATGCCAGCGCGCGGTGGACTGCCGGGCGCTGGCGCACCGCGTCATGAGCAGGTTCGTACAGCACCGCGCACAGCCCATAGATGGGAGCCATCCACAGGTAGCTGTGACCGCGCAGCCCGGCATCACGGGTCTGACGGTGCCACAGCTCCTGCAGTGCTGTGAACACGACCTCTGTCGACCAGCCGAGCAGCCCGTAGGCGACTGCGCGCTCGGCGCGGGTCAGCGGACGCGAGCGCGAGGCGGCGGGCACCGCGCCATGCTAGCCGCTCCGCCGCGTGCGCCGAGTCCCGCTTCCTACAATGCCCGGGATTCCAGCAGAGGTCAGCCGAGTTCCGGAGTTTTGCCGTGCGCGTCAAGATCACCGTCGTCGGTGCCGGCAACGTCGGTGCCACCCTCGCTCAGCGACTCGCGGAGCGCAACTACGCGGACATCGTCCTCGTCGACATCGTCGAGGGCCTGCCCCAGGGCAAGGCGCTCGACATGCTCGAGGCCGGCCCGATCGTCGGCTACGACTCGTTGGTCACGGGCAGCAACAGCTACGAGGAGACCGCCGGCTCCGACGTGGTCTTGATCACCAGTGGTGTGGCACGCAAGCCGGGCATGTCACGCGACGACCTGGTCATGACCAACGCGAAGATCGTCGCGTCCGTGGCGCATTCGGTCGCTGAGAAGTCGCCTGGCGCGGTGATCATCGTGGTCAGCAATCCGCTCGATGCCATGGCGCAGATCGCCAAGGCGGTCACCGGCTTTCCGCGTGAACGGGTCATCGGCATGGCCGGCATCCTCGACACCGCTCGCTTCCGAACCTTCATCGCCCAGGAGTTGGGCGCTTCGGTGCTCGACGTCGCCGCCTACGTTCTCGGCGGCCACGGCGACACCATGGTGCCGCTCACCTCGCTGACCACGGTGGCCGGTGTGGCGGTGGCGGACCTGATCCCGCGCGAACGTCTGGAGAGCATCGTGCAGCGCGCTCGCGACGGTGGCGCTGAGATCGTGGGACTGCTCAAGAGCGGCAGCGCCTTCTACGCGCCGTCCGCCGCCGCTGCCCAGATGACCGACGCGATCGTCCTCGACACCCGCCAGGTGCTGCCCTGCGCGGTGTACCTCCAGGGCGAGTACGGCATCAGGGGGCTGTACACGGGCGTCCCGGCTCGGTTGGGCGCGGGCGGGCTGCTCGACGTCGTCGAGGTCGAGCTCGAGGCCGGCGACCGCGACGCGCTGCATCGGTCGGCCGCATCGGTGCAGCAGCTGGTGGAGCTGATGGACTCCGGTCGCGCCGACATCGACGCATCGCTGCCCTCGCTCAACGTCGGCATCACGATCGGCTGAGTTCGTGTGGCGCGCTGCGCGGCCCCATGGGTGGCGGCGCGGGCCAACGGTTGCGCTGCGCGGGCCCATGGGCGGCGGCGCGGGCCAATGGTTGCGCTGCACGGGCCTATAGTGGAGTGATGAAGCGACACGACTCGGCGCTTCGCGACGCGTTTGTCGGTGTGCTGATGACGGTCGGGCCGTTCTTTGGGGTCCGGTACCAGCCGCCGCGTGTGGAGATTCCCGTGGTCACCACGCCGGCAACGGAGGATGAGGAGCCGGTTCCCTACCAGCGGGAGCCTGAGGCTCAGCGCGAGCGCGGCGGTGGTGGCGGCGACGACGGCAGTGGCGACGACGGCGTGTCCCTCTGACGTCTTAGTGTCTGCGCGTGCGCGAAACGCCGGAGGACATCGCTCAGCTCGATGACCTGATCGATCGCAGCTTCGCCGAGGCCGGTCCGCACCTGGTGAGCATTGCGACTCCGGAACGTCGCCTCAGCGGTGATGCTGTATGCAAACGGTTGACAGGCATGAGCCTGCTCGCGCTCGCCACCGTGACCTCCGACGGACGTCCGATGGTCGGAGCGGTGGACGGCATCTTCTACCGCGGTGCCTTCTATTTCAGCTCGTCGCGCGACTCGTTGAGGTGTCGGCACCTCGCGCTGCGGCCCAACGTCAGCGCCACCCATCTGCCGGGCGAGCACCTGGCGGTGACCGTCCACGGCCGGGCTGTGGAGATCGACCTCGATGGCGCGGATCAGCGTGGGTTCCGCGAGACCGTGCTCGAGGTGTACCTGCCGCGGTATGGCGAGGAGTTCTTGAAGCTTCTCGAGTCAGGCGCGGTGTACTGGCGCATCGATGCGGACCGGATGTTTACGTTCCACGCACCCGAGCTCAGCCTCAATCCGTGAGGTCGGTGTCGATCGCCTGTCGGCGCTGAGGGGCCGCGAGTGATCCGGGTGCGGCAGGAGCCAACTCACTCCGGCAGCAGGGCGGGCTCGCGAGCGCGATGCGCGTCAGCGCGCGGCAAGGCCCCCGGCAGCACCGGCCGCGGCTCGCGCAGCGAGGTCATCACGCCCACCACCGGGGACAGCGCCAGGATGCCGTCAGCGTCGGTGTGGACCAGCATCCAGCCGCCCTCGTGGACGCACCAGTGGTGGTGGCGGCAGAGAAGGACGAGGTTGTCCTGGTCGGTGGGGCCGAAGTGGCTCCAGTGGACGACGTGGTGGGCCGACGTCCAGGACGGGGGACGGTCGCAGCCCGGCCAGCGGCAGCCCCCGTCGCGGGCGTTGAGGGCGCGACGCAGCGCCCCC
>DATBEL010000005.1:0-28884 GCA_036276135.1 Candidatus Dormiibacterota bacterium
ACGGCCAGGGCATCGGCGAGCGCCGCTTCGCCAGCCTTGGTGAGGTGGAGGGTGAGGATGCGACCGTGGGTGTGGTGGCGGCGCCTCTCCACCAGCCCGCGCTCGACAAGGCCCGCGACCAACTGGTTCATGGTCTGCGCCGTCACCGTCTCCCTCCTTGCCAACTCCGCTCCGGAGAGCCCGTCCTCCTCGCCGAGCGCGACCAGGATGCCGGCCAGCGGCAGGGACAGGTTCAGCGGGCGCAGCCTGACCTCGAGAACCTGGCGAAAGGTGTAGTGCGCGCGTCGCAGGGCGATGCCCACGGCGGCCCGAGGCGGAGCTTGCATTTAATCAGGTTCCTGATATGCTGTTCGCAGGAACCTTATACTACCGGTCGTCGCGGCCCCGCGGCAGCGCTCCGGCCGATGGAGGGCATGTCATGGCCGTGTCGTCCGCAACCGTCGTCGACATCACTCGCGTCCCGGCCGGTGAGCCCGCGCTGCCCAGGCACCTGGTCGTGGGGGTCGACGGCACCCCGAGCAGCCTGCGTGCGCTCGACCTCGCCGCCACCGTGGCGCGCCGCAACGAGTCCGAGGTGACCGTCGCGTTCGTCCGTCATTTCCCGCTCTTCACAGGAACGGTCGCGGTCGACTGGTCGGAGGTCTTCGCGTCGCTCGAGGCGGAGGTCGCC
This sequence comes from Candidatus Dormiibacterota bacterium, assembly GCA_036276135.1. Taxonomy (GTDB): domain Bacteria; phylum Chloroflexota; class Dormibacteria; order Aeolococcales; family Aeolococcaceae; genus Aeolococcus. Next base: position 671 of record DATBEL010000005.1, read on the forward strand.
GCGGCGGCACGGCAGCGCCTCGCCGGCGTGCACTGGCGCCTGGTGGTCAGCGATGGGGCACCCGCGCTGGCGCTCGAGCGCATCGCCACCGAGGTGGGGGGCGACCTCCTGGTGGTCGGCCAGAGCCAGGGCGGCCCGATCCACCGGCTCCTCGACGGTTCGGTCGGGGGCCACGCCGCCAGCCACGCCCCGGTGCCGGTCCTGGTCGTCCGCTGACCGCCGGCGCACGTGCTAAGGCGGGTTGTGGCGGTCTCTCCGGCTACGGGTGCGAAGCGGATGAGGCATCCGGCGGCGACTCGACCCAGACGGTTGCCGCGACGCCCTCGCTGACCACAACAGGGTGTCCGTCGACGTCCAGCCTGAGCTGGCCCTCGCCGCGGTCGCGGACGAGGACGCGCGCCTCCGGCATCAGGCCACCGTCGTGGAGCACCGCGAGCAGGTGCGGCGCGTCGTGCTCCGCCACCTCCGACACCCGGAAGACTCGCGACTCGACGCCGGCGGGGAGGTCGGTCAGGCGAACCATCGGGCGCCCCTGCGGCGGACGGCGCCCGGGAATGACGTTGCCGTGGGGACACGTCGACGGCCGCCCGAGGTGCTCGTCGAGACGCTCGAGCACAACCTCGGAGACACCGTGCGAGAGCATCACCGCCTCGCGGTCGGCGGTGGCCCAGTCCAGCCCGAGGATATCGGTCAGCCAGCGTTCGATGAGCCGGTGCCGGCGAACCACCGTGGCCGCGGCCACCCGGCCGGCGTCCGACAGGTGGACGCTGCGGTCGTTGGCGAGGGTCACCCAGCCGTCGCGCGCCAGACGTTGCAGGCTGACGCTGACCGTCGGTGGGCTGACCGCGAGCCACTCGGCGATGCGCCCCGGCCGGGGGACCTCACCCTCGTGCTCGATGTAGTAGATGGTCTCGAGGTACCGGTCGGTCACCTCGGAGCGTGCCGGCTGCAGCTGGCTGGGGCTGGCGCTCATCGCGCGATCGTAGTCCGGCGCCCGCTCGTCGCTCAGGCGTACTCGTCGAGGGTGGGATCGACGGAGATCCCCGCAGCGTCTGGGCCACGCCGGCGCAGACGATGCCAGCCCGCAGCGCCGATCATCGCCGCATTGTCGGTGCACAGCGACAACGGCGGGATGGTGACGGGAAGCCCGGTGAATCGCCGGCGCACGGCGTCGCGCAGCGCGGCGTTGGCCGCCACCCCGCCGACCACCGCGATGCGCTCAGCGTCGGTGCGGTCAGCGCAGATCGACAACGCGTGGACCAGCTGCCCCACAACCGCTGCCTGGAATGAGGCGGCGAGGTCGCTGACGACTGCCGGGTCGCGAGGTGTCCCGTCGGCCGTCAGCGCGTCCGCGCCGAGGTCGCGGATCGCATAGCGGAGCGCCGTCTTCAGGCCGCTGAAGGACATCGCGTCGGCCAACCTCGTGCTCGGCAGCGGGAACCGCTCCGGGTCGCCGCCACGAGCTGCGCGCTCGATCTCGGGTCCGCCCGGGTAGCCCAGCCCGAGCAGGCGAGCCGCCTTGTCGAATGCCTCGCCGGCGGCATCGTCGCGCGTCGACATCAGCCTGACGGCGTCACCATGAGCGCGCAGCTCGACAACATCGCTGTGGCCGCCGCTGACCACGAGCGCCAGGTAGGGCGGCTCCAGGGTGCTGTCGCTGAGCCAGGCGCTGTACACGTGTCCCGCCATGTGCGACACACCGACCATCGGCAGGCGTCGCGCCACCGCGGCACCCTGCGCGTACAGGGCGCCGACGAGCAGGCACCCGGCAAGGCCGGGGCCCCTGGTCACGGCGACAGCGTCGATTGACTCCCACTGCTGCCCCGCGACGGCGAGCGCCTCGTCCACCACAGGTCCGATGGCCTCGAGGTGGGCGCGCGCGGCCAGGTCGGGGACGACCCCACCATGGACTGCGTGGAGCGCGATCTGCGATGAGACGACGCTGCTGAGCAGCTCCCGTCCGTCACGCACCACCGCCGCCGCCGTCTCGTCGCACGAGGTCTCGAGCGCGAGCAGGTTCAGAGCGGGTACTCCGAGGAGGGAGCGGAACCGAGGCCGGCGACGTCGATGTGCGCGAAGATGTCGAGGAAGCGGCGTTTGAACGCCGGGGCGTGGATGCTGTCGCTCCACATGATCACCGCGTCCTCACCGTTGTCGGTGTAGTAGCCGCGGCGCCGCCCGATCGACTTGAAGCCGAACCACTCGTACAGCCTGATCGCGTGGTCGTTGCCGGCCCGCACCTCGAGGGTCAGCCAGCGTGCCCCGAGCTCGTAGCTGCGCTGGATGAGCGCGGCCAGCAGCGTCTTGCCATAGCCCTTGCCCTGGTCACGTCGGCGAACGCCGATGGTCGTGACGTGGGCCTCGTGCACCACCTTCCACAGCCCGGCGTAGCCGACCAGCTCGCCGTCCTCGCGGAGCACGATGTACGACGCCTGCCGGTTCTGCGCGAGCTCGGTCGCGTAGGCGTTGCGCGGCCACGGGGAGAGGAAGATCTCGTGCTCGATGGCCTGGACGGCCGGGATGTCCTCGTGGCGCATTCGCTCGATGGCGACGCGCGGGACGACCTGCATGACTCTCACCGCGGCTGGCTGATCCGAAGCATGAGTTTAACAGGCAGCCGTGCTGGTGACGGCTCCGTCAACTGACCGTGGCGGCATGGTCGCTGGTGCCCAGCGGCTGCGCGTGAGTCGCGGCGAGGCCGGCCGCGACAAGTCGGGGTCGGGCCAGCGCCCACGGGACCGCCGCGGCCAGGGCGCCTCGCGGGCCGACACGGCGCACATCGAGGCCGGCGATGGCGGTGGTGGCCACCAGGTGTGGCACCGACGCGATGCTGGTGGCGTCGTGCCGCTCGACGTCGGACACCTGCTCGGGCTGGCCACTCCGCCCGACGAAGCGCGCCAGGTACACACCGCCGCGGCCCGCGTCGGCGACGGCGGTGATGGCCTCGCCGTCGCCAGTCCGCGCCGCCGCCGCCACCGCCAGCAGGTTGCCAGCCCCGTGCAACGGCAGCTGGCGCGCCGACGCCACCCCAAGGGCCGCCGCCATGCCCGCCCGCACCCCGCTGTATGACCCCGGCCCGGTGAGCACCACGATGGCCTCGGTGCCGTCGTCGAGCAGCTCGGCGATGGCCGCGGCCAGGCATGCGTCGAGCCGTCCGCCGGGGATCTCGCGCTCGGTAATGATGTGGCCGGCGGTGTCTGTGCACAGCACCCAGGCGGCCAGCCGCGCAGCGGTGTCGATGGCGACCACGCTCATGCCGTCACCCCGCCGCTGCTGGTCGCTTTCCATGCGCAAGCGATGTGCTCGTGAGCGTGCTCGTCGAGGTGCAGGACGCGCTGGTGGTCGAGCACACCGGGCTCGATTGTCACGCCGGACGGAGCGTAGCCGGCGAGGTCGCCGTACTCGGCCCACTCGATGACCACAGCCCCTTCGGCCAGCAGCCCGTCGAGGTCGAGGACATCGAGGGAGCTGCCCGGGCCGAGACGGTACAGGTCGATGTGGTGCACCGTGAGTCGTGCTGCGCGGTGCGGCTGGTGCAGCACGAACGTCGGGCTGCGGACTGTCGCCGCGTCGCCGCCGGCACCGGCCACGATGCCGCGCACCAGGCAGGTCTTGCCGGCGCCGAGGGGACCGCTGAGCGCAAGCACATCACCGCGACGCAGGGCTCGGCCGAGAGCTTCGCCGTACAGCTCTGTCTGGACGGGCGAGTCACTCGCCAGGTCGGGCAGCGCCGTCCTCACGAGAAGTGGCCCGCGCGGGTGGCCGGCAATGGCAGCTCGATACCGTCCGGTCCGTCGAGAAGGCGCAGCCCATCACCCTCGCGGAGCGCGCCGACGGCCGTCAGCGGGGCCAGCTGTTCGGGCCAGTCGCGGAGCAGGGCGTCCATGTCACCGGGGGCCATCGCCGCGACCAGCTCGAAGTCCTCGCCGCCGCCGATCGCAAGTTCCAGCCATTGCTTGCTAAAACGCTCCACCAATGCCGAGTCGACGGGCAGGTAGTCGGCCCACAGCTCGACCGCGCACCCGCTGGCGCGCGCGGTGCGCAGCGCGTCGATCACCAGTCCGTCGCTGAGGTCCCCTCCACAGCGCACGCCGCGGGCCAGGAGCTCGATTCCTTCGCGCAGCCGTGTCGCCGGCTGCAGCTGCGCCTCGATCCAGCGCTGTTCGGCCGCCGAGGTGGCGTCGTCGCCGTCCAGCAGCAGCCGCAGGCCGGCGGCGGCGCGGCCGAGAACACCGGTCACGACCAGCACGTCGCCGGGTCTGCCGGCGGACCGACGCAGGGCGCGCCCGGCGGGCACGATGCCGGCCACAGACACGTCGATCACCAGGGGACCGTCGATCGCGCTCACGTCGCCACCGGCCACCAGGCATCCCGCCGAAGCAGCCGCCTCGCAGAGCCCGCGCTGGATCTCCAGGACGTCCTCCACCTGCTCGGTGCGTCGCGCGCACAGTGTCGCCAGGCAGTGAATCGCCTCGGCCCCCGTCCCGGCGAGGTCCGAGACCGCCACCGCGAAGGCGCGGCGGCCCAGCTGGCGAGGCGTGATCCAGCCGCGGCGGAAGTCGACGTCCTCCACCAGCGCGTCGATGCTGACCGCGACGTCGCATCCCGAGGGCGGGTGCCACAGGGCCGCGTCATCGCCGGCGCGCAAGCCGAGAGAGGGCGGGAGATTAGAGGTGGCGATCGCCACCAACTGGTCGAGGAGAGCCACCTCCCCGACCGTGGCGAGCGTCGGACCGCCCGACCCGAAGCGACGGTCTGGCTGGAGCGGTGGAGAGTCAGGCATGGCAGTTGCCAACTCTAGGCAGCCGCGGCACCGAAACAGTGACGAGTTGCATCCTGCCCCTCCGACCCTCTATCGTCCGCGCAGATCGGGGGCCGCAACCCCGGATTGGGCAGCAGCAGCAGCTTTGCAGCCTCAAGGAGAGGGAATGGAGGGCACCATTGCGGGGTAGCCAGAAGCTCGTCTTGACCGTGGTCGGCTGTGCCGTCCTGCTCAGCGCAGGCGTCACGTCGATCCCCGCCGGCCACGCTAACACGGCACCATCCAACCCGCTTGTAGCCCGCCGGGCCCAGCTCGTGCAGGAGCTCGCGGCGATGCAGCCGGCCACCAACGCCGCGGCCGGATCGCTCAGCCAGGCCGAGCAGGCATATGCCAATGCCCAGGCCAAGCTGCTCGCGGCTCAGAAGCAGCTCGCTGCGCTCAACGCCCGCCTCCTCGCCCTCAGCGGCCAGGTCGCCGGCGATGAGGCGACGATCGCCAAGGCCAAGCAGGAGCTGGCGGTGCTGACCAGGCAGAGCTACGAGAGCACCACCACCGCATCCTGGGTCGCGGCGGTGCTCAGCGCCAGCACCTTCAGCCAGGCCATGGACCGGCTGGCCGGCACGTCCCACGTTGCCGAGCAGGTCAAGAATCTCCAGGCCAACCTCCGTGACAAGGAGGCCGCGATCGCCTCCGAGCAGGCCGAGATCCTGGCCGACTCCGCCAAGGGCACCGCTCTCGAGGAGCAGCTCGCCCAGGACAGCAACGCGTTCCTCGTGCTGGTCGAGCAGCGCAACAACGCGTTCCAACTCGCCAGCGGCCCGGCGCGCGCGATCGCCGCCCAGATTGCCGAGATCGACCAGGAGCTCGCGGCCGGGAACGCGGGGCCGGTCAACGGCAGCTCCTGCGCCAACCACTTTTCGTTCGGACAGTGCACCTGGTACGTGGCGTCGCGTCGCTGCATCCCCTGGTCGGGCAACGCCAAGGACTGGTACTACGCAGCCGCCGCCTACGGCTACCCGGAGGGGCACATGCCGCGGGTCGGCGCGGTGGTCGTGTTCTGGCCGGGCGGTGACGGTGCCAGCTCGATCGGTCATGTCGCCTACGTGGAGGTGGTCGGCCCTGCCGGGGGTGTGCCCGCCGGCGAGTTCAAGCAGTCCGAGATGAACTTCAACGGCGGTTGGGACCGGGTCAGCTACCGGATCCTGCCCGACAACTCGTCCGGTATCCAGGGTTTCATCTACTCGAAGTAGGCGGCGTCCAGCCACTCCAGGCGCTCGCGGTCGAGGTCGCGGATGGAGTCGAGCAGGAGCGTGGCCGCCGCCAGCCGCGGGTCCTGCGCGGTCTGCGCATCAGGGATGGCCACGCACGGCATGCCCGCGGCCCGCGCCGAGAGCACTCCGAGCGCGGAGTCCTCGACGGCCAGGCAGCCGGCCGGGGGCACCCCGAGGAGCCCGGCGGCACGCAGATAGACGTCGGGAGCGGGCTTGCCGCGCACCTCATCCTCAGCGGAGCACACCGCATCGACCTGGTCGGCGATGCCCAGCCGGGCCACCACCACGTCGATGAGTGGCCGCGGCGACGACGATGCAACCGCGCAGCGGAGCCGGCACTCGCGCACCAGCTGCACGGCCGCCAGCGCACCGTCCATGGCAGCGCCGCGGCTGCGGACGTGCTCGCTGACGCCGCCGACGATGCGCTCGACGACATCGGCGATGGTGGCGCCCGACCATGGCCGCCGCGCGTGCCACAGCCGCACCATCTCGCCGATGCGCATTCCCATGGTCTGCCGGCAGTCGGCTTCGGTGAGGTGCAGCCCGAGCGAGTCGAACACCTCGATCTCGACGTTGCGCCACACCGGCTCGGTGTCGATGAGCACCCCGTCCATGTCGAAGACGACGGCGCGCATGCCGCGCGCACGGCCCAACCCGGGCCTGCTCACCGCGTCAGCCGGTGCTCGACAACCCGGCGAACTCGCTCCTGTGCGGCCGGCAGCTCGTCGATGACATCGCGTGGCAGCACGCCCGCGCGGCCGCGGCGGTGCTGCAGCGCCAGCGCTGCCTCGGCATGCACGAACACCGCGGCGACGGCGGCGTCGAACGGCTCGAGCCCCTGGGCGATCAACGCAGCGAGCAGGCCGGAGAGCACGTCACCGCTGCCGCCGCTGGCCAACGCCACGACGCGGACATCGCTGACGTGGACCCGGCCATCGGGGGATGCCACCACCGTTTCGCTGCCCTTGAGCACGACCACCGCCCCACTGTCGTGCGCGAACGAGGTGGCCAGCTCGCGCCGGCGCTGCTGAACCTCCGACGTCGCCAGCGAGGTCAGCCGGCCCATCTCGGCAGGGTGAGGGGTGAGCACGACCGGCTGGTTGCAGCGGCGCCAGTCCACACCGTTCGCAGCCGCGATGTTGAGGCCGTCGGCGTCGACAACGGTCGGCGCGGGAAGCTCACCCAGGAGGTCGACAACGAGGCGTTCGGTGCCGGCCGCGCGGCCGAGACCAGGTCCGACGACCAGTGCGGTGGCGCCGGGGAAGTGGCGCTCGCGCAGCACCGCCAGCGCCGGCGGAGCGATGCCACCGTCGGCGTCGGGCAACGGATGGGCCATGACCTCGAGCGTCTGCGCTGCCACGGCTGCGTAGATGGCGTTGGGAACGCAGACCCGGACACGGCCGGCGCCGCCGCGCGCCGCGGCCGTCGCGCTCATCAGCGGCGCACCGCTGAACCCCACGGCGCCGCCCACCACCACCACGGTCCCGAAGGTGCCCTTGTGCGCATCATCCGGCCGGGCGGCCAGCCGCAGCGCCGCCGGCACCTCGGCGTAGGTCGCCGGCGCGGGGTTGCCGGTGACCACGGCCACGGCGATATCGCCCTCGTGCGACAGCGACAGGTGCAGGTCGCCGGCGACGCCGTGCACGCGCAGGGACGGCGCCCCCCCGGCGCCGAGCACGACCTCGACGTCATGGAATGCCGGCAGCGGCAGTCCCAGCGCACCGTGCAGCTTGCGCACCGCCTCCTTGGCCGCCCATCGCGTCGCCCACCGCTGCGGGCGCCCGTCGCTGTCGCGGCGCTCTGACTCCGTGAACACCCGCTGCGCAACCTCTGGCCGGCGCGACAGCAGCTCGGCCACGCGCGCAACCGAGGTGACGTCCACCCCGGTGCCGCCGCTCACTCCACGGTGACCGACTTGGCGAGGTTGCGTGGCTGGTCGACATCGCAACCGCGCTCGACGGCGACGTGGTACGCGAAGAGCTGCAGCGGAACAACGTTGACCAGCGGTGAGATCAACTCGTCGGTCAACGGCACCTCGACGAGGTCACGCACAAATCCCGCGTCGAACGGGTTCTCGCCCTCGGTGACCACCGCGATCACCGGAGCGTCGCGCGAGCTCACCTCCTGGATGTTGCTGACCATCTTGGGCAGCGTGCGCGAGCGTGTCGCCAGGGCCACCACCGGAACGTCCGGGTCGAGCAGTGCGATCGGGCCGTGCTTGAGCTCGCCGGCGGCGTATCCCTCTGCGTGGATGTACGACACCTCCTTGAGCTTGAGCGCCCCCTCCAGCGCCACGGGAAAGTTGATGCCCCGGCCGATGTACATCGCGTTGCGGGTGTGTGAATAGCGCTGGGCCATCTCGGCAAGCTGAGGCTCGAGGGCCAGCGCACGCTTGACAAGGGCTGGCGCCTCGAGCAGCGCCGTGGTCAGGCGACGATGCTCGTCATCGTCGAGCGTTCCTCGCGCCTGGCCGAGCCGCAGCGCGAGCAGCAGGCCACATGCCATCTGGTTGACCATCGTCTTGGTGGCGGCAACGCAGATCTCCGGTCCGGACTGCATGTAGATGACGCCATCGGACTCCATCGACAACGCGCTCCCCACCACGTTGGTGACAGCGATGACCGTGGCGCCGTGCCGTCGCGCCTCGCGCACCGCGGCAAGCGTGTCGGCGGTTTCCCCGGACTGCGAGAAGGCCACCACCAGGGTGCCTTCGTCGAGGATCGGGTCGCCGTAGCGGAACTCGCTGGCGGGCTCGACGTCGCACCTGACGCGCGCCAGCTTCTCGATGGCGTACTTGGTGACCAGGCCGGCGATCCACGCCGAGCCGCAGGCGACCACGGTGACCTGGTGCAGGCCGGCGAGATGGCCGTCGTCGAGCGCCACGTCGGGAAGGTCGACAAACCCCGAATCATCGATGCGACCGCGCAGCGCAGCGCGCAGCGACGCCGGCTGCTCGTGGATCTCCTTGAGCATGAAGTGCGGGAACCCGCCTTTCTGCGCCTGCTCCGCCTCCCAGTCGACAACCACGACGCGCGGCTCGCGGCGCGCGCCGTCCAGCCCGGTGATGACCACCTCCTCGGGTGAGGTGGATGCCACCTCGCCCTCGCCGAGCAGGATGACGCGCTTGGTGTACGGGATCAGCGCGGTGATGTCGCTGCTGATGAAGACCTCGTCGTCGCCGAGGCCGATGACCAATGGCGCGTTGAGTCGCGCGCCGACGATCCGTCCGGGCTCGTCGGCAGAGATCACCACCAGCGCGTACGCGCCGTGGATGCGCTGCAGCGCCGCGCGCACCGCGGCGGCCAGGTCGCCCCTGTAGTGCTGCTCGACGAGGTGCGGCACAACCTCGGTGTCGGTGTCACTGACGAACTCGTGACCGGCCGCCACCAGCTCGGCGCGCAGCTCGCGGTAGTTCTCGATGATGCCGTTGTGGATCAGGTGGATGCGACCGGTGCAGTCGCGGTGCGGGTGGGCGTTGATCAGCGTCGGCCGGCCGTGCGTCGCCCAGCGCGTGTGGCCGATGCCGGTGTGACCGCTGGGCATCCCGTCCGCGGCAAACTGCTGGACGAGGTCGGCGACCTTGTGGTTGCTCTTGGCGACCGCCGTGGCGCCGCCGTCCTCGTCGAGCACCGCGACGCCCGCGGAGTCGTAACCGCGGTACTCCAGGCGCGCGAGACTGTCGAGCAGCACTGGGGCCGCCTGGCGGCGCCCTGAGTAGCCGATGATTCCGCACATGTCAGGTGTGAACGGCTCCGTCGTGGGGGTGGTTACAGCCGAGCAACGGATGCGTTGATCAGCGGATGGGCGTCGGCGTGGGTGTGGGCGGCCCGGGTGTCGGCGACGACGAGGGGACGGCCACCACTGAGATGGTCACGGAGACGGTCCCTGGCGTGGCCGTGACGCCGGGTGGAGTGACGATGTGCACCACGAAGGTCCTGGTGCCGGTGAGCCCGTTGACCGAGATGACGTCGGTCGGGATCGAGTCGAGGTTGTTGAGCAGGTCCTGCGGACCGTTGAGCACGACCACCAGGGGCGCCTGCGCGGTGCCCGCGACCTCGAACCCCTGCGCCACGGTGCCGACGACCTTCGGCAGCACGGCGCTGGCCCGCGAGGTGAGGCTGGCGCGGACTGCGATGTTGACCAGCACTGTCCCTGGGGGATGGCCGGAGATGGTGACGATGGTGATGCCGAAGCCGCTCAGCTTTTGGTTGGTCGCGTCGAAGAGACCCACTGTCTCATCTCTCTGGAAGTTGGTCTTCACGTTGACGAGGTCGACGGTGACCTTGGCCTGCACGCCGCCGAGCTGGTTCTGCGGCCCGATCACGGTGACCGTGTTCGGATCCGTCGAGCTGCTGGTCTCCACGTAGCCCTGCGGAGGTGGCGTGCTGATGACAACAGTGACCGGAACTGTCGCCGAGGCGAGGTGATCGACGTCCGCGGCGACGGTGGTCGGAGGATTGTCGAGGAGGACGTCGCGGTCGTTGTTGGTGACGGTCAGCGGGAGTGATTGTGCACCCACATGGGTGATCGCCTTGTAGTTGACGCTGACCACGAGGTCGTTGGGGTCGAAGGCGTTGAGGTGCTCCCGCGTGCCGATCACCCGGACCACGATCGGGGCGATCGAATGCACAAGCACGTAGGGCGCCACCTGTCCGCTGCTCTGCGGCACGTTGATCGTCACCGATCGGGAATCCGGTGGGTTGCTTGCGTACACGACGGCTGCCCAGGTCACGGTGGCGAGAACGGTGGCAAACGCCTTGAGCCGCAGGTTGCGCGTGGCGAACCCGGGGAGCCTCACGGGTGCGTCCGGCGACGGATGGCCCGGAGCACGGCCGGGCGCGGGACGATGCCCTGCCGCGACGGAGCGTCGACCCCTGTCATCGTCATCAGGGTGGTGCGCAGCGCGTTCTGGTCGAGGCCGCGGGTGATCCGGCCGGCGCGCGCGATGCTGATCAGCCCGGTCTCCTCGCTGACGATGAGCACCACAGCGTCGCTCTGCAGGGTCAGCCCCACAGCCGCCCGGTGCCGCGTGCCCATCCGGCCCACCCCGGGAATGGTCTCGGCCAGCGGCAGCACGCAGCCGGCCGCGATCAGCCGGGCCTGGCGGATGATGACCGCGCCGTCGTGGAGCGATGTGCCCGGCATGAAGATGGTGGCGAGCATCTCCGCGGTCACCTCGCCGTCGATGCGCACACCGGTGGCGGCGATGTTCTCGAGGCCGGTCTCGCGCTCGAAGACGATCAACGCGCCGGTCTTGCGCTCGCTCAGCGAGCCGGCCGCGCGGATCACCTCGTCGACGACTCGCTGCGCCGCTTCGCTGGCATGGTGACCGAGCAACGACCGCACCCTGCCGAGGCGCCCCACCTGGTCGAGGGCGCGGCGCAGCTCGGGTTGGAAGAGGATGACCGCCGCTATCACGATCGCCTGGCCGCCGTTCTGGAAGATCACCTGGAGCAGGCGCAGGTTGAGTGCCTCAGCGGCGAGCCCGACGACGGCGATGATCGCCAGACCGACGAGCAGCTGGGCCGCCTGCGTGCCCCGCACCAGCTTGAGCAGCTGGTACAGCAGCACCGCGACGATGCTGACATCGAGGACATCGCGCCACCCGATGTTCTGCAGGAAGATGAGGGTGTCGTGCCAGGCCGAGGTCATGAGCGGGCCCCGGCCGGCTGCGGGGCGTGCCGGGGAGCCCCGGCGAACACCAGGGCGAGCAACGCCAGCTGCGCCCAGAGACGGTTCTCAGCCTGGTCGAAGACGATCGAGGCGGGGCCGTCCAGCACGCCGTCGGTGATCTCCTCGCCACGGTGAGCGGGCAGGCAGTGCATCACCCGCGCCGTCGGTGGCGCCAGGGAGAGGAGGCGCTCGTTGACCTGGAGGTGGCCGAAGTCCTCGCGACGGCGCTGCTGCTCGGCCTCCTGTCCCATGCTCGTCCACACGTCGGTGTAGACGATCTCCGCGTCGCCCAGGGCTGCCTGCGGATCGTGGCCGACGGAAAAGCCGGTGCCGTTGCCGCGCAGGCCGGCGGCGCGGTCGAGCACCGCCTCTGACGGCTCGTACCCGGGCGGGCACACCAGCCGCAGGTCGATCCCGCAGATCGCCGCGGCGTACAGCCACGAGGTGCAGACGTTGTTGCCATCGCCGATGTAGACCACCCGCGATCCCGCCACCCTGCCGGTGACCTCGCGGACGGTCAGCAGGTCGGCAAGCAGCTGGCAGGGGTGTTCGGCGTCGGTCATGGCGTTGATCACAGGGCCTCGGACCGCCCCCGCAATGGCCGCCAGGTCGCGCTGTGACATCAGACGGGCGATGACGCCGTCGACGTAGCGGTCGAGGATGCGGGCGATGTCCGAGGCCGTCTCGCGCTCGCCGAGCCGGATCTCGTCGCCGAACAGGGCGATGGGATGGCCACCGAGGCGGTTGATGGCCACCTCGAACGACACCCGGGTGCGGTTGCTCGGCCGCTGGAAGATCATGGCCAGGTTGGCGTCTTCGAGCGGCCTGCCCAGGTCCTCACCCGCCTTGGCGCGTGCGGCCACCTCGAGAACCTCGGCGATCTCATCGCGGGCGAGGTCGGCGATGCTGAGGAGGTCGCGGCCTCGCAGGGCTGGGGACATGGGTTCTTGGCCAGTATATGAGCGCACCGAGAATGCGCCGACGTAGCTGCGGATGAGTGCGCGGCTGTCTCAGAAGGGTAGGGTTGGACGCCATGAACACCGTCGTCGTCATCTCCGGTGGGCTCACCGAGACGCTCCAGGCGGCGCCCCTGATCGCCGGCCTCGCCGAGGCCGGCGCCGACCCGGTGCTGGTCGCGTGCCCAGCCACCGCGGCCGGGGTCGCCAGGGACCTTGCGGGCGCCGGCGAGGTTCTCCCCGTGGCAGCCCTGTCGGGGCGCGGGCGCCTCCTTCGCCTCGGGCGTCTGTGGTTCGAGCTGCGCCGCCGGCGGCTTGACGTGGCGGTGGTCTGCAGCGACTCCGCGCTGGTGCGAGCGACGGTCTACGCGGCGGCGGTCCCGCGCCGGCTGGGCTGCCGTGGCGGGGTGAGCGACATCCTCTTCACTGACCGTGTCTCCTGCGGCCCCGACCAGAATCGCGGCCTGGGATGGCTCGAGCTCTGCCGCCACCTCGCCGGAGGCGGCGTCGCGGCGGCGGAGGCGCATTTCAACCCCGGTGCCGCCGCGACCACGGTGGCGGAGCAGCTGCTGCTCAGCAACGGTGTCGAGAACGGCAGCCGGCTGCTGGTCGCCATCGCCCCCGGCAACGGCTTCTCCGACACCTCGGTGGTGGCCTGGTCGCCGGAGCGCTACGCCCACCTCGCCAACCGGCTGGCGTCGCGCCACGGCGCGGGGGTCATCCTGGTCGGCGACGAGCGCGATCGGGAGGCCGCGGACGCGATGCGCCTCGACCTGGCATCGCAGACCCTCGATTTCTGCGGCGAGCTCAACCTCGCCACCACCGCCGCGCTGATCGCGCGCTGCGACCTGCTGGTGGCCGCCGACACGCCGCTCCTCCACCTCGCGGCGGCGGTGGGCACGCCGTCCGTCGGCCTCTTCGGCCCGACCAGTGGGCGCAGCCGCGCCCCGGCCGGCCGCGAGCACCGCGTGGTGCAGGCCATCCCGGCCGGCAGCGGGTCCGCATCGCTGGAGCGGATCCGCGTCGACGACGTCCTCGCCGGCATCGAGAGCGCGCTGTAGCGCCACCGCCGTGAGCCAGGCGGACGCCGTGGTCGTGGGCGCGGGGCCGAGTGGCGCGGCCACCGCGCTGGCTCTCAGCCGTGCGGGACACGCGGTGACCGTCCTCGACGGCGCTCGCTTTCCCCGCGACAAGGCATGCGGCGAAGGGCTGATGCCTCCGGGGGTCGCCTGCCTCCGCCGGCTGCGCATCCTCGACGACGTCCTCGCAGTCGGCGCGCCGCGCATCCAGGGCGTGTCGTACACGCACGGCGACGGCACACCGGCCGCGCATGCCCCCTTCCCCGTGCCACCCGACGGCGGCGAGCGATGGGGCCTGGGGGTGCGTCGCACGCTCTTCGACAGCGTTCTCGTCGATGCTCTGCGACGCGCCCCGCAGGTCACGCTCCTCGAGGGCGTGCGGGCCACCGGTCTCCTGCGCGACGCCTCGGGCCTGGTCTGCGGCGTGACCACCGAGCAGGGCGAGGTCCCCGCCGCCGTCGTCGTGGCCGCCGACGGCCTGCACTCGCCGATGCGCGCGGCCGCGGGCTGGACCGAACGGCCCCGGGTTGCCGGGCGGTATGGCCTCGCCGGTCACTGGACGCTCGACGTCGGCGAGCTCGACAGGATCACCGTGACCTTTGCGCAGAGACAGGAGTGGTACCAGTGCCCGGTGGGCCCGGAGCTGCTCCTCGTCTCGACGCTGGCGGGCCGCTCGCGCATCGGCGTGACCGCCCGCAACTACGCGGCTGCAGCCCGCGCCGCGCTCCCCGTGCTGCGTGGAGCCGAGCAGGTCGGTGGCGTGTTCGCCGCCGGGCAGTTCCGGCAGCGTTCCCGCGCCGTCGCCGGCGGCGGGCTGTTCCTCGTCGGCGACGCGGCGGGCTACGACGACCCGACCACCGGGGAGGGCATCGGCATCGGCCTGCTCCTCGGCGAGCGTCTCGGACTCCATCTCGCGGCATTGCTGTCCGGGGACGTCGACGCCATCACGGCGCAGGCTCGATATCGGCACGACCACACAGCTCTGCACCGCAACCGCGCGCGGGTCACGGCCCTCGCGCTGCTGATGGCGCGGCACACGTGGCTGAGCCGGCGTGCCGTGGCTCGGGCCGCCGACCGGCCCGACGCGCTGGCCGCCCTGCTCGGGGTGAACTGCGGCTACTGGGGATTCGGCAGGCTGACCGTCCGCGACTGGATCTCGCTGACGGGGCTGTGACTGCGCCGGCCGGGCAGGGGCACGAACCGGGGGACGCCGGCGAAGGCCTCCCGATAGCCGGCCAGGCCATCGAGGAGCGCCTCCTCAGCCCGCACCCGCGGGCACAGGACGAGGGCGCCGGCGACGGAGAGCCACACCGCCGCCCGCGCCCTGCCAACCGCAAGCGGCAGGCAGACGAACTCGAGCGAGACGGCGGTGTAGTTGGGGTGGCGCAGCCGGCGGTACGGCCCGGACGTGATCACCGCCGTGGATGGGGACACGTGCGCGGTGACGTTCCAGCTGTCACCGAGCGTGCGGATGACGCTCAGGCGCAGGCACGTGGCGGCGGCGACGCCCGCCAGGGCGACAGCCTCCACCGCCGTGGGGACGTGGCGACGGCGGCCCGGCCAGGCGGCGGTGACGAAGAGTGCGACGTGGGCCGCCACCATGGCCGGGTACGTGCCCGGTGACGACGGCACGCCGTCGCCCGTCCGCAGGCGGTTGCGGGCAGAGCGGCGCAGCTCGGCGATGCGCTGAGCTGCCAGCAGCGCCACCAGCGCTGTCCGGGTCCGCGGCGTCAACAGCCCCACGCGAGCTCCATGAGCTCGACGGTGAGACCGGGACCGAAACCGACGATGAGCCCGTGGCCGGACGGCGACGGGAGCGACGCGGCGAGCTGTTCGAGCACGAAGAAGATCGCCGCCGACGAGGTGTTGCCCGTGGTCCGCAGCACCCTCCGTGTGGCCGCGAGCTGCTCCTCGTGGAGTCCGAGGCAGGCCGCGACGGAGTCCACGATGGCGCTGCCACCCGGGTGCAGGGCAACGGCGTCCAGGCCGGCGGCCTCGCCGCCTCCGCAGAAGTCGTCGACCAGCGCGGGAAGCGCTGCCGCCAGCGTGGTGGGAAGCTTGCGCGACAGGATCACGCGGTAGCCATCGTCAGCGAGCTGATAGCCCAGCGCGTCGACGCTGTCGGGCACGAGCACGCTGCTGACCCGACCGACCTGGAAGCCGTCCGCCGCGTCGTCGCCGCCCGCCTCGACCACGACCGCGCCGGCCCCGTCGCCGAATACCAGGGCGCTGAGGAGGTTGTCGAGCGACTGGTCGTGGGGGCGGAAGGTGAGCGACGTCAGCTCGACGGCGACGACCAGCGCCCGCTGACCGGGATGCGTGCGCGCCCAATCGGCCGCACGCGCCAGGCCACCGGCGCCACCGGCACAGCCGAGCTGCATCATCGGCAGCCGGACGACGTCGGGGCGAAGGCCGAGCATCGGGATGAGGTGAGCGTCGAGCCCGGGGAGGATGAACCCGGTGCACGACGCCACCACCAGGAGGCCGATCTCCTCGGGCTCGATCCCCGCGGCCACGATGGCCTGCGTCGCCGCGGTGGCCGCCAGTGGTGGGGCACCCTCGAGGTACCGCGCGGTCTGCTCGCCAAGAGAGAGGGCGTTGAGCATGTCGGCGGGCTCACGGATGAGGTGGCGATGGCCATCGTCGCCGGCGTCAATGAGCAGGGATGTCCGTCGCGCCAGGTGAGGCCAGATCTGAGGAAGAACATCCACGACCTCCTGCCGGCTGACCCGGCGCGGCGGCGTGGCCGTCCCGATGCCGGCGAGCCGGACGGGAGCGAGCTCGGTCGGCGAGCCGGCGGCGAGGGAGTCACCGCCGGCCGGCAGGGTGCTGGTCACGGCGACTGTCATAACAGGTCGGAGTGAGCCCGCCGGCGTCCCCGGTTCAGGAAGCGGGGGCGTGGAGCCGTGGATGGCTCTCGGCATCGAGGACGTCGGACCGGAGGAGGTCATCGATGCTCTCCCGCCGCACGATGACGCGGCCGCGTCCGTGGCCGACCATGACGACAGCCGGACGGCAGAGGCCGTTGTAGTTGGACGCCATCGAGTACGTGTATGCACCGGTCACGGGGAGGCAGAGCAGGTCCCCGAGGCGAGGCTCTGAGGGCAACGCGAGCCCCCGAGCGAACGTATCGCTCGACTCGCAGTTCTTCCCGACCACTGTGTAGGGCCCGTCCACCGCGGGCTCCGCGACCGAGGGATGGTCGACGAGGATCGGTTGGTAGGTGCTCCCGTACAGAGCGGGCCGAGGGTTGTCGCTGATGCCGCCGTCGATGGCGAGGAGGATGGTGCGCTCCGCGAGACGCTTGATGGTCCCGATCGTGTAGACGGTGACCGCGGCGGTGGCAGCGATGGTTCGCCCCGGCTCGGCGAGGATCCGCCCGTCGAACCCGCTCGCACGCGCGGCCTGGTGCGCCATGGCGCCCCAGTCGGCGATGTCGGTGGACCGCTCCCCCACCGTGTACGCCACGCCGATGCCGCCGCCCACGATCAGGTCGGCAGCCCCGCACTCCCTGGCGACTGTGGCGGCCTCAGCGATGGCCTGGCGCAGCGGTTCCAGGTCCATGACCTGCGACCCGGCATGGACGTGGATGCCCGTCAACTCGAGGTGCTCGGTGGCCTGGATGCGAGCAACCAGCGCGGCCGCTTCGCCACCCGCGATGGCGACGCCGAACTTCGACGAAGCGTGGCCGGTCATGACCGACGTGTGCGTGGCGGCGATGACTCCGGGATTGACCCGGAGCGCCACGGTGCACGTGGCGCCGTGCGCGTCGGCGAGGGCGGAGAGCCGGTCGCACTCGTCCCAGGAGTCGATGACGATGCGTCCCACACGCGCGGCGATCGCCGCGCCAAGCTCGGCGTCGGACTTGTTGTTGCCGTGCACGGTCAGCGCCGCCGCGGGCACACCGCCGGCCATCGCGATGGCGAGCTCGCCGGAGCTGGCCACGTCGATGCCCAGGCCTTCCTCGTGCACCAGTCGCGCCATCGCGCGGCAGAGGAATGCCTTGCCCGCGTACGACGCGCCGTCGGGGAAGGCGCGCGTCACCTCGGCGCAGCGCCGGCGCAGATGCTCCTCGTCGTAGACGAGCAGCGGCGTGCCGTGCTCTGCGGCGAGCGCTGCCAGTGCGATGCCCCCGATCCGCAGGCCCGCGCTGCCCGGCAGCGCCGACGACGGCAGCAGTTGGTGCGGGAATGTCCAGCCCATCAACTGGGCCGGTCCGGGTGGTCGAGGCTGGCGATGGTGGCTCGCGAGGGCCGGCGCACGGCCTGGGCGTGGGCGGCCACCGCCTCGGCTTCGCGCATCACCGCAAGCAGGTTGCCGCCGGCGAGCTGGCGGCACTCCGGCTCCGACCAGCCGCGATCGAGCAGCTCGGCAAACAGCGTTGGGTAGTGAGCCACGTCCTCCAACCCCTCAGGCAGGTCATCGCAGCCGTCGAAATCGCCGCCGATACCGATGTGCTCGACACCGGCGACATCGCGCACGTGCTCGACATGGTCGGCAACCTGCGCGGTGGTCGCGGCCGGCCGCGGATGTGAGGCCAGGTACTCCGCAGCAAACCGCTCGCGCTCGTCGGACGGATGGCGCGGATCCAGACCATTGCGTGCCATGGCCTCAGCCTGTGTCGTCGCCCACGCGCTGCATTCCGACGAGACGAAGTCGGGCACGAAGGTGACCATGCAGACGCCGCCATTGGCGGCGAGGCCGCCGAGAACGAGGTCGGGAACATTGCGGGGATGATCGACGAGCTCCCGCGATGAGGAGTGGCTGAAGATGACCGGTGCGTCGCTGACCGCCAGCGCGTCGAGCATCGTCGCCGCGCTGACGTGCGAGAGATCGACGAGCATCCCCAGGCGATTCATCTCGCGGACGACCTCGCGACCGAATGGGCTCAGGCCGCCGAGCCGGGGCTCATCGGTGGCCGAGTCCGCCCACGCGACATTGTCGTTGTGGGTCAGGGTGAGGTAGCGCACGCCGAGCTCGTACAGCATGCGAAGAGCACCCATCGAGCCGGCGATGGAATGCCCTCCCTCGGCGCCGAGAAGCGACGCGATGGCGCCGCGCGCGAACACCGCCTCGACCTCGTCGGCGGTCACCGCAAGTCCAAGGTGGTCGGAATGCTGCGCGATCATGGTGTGCACGAAATCGATCTGCTCGAGTGTCGCCGTCACCGCTGATTCGCCGGCCAGCGTCGACGGCACGTACACCGACCAGAACTGGGCGCCGACGGAGCCCTCGCGCAATCGAGGCAGGTCAGTGCGCGTGGCGGTCTGGCGACGAGTGAGGTCCGGGATGGGCGCGCCGGATTCTGCAAGGCAGCGCACCGCCCAGGCCAGGTCGTTGTGGCCGTCGACCAGCGGGCTGCGGGAGAGCAGCTCTCGCGACGCGCCCAGGAATTGCTCTCGACCCACCGGTCCAGTGTGACACCCGCCTACAGCAGCAGGTGCACGGCGAATGCCACCCCGAACGCGACAACCACGGCCCGGAGCACCGTCGCAGACAGACGGCGCGCCACCATCACCCCGACAAAACCGCCGACCGCGCTCGCCGGCAGCATCACCGCGACGGCGGTCCAGGCGACCGGTCCGAACAGCGCGAAGTACACCGCCGCGACGATGTTGATGGTGAGTGACATCATCCCTTTGAGCGCGTTGAGGCGCTGCAGGTCGTCGCGGATGAAGAGCCCGAGGACGGCGAGCATCATCACACCGAGCCCGGCGCCGAAGAATGCTCCGTAGACCCCACCGAGCAGCTGTGCGATGGCGAGGACGGGTGTGCGGTGCTGTTCGTGCTCAGGTCGTCGCGAACGCACTCGCGAGGTCACCACCGGCTGCAACAGCAGCAGGCCGCATGCGAGCAGGATGAGCCAGGGCACGACCGCGGCAAAGACTGCGGGCGATGTGTGGGTCAGCAGGAACGCGCCCACCACCGCCCCGACGACGCTGATCGGCGCCAGGAAGGCAACCCGCTCCCGCTGGACTGACAGCTCGGCCCGGTACGCGACGCTGCCGCCGGCGTAGCCGAGCACCAACCCCAGCGTGCTGGTGACATTGGCCACCAGCGCGGGAAAACCCAGCAGCAGCAACGCGGGAAAGGACAGCAGCGTGCCCCCGCCGGCCACGGCGTTGACAGCGCCGGCCAGCAGCGCCGCGGCTGCCACCAGCGCCAGCCCAGCGGCATCCAGGTGGATCATCGGTCGATGGACGTGATCCCGGCTCGATCGGCCGCCCCGCGCAGCCCCAGCAGATCCGCGGTCAGCTCACCGGCGTCGAGGCGCGCGCGGATTGCCTCCTCGTGCACCACGCGTTGTTCCGCGTCGTCAGCCACCTGCGCGGCGCTGTGCTGCGGCACACAGACCACACCATCGTCATCGGCGACGATCACGTCGCCGGCGGCAATCGCCTGGTCCGCACAGACGATGGGTCGATTCACCACGCCTGCTCCGTGCTTGCTGGTCCCGCGCGCGGATATCCATCGCGACCAGACGGGGAATCCCATGGACCGCAGCTCGGCCACGTCACGCACGCCGGCGTCGACGACCACGGCGATGGCTCCGTGAGCGCGCAGCGACGTTGCCAGCAGCTCACCGAGCATGCCGTCACTGCTCGCCGACGACGTCGCCACGACGAGGACATCGCCAGGCTGACAGTGTTCCACCGCCAGGTGAATCATCAGGTTGTCGCCGGGCGGGCAGAGCACCGTCACCGCAGGTCCCGCCAGCCGAACGCCCGCCTGGATGGGGCGCACCGCGGGATCCAACAGGCCGCGCCTGCCCTGTGCCTCGTGCGCCGCAGCGACCCCGACCGCGGCCAGCCTCGCCACCGCGGTCGCCTCGGCACGCACGATGGCGCGCACCACAACGTGTTCGAGAGCCATGGGTGAATCCGTGCCGAACGGTCTACGCGGCAGCCACGTTGTTGCGCAGCAGCCCGATGCCCTCGATCTCGGTCTCCATCACGTCGCCGGGCCGCAGGAATTCCGGCGGCGTGCGCGCGAAGCCGACCCCATCGGGCGTGCCGGTGGCGATGAGCATCCCGGGGAGCAGCGTCATCCCCTTGGACAGCCACTCGACGATGGCGTCGACGGGATAGATCATGTCGGCGGTGTGACCGTCCTGCTTGAGCTCACCGTTGACCCTGAGCCGCAGATGAAGGTCCTGCACGTCGGGCACCTCGTCCCTGGTGAGCACCCACGGTCCCACCGGGCAGAACCCGTCCAGGCTCTTGCCCTTGAAGAACTGGCCGCCCCATTCGTACTGGATGTCACGGGCGGTGACGTCGTTGAGCACGGTGTAGCCGAACACGTGGTTGAGGGCGTCCTGTCGCCGGATGTTCACGCCGCGCCGCCCGATGATCACGCCGAGCTCGACCTCCCAGTCGATCTTGGTGCTCACCGATGCATCGAAACGGATGTCGTCATAGGGGCCGGCGATGGTGGTGATCGCCTTGGTGAAGACGGTCGGCGGCTCCACCGGCTCGTTCCTCGCCCGTGCACCCTCCTCGGCATGCTTCAGGTAGTTGCGGCCGATGGCAAGCACGTTGCCGCGCGGCGGATCGAAGGGAGGCAGAACCGTGAGGTCGGCGAGCCTGCGGACGCCCTCGCCTCCGTGTGCCAGCTCGGCAATGCGCGCCAGCACCTCGTCACCGCCGTCGATGACGCCGAGGAGGTCGCTGGGCGGCGCCGTCAGCTCCGAGCCGCGCGCGGCAGTGGCGACGTCCACGATCTCATCGGGCGCTCCGTCCCGCCCCACCCCGAGGCGCCGTTCGCCGCCCTCGTTGAACATCAGCAGCTTCATCGGTTCTGTGCCTCCGAGCCACCAGCCGGGCTGAGGCTGGTCGCGGCTCCCAAAAACAGTTCCTCGAAATCCTGGCGATCGAGGAGTTCGCCCGGGCGACCTTCCATCCGAGTGGAGCCGGACACGAGAACCGATGTCCAGGCGGCGATGTCGAGGGCGGCGCGGGCTCGCTGCTCGACCAGGAGCACGGCCTTGCCCAGCTTGCCCAGCCCGCTGACCTGTTCGCGGAGCAGCCTGTCGGCGAGCTGCGGAGCCAGGTTGGCGGTGGGCTCGTCGAGGATGAGCACCCTCGGGTCGAGCATCAGCACGCGAGCGATGGCGAGCATCTTGCGTTCGCCGCCGCTCAGCTTGTCGGCGCGACGTTTGAGCATCGGCTTCAACTGCGGGAAGACGTCGAGAACCTCGGAGACGCGTGCGCGGATCACCGAGCCCTTGAGCAGGTATCCACCCATGTCGAGGTTCTCGAGAACCGTGAGCGGCTCGAAGATGTCCTGCACCTGCGGCACGTAACCGACACCCCGGCGCGCCAACTCCTCGGGGGGCCGGTTGGGGACCTCGTCCTCCCCGAGCATGATGCGGCCGGAGGTGACGCGGAGGATGCCGACGAGTGCCTTGAGAAGGGTGCTCTTGCCGGCTCCGTTGGGGCCGATGATGGCGACGATCTCGCTCGGTCCGACGCTGACAGAGATGTCACGGATGACGGGCACACCACCGTAGCCCGCGGTGATGGCCTCGGCCCGCAGCAGCGGCGCCGGCCTCTCCCCCGCTGCTGGGGCTCTATCCGACAAGGTATGCGTCAACGATCTCACGCTGCTGTCGCAGGGCTGCCATCGAGCCCTGGCCGATGATCCGGCCCTGCGCCATCACGATGACCGGGTTGCACATGCGCTCGATCATGTGCAGCTCGTGCTCCACCATGACGATGGTGAGGCCCTCGTCGCGCAGCGCCTCGCAATAGGTGGCGATCTCGTCGATGATCGAGGGGTGAACGCCGGACATGGGCTCGTCGAGAAGCAGCAGGCGCGGATTCAGCATGAGCGCGCGCATGATCTCCACGATCCGCTTCTGACCACCGCTCAGTGAGGCGGCGTAGTCGGACTCCTTGGCGCTCATGTTGAAGCGATCGAGCAACCCGCGCGCGCGCTCGACGAGCCGGTCCTCGTCGCCCCTCCAGTAGCGCTTGCCCAGCAGTGCCCCGCGCAGGGAGTCGCCGCGATTGTTCGGAGCTGCAACGAGGAGATTCTCGAGGACGGTGAGCTGGGCGAACTCGGACGGCAGCTGGAAGGTGCGCACCAGTCCACGGCGGGCACGCCGGAAGGCAGGCAACCGGGTGATGTCCTCACCGTCGAAGACGATGGTTCCGCTCGTCGCCGGCAGCGTCCCGGCGAGGACTGCGAGGAGGGTGGACTTGCCCGCGCCGTTGGGGCCGATCAGCCCGGTGATGTGCCCCGGGAGCGCCTCGATCGAGGCGCCGTCGACGGCGCGCATGCCCTCGAAGTGACGATGAACGTCGCTGGCCACGAGCAAAGGTCGTGGTCCTGCGGCGGCCTCGCCGTCTCGACCCGGCTGCTGCTCGATGACCTCGGTGTCAGCCAGCACCGGCTTCCTCCGGCGCCGCGACGCGGACGCGCGGGGCGAAGATGCGCCGGCGCTCCGGGAACACACCGCGGGGACGGAACCACAAAAAACCCAGGATCAGGCCCGCGATGCACACCCATTCCAGGGCGGGGATCAGCCCCGGAGGTCCGAAGGAGGGAAGGTAGCGTGTGGCCTCCTCGAAACCGACCGGCACCAGCAGAGCGCCGAGCACGGCGCCGTAGTTGTTGCCCCGGCCGCCGACGATGACGGCCGCGAAGAGGATCAGCGTCTCGGGGTACAGCCAGGTCGACGGCGCCCAGGTGGTGATGAAGCCCACCAGGATGGCACCGCTCAGCCCCGCGATCGCGCCGCCGAGGACGAACACGGTCATCTTCAGCGCCACCGAATTCTTGCCCAGAGCGCTCGCCGCCAGCTCATGCTCGCGCATGGCTCGCAGCGACCGCCCATACGGCGAGTTGATGATCCGCTGGGCGATGACGAAGACCAGCAGCGTCAACAGCAGCGACCCGCCGACGTACACCCAGAGGTAGCTGGCCGAGTACGGGTCGAACCTGTCCGACAGAGGTTGGGGCACCAGCGAGAGCCCGGCGGCGCCATCGAGGAACTTCGTCGTGTTGGTGATCATCAGGGTCGCGATCACCGAGAGCACGAGCATCGCGATCGCCTGGTAATCGCTGCGCAGGCGCCGCAGCACCACCAGGCCGACCGGGACGGCCAGGATCGCAGCAACCAGCGTTGCCCCGATCCACGGTATCGGGAATGGCAGGTTCAGCCCCAGGATGTAGGTTTGAAAGCCGCCGTTGGCGCTGTCCGGCGGCAGGGAGAGGACACTGGCCGTGTACGCGCCCGCGGCCTGAAAGATGATGAAGCTGAAGTTGACGATGCCGGAGACACCGAACTGGAGGCTGATCGCCAGGCACGCCATCGCGTCGACCGCCGCGTAGATCAGCAAGGTGGTCAGGTAGTAAGTCATCCGGCGGCCGCCAGCGCTCCGCGCTTGGCCAGCAGGCCCTGCGGCCGGAGGATCATCACCAGCACCAGGACCGCGAAAGCGATCACCTGCTTGTACTGCGGGGAGATGACCGCCGCACTGAGCTCGGTCATCACGCCGATGATGACCGCGCCGATCATCGCGCCGTACGGGTTGCCGGCGCCGCCGAGCACGGCCGCGGCGATGATCGGGATCAGGAACTCGGAGCCGTTGGACACCGCGAAGGAGTCAGAGTTCATCCCGGCGACCGTCCCGGCGACGCCGCACAGGGCCCCCGTGATCAGCCACGCGAGGTCGATGACCCTGCTGGTCGGGATGCCACAGTTGCGGGCCAGGGTGGGGTTGGCGGCGGTGGCCCGCATCGCCTTGCCCAGCCTGGTGAGCTTGAGGAGCGCGTGGATCACCAGCATCAACGCAACGGCCAGCGCGATGATCGCCAGCTGCAGGCCGGTGAGTGCGATCGAGCCCGCGTGGAACGTGGGGCCCGGATCGACGTGGTACGAGACGCTGTAGTAGCCGACGATGGGCAGGAGCAGGTTGGCGACGAGCAGCGAGACGGCCAGGGAGATGATCACCATGCCGATGAGGTTGGTCCCCTTGCGCTGGAAGGGTGCGTAGACCAACCGATTGAGGACGAACGAGAAGACGGCCCCGAAGATGGCGCCGACGATCAATGCCACCCAGATGTTGACACCGGTGTTGTTCAGCGCATACGCGGCGTAGGCGGAGCTGATCATCACCTGTCCGTAGGCCAGGTTGATCATGTTGGTGATGCCGAACTGCATGGTGAACCCCACCGCCGCGATGGCGATGATCGACATGCTCACCAGCCCGAACCCGAAGGCCGCGATGATGAGGCTCATCGCGGCCTTCCGCCGACCAGTTGGGGCTCAGCCACCGCCGGCCGCGATGATGGCCGCAGTCTGCTGTTCGGTGAGCTTGCTGATGGTCACCTCGTTGCCGGTCGAGTCGTACTTGACGATGATGTAGCCCTGCTGGGAGTTGTTGTACTGGTCGTAGTGCGTCGGCCCGCCGGCGCCGACCCAGACCACCGACTTGCCGCTGCCGATCGCGGTCACGCCGTCCTTGTACGTGTTCACGGTGGTGGCCCCGCTCACGCCATTGCCGACGTCCTTGATCTTCGGGTTGTAGACGGTGGGATCGATGCTCTGGGTCTCGTCCATGGCCAGCGCGGCCTGCATGATGCCGTCGTAGAGGTGCAGCGTGGCACCGCGCTCGGCGTACTTCGGAGCATCGGCGAATTGCGCCGCGGAGGCGTCCAGGTTGGTCTTGAACTCGGTGTAGCCGGGCCCGCTGAAGCTGACTCCGAGGTCGACCGCGGTGAACTTGTTGAGCACATCCTGGACGCCGATGGCGCCGGTGACGGCCTTGAACCAGACGGGGTCGATCGTCGCCGACGTCCCCATGAACGGCAGCGTCGACCCGTTGAGCTGCTTGACCTCCGCGAGGTAGGTGGCGTCAGTCGGTCCCAAAGCCTCGGTGAAGATGACATCGGGGTGGGTGGCCAGCATGGCGGTGACCTCGGTCCGGTACGAGGGCTGGCCAAGCGCGATCGACTGGTTGATGGTGACCGTGGCACCGAGGTGCTGCAGGGCGTTCATCGCCGGCCCGACGAAGGCCTGGGAGCCGATGTCGTTGCCGAACACCAATGCCACGTTCTTGTAGTGGAAGTAATCCAGCGCGCTGCCGACCAGCGCGTAGGAGTCGAATGCGTCCGGCGGCACCAGGCGATGGAAGTACGTGAAGCTGGTCTTGTTGAACTCCGACTGACCGGTCATGCAGAACATGGGGATGTGGGCGTGGTCGATGATCGGGGCCACGCTGGAGGCCTCGTCGGAGGTGCATCCGACGACCGCCATTAGGTTGGAGTGGCTGGCCACCATCTGCTGGGCCGCGGGCACCGCGTCAGCGGGCTCACCCCGGGTGTCGAACTGCTGGCAGCTGACGGTGTGACCCATGATCCCGCCGGCACTGTTGATGGCCCTCGCCGCGGGAAGGCAGGCGGCAAAGTAGGCTGGCCCAAGAGCGGCATCCGGGCCGGTGAATGGGGCGACGATGCCGATCAGCAGCGGCGAGTTGTTGCCGGATCCGCTGCCCGTGGCGCTTCCGCCCCCGCACGCGGCGAGCCCCAGGGCGAGCAGAGGGAGGAGCCCGACGCGGCGACCGAGCCGATGACCACCTGCCTGCATGACGTGCCTCCTCCCGCCAGAACGGGATTGGTGGACGATTGTCGACAATCCTAGCCACAATAGCCTCCACAATCCACTCCCGATGACAACCCGCAGTCCCCTCGCTGCCCCACCGCGCCCCGCGGCCACCGCGCACCGGCCGCCGCAAGGTGGCGACACCTATCGCGAGTTGCGCGAGGCCATCGTGAGCGGTCGCTTCCAGCCCAACCAGCGATTGGTGGAGGCGGAGCTCACCAAGCTGTTCGGGGCGGGCCGGACATCGATCCGGTCCGCGCTCACCAGGTTGGACCAGGAGGGCCTGGTCACGCGAGAACAGAATCGTGGAGCGCGGGTGCGACTGATCTCCGACCGCGAGGCGATCGAGACCGAGCAGGTGCGCATCGTGCTCGAGAGGTTTCTCGCCCGATCAGCCGCGGAACGCATCACCAGCGGGGATCTCGCCGCCCTCGAGGACACGGCGCAGGCGATGCGCGAGCGCGTCCAGCAGGGCGACGCCATCGGCTACTCAGAGCTCAATGCGCGATTCCACCAGCGCATCTGGAAGACCGCGGACCACCTCGTGGCCAGCATGGTGCTCGCCTCTCTGAAGTCCCAGAGCATCCGCTTCCAGTACCGGACCATGCTGCGGCCCGGTCGAGCCGAGGAGTCGATGCGCGAGCATGAGGCCATCCTCGTCGCGCTCAGGGCCCGCGACGGCGACGCGTGCGACGCAGCCATGGCAGACCACCTGCGTCACGTGGTCGACACCTTGCGATGGGCGATCGAGACACAGCATCGCGAACCGGCGTGGTCAGCGCATTGAGCCGTCTGCGGCGCAAGCTGGTCGGCTCCATCGGCCACCTCGCACCCGCATGGGCACACCGGTCGACATTCCTGGACGAGTACGTGACCACGGCGCCGTCGGCGCAGAACGCCGTGGACATCTTTGCCGGCACATGGTCGTCAGCCCTCCCCGAACCACTGCAGCAGGTGACCGCAGGTCCAACGCCACTGTTCGACGACGAGCGGGTGACCTGGGCGATTGAGCGACTGGACGGGGTGGCCGGCCGGTCGGTGCTGGAGTTGGGGCCCCTGGAGGGTGGGCACACGTACCAGCTGCTGCGCGGCGGTGCGTCGGTGACCGCGATCGAGGCCCAGGCGAGGGCGTACCTGAAGTGCCTGATCGCCAAGGAGCTGCTGGGCATGACGCAGGCTCGGTTCCTGCTCGGCGACTTCATGGAGTACCTGCGGAAGGAGCCGGAGCACGTCGATATCTGTTTCGCCAGCGGGGTTCTGTACCACATGCGCAACCCCGTCGAGACGATCGCGCTGATGGGGGACGTGGCGGATCAGCTGTACCTGTGGACGCACGTGTACGACGCGGAGATCATCCACGCCGGCAGACATCGCAACCGCTACAGACGGTCGGTGCCGGCGTCGTATCGAGGGTTCGGGCACACACTGCACCGCTTCGACTACGCGCGATCACTGTCCGGCAAGGGGTTCTGCGGGGGCGGCGCCGCCTACAGCAACTGGTTGAGTCGCGCGGACCTGCTCGCGGCTCTGGAGAGGTTCGGGTGGGAGGTTGGCGAGATCGCGTTCGACACGCCCGAGCATCTCCACGGGCCCGCCCTCGCGCTGGTGGCGTCGAGGAGGCGGTGATCACGACGCCGGCGACCTCGACGGGCGCGGCTCAACGCTCAGCGGATGTACATGAAGTTGCGCCGCAGCACATCGAGGTTGTCGACGGCGAGCCCAGTCCCGCGCACGGTGCACTGCTCGGGCTCCACCGCCACACGCGCCGACACACCGGCGACGTGCGCGATATGACGCTCGATGCCCTCCAGCCGCGCCCCGCCACCGGTGAGCACGATGCCCGTGCCGCGGACATCGCGGTCGAGA
>DATBEL010000006.1:0-10705 GCA_036276135.1 Candidatus Dormiibacterota bacterium
GGACGAGTCGCTCAGGCTCGATCGATCCTGTCGGCCTATTCGACCCAGATGTTTCAGGGGCTGATTCCGAACAGGTTCGTGGAGCAGGGGGAGCATCCCGACTACAACACCGTCGACGCTACGCTTTGGTTTGCCAACGCGATTTACAAGACGTTGGAGGCGGAGTGGGATTTAGGTTTCGCCCGCGACATGGCGCGGGTGCTGGAAGGGGTTTATGACTGGCACGTGCAGGGCACGCTCTTTGGAATCAAGGTCGACGAGTCGGATGGCCTGCTGACTCAGGGCGCGGAAGGGGTTCAGCTCACGTGGATGGACGCCAAGGTCGGCGACTGGGTGGTGACGCCGCGCCGAGGCAAGGCGGTCGAGATCCAGGCGCTCTGGTACAACGCGCTGCGCTTGCTCGAGACCTGGACTCGCGAGGTGCAGGGGGACCCGATGGCGGCGGTCCGGTACGGTGAGCTTGCCAGCAGGGCGCAGTCCGCCTTCAATGCGCGCTTCTGGTTTGCGGCGGGCGGCCACCTGTACGACGTGGTCGACGGCGAGGACGGCGCTGACGATTCCAGCTGCCGGCCCAACCAGCTCTTCGCCTTCTCGCTGGAGCACCCGATCCTGGCCCGCGAGCGATGGGACGGAGTGCTTGGTGTCGTCACCGATCGCCTGCTCACGCCCGCGGGCCTGCGTTCGCTCGCACCGGGGAGTCGCGGCTACCAGCCTCGCTATGACGGGGATCTGCGCGCACGGGATGCCGCGTACCACCAGGGCACCGTCTGGGGGTGGCTGATCGGGCCCTACGTCGACGCCTGGACGCGCGTGCATGGCGATGCACACGCAGCCCGTCCGCTGCTCGACGGGCTGCTCGCTCATCTCGGCGACGCGGGCATCGGCCAGCTGAGTGAGATCTTCGATGCCGAGCCGCCGTACGCGCCACGGGGCTGCATCGCGCAGGCATGGACCGTCGCCGAGGTGCTGCGCTGCCTGGTGAAGACCGCCTGACCGCGACCGGTACTGCCTGTGCATGCTTGATGCTGGTTGCCGAAGGTCAACGCCGAGCCGGCCGTCGCCGCGGGGAGCAGCAGATGAGCGAACGCGTGCACGACGAGGTGGTGGTGGTCACCGGCGCCTCCGCCGGCGTCGGCCGCGCCGTGGCGCACGCGTTCGCGCGGCGGGGAGCGCGCGTCGCTCTGCTGGCTCGCGCTGAGAGGGGGCTGCGAGAAGCCGCCCAGGAAGTGACCGACCTCGGCGGCCGCGCGCTGGTGGTGCCCACCGATGTCGCCGATGCGGCCGGTGTCGAGGCAGCCGCGCAGCGCGTCGAGGACGAGCTCGGGCCCATCGACGTGTGGGTCAACAACGCCATGGCCACGGTGTTCGCCGAGTTCGTCGATGTCGAGCCCGACGACTTCCTGCGAGCCACGCAGGTCACGTACCTCGGCGCTGTCCACGGCACCATGTCGGCGCTGCACCGCATGATCCCGCGCGACCACGGCACCGTGGTGCAGGTGGGATCCGCGCTGGCCTACCGCGCCATCCCTCTGCAATCGGCGTACTGTGGCGCCAAGTTCGCCATGCGCGGTTTCACCGACAGCGTCCGCACCGAGCTGCTCCACAACAAGAGCCGCGTGTGGATCTCGATGGTGCAGCTGCCCGCCGTGAACACACCTCAGTTCTCGTGGTGTCGCACCAGGTTGCCCGACCACCCCCAGCCGGTGCCGCCGATCTTCCAGCCCGAGGTTCCGGCCGAGGCCGTCTGGTGGGCGGCGCATCACCGCCGGCGCGAGGTGACCGTCGGCGCCAGTGCCGCGGCGGTCATCTTCGGCAACAAGCTGGCGCCGGCGATCGCCGACCGGTACCTCGCCAGGACCGGTTACAAGGCGCAGCAGATTCCGGGCACGCCGGTGGCGCCCGACCGTCCCAGCAACCTGTACGCGCCGGTGCCCGAACGCGCCTCGACCCATGGGATATTCGATGACAGGGCCAAGCCGCGCAGCGCCCACACGTGGGCGAACACCCATCGCGGAACGGTGGCGGCAGCGCTCGTCGGCGGCGCGGCGGTGGTGTCGGGCGCCTGGCGCATGGTGCGGCCGTGAGCCCAGCCCCGATGGGTGTGCTTCCCTCTGGTGAGCAGATCCACGTGCGCCACGACGGCCACCACGCCGTGATCGTCGAGGTGTCGGGTGGCCTGCGCTCGTACGAGGTGGACGGGCGCTCGCTGGTCGACGGTTACGCCGCCGACGAGATGTGCACGGGGGCGCGTGGCCAGCTGCTCGTGCCCTGGCCCAACCGGTTGCGCGACGGTCGCTATCAGTTCGATGGAGAGACGTACCAGGTGCCGCTGTCCGAGCCAGAGGCGCACAACGCCATCCACGGCTTTCTGCGCTGGGAACACTGGCACGTCGTGCAGCGTGCCGATGACCGGGTGGTGATGGAGCACACCCTGCACCCGCGCGCGGGCTACCCATTCACGCTGCACGTGGCGGCGGAGTATCGGCTGGACGCCGGCGGCCTGGTGTGCAGCACAACAGCGACCAACATCGGGACGCGGCCATGTCCATACGGCATCGGCGCCCACCCGTACCTCCATGCTGACGCCGACACCGTCGACGGGTGCGAGCTCGAGGCACCCGGTCAGCTCTACCTGACATCGGACGATCGCGGCATCCCCACCGGGGCTGCGGACGTCGCCGGCACCGAGTACGACTTTCGCTCGCGACGGCTGATCGGCGCGACGGTGATCGACACGGCCTTCACCGACGTTGAACGCGAGGCAGACGGTCGCGCCTGGGTGCGCCTATGGCGCGGCGCCGAAGACCACGGCGTCGGCCTGTGGTTGGATGAGCGATACCCGTACTACATGGTGTTCACCGGCGACGCCCTGCCTGAGCAGGACCGCCGTCGCCGCTCCCTCGGCGTGGAGCCGATGACCTGTGCGCCCAATGCGTTTGCGTCCGGCGACGGTCTGATCACCCTGGCACCAGGCCAGAGCCTGGTCAGCAGCTGGGGGATCGCCCCGCTCGGCTCGGCGTCATGAGCGAATCGTCCCCAGTCGCCTGGTCGTGTCCGAGGCGCCTGTAGCTACCCCGCGGCTGCGAGCCACCATGGTGTTTTGATACCATTGCATCATGGTAGAAGAGAACGGCGACGTCCGAGCGATCACCCTGCGGCTGCCGGAGGCACAGCACGAGGCCCTGCGCACCCTCGCATTCATCGAGGAGACGAGCATCAACGAGCTGGTGCTCCGGGCAATTCGGGGCTACCTGGCGGCTCAGCACCGCATCGAGAAGTTCGACGCCATGCTCGACCGGGCCCGGGCGCAATACCGTGACCTGCTCGGCCGCGACGAGGTCAGCGGTCCCAGGGGGCCGGTGCGCACCAGGGTCAGCAAGGCCACCAGCGAGGGGCTCCGTCGCGCCAAGGCTCGCCTCGGTGAGGTGACCGGCGGCTACGAGGAGCAGCTCGACGAGCTCGCACAGCGCGCCCAGCGCGTTCGCGACCTCGGCGAACAAGCCGAGATCCAGCGCCTCATCGACGCCGCCCGGGCCGGTTTCCGGGCGGCATCCGACCGACTCGCGGCCGACAAGGCCGCCGACAAAGCCGCCGACAAACAGGAGTGACTCACCGTGCCCACGTTTCTTCGCTGGCTGCTCGTCGACCTCATCGTCGTCCGGATCCTGCGACACCGCCACGTTCGCCCGTACGTGGATCGCGCGTATTACAACGGCCCGAACGTCCCCGGACCGAACCTCCCGGGACCGTACGCCTATGCCCGCCGCCGACCCCGGCTGGGCTGCCTGTCGGGCTGCCTGGCGCTCGCCGCGGCGACGGCGCTGGCTCTGGTCGTCCTGGTTGCGCTCTTGCATTGGGCCCTGTCGGGCCTCTGAGGCCAAAGGGCCCACCGGACATGATCGCTCGGTGAACGCACGCAGTCGCCTGCTGCTGAGCGTGGCGTGCGGGCTGGTCGCGTTCGTGCCCGCCATCGTCTTCGTCCCCTGGCAGGTCGCTGAGCTGATCGGCTGGAGCGCAATGGCAGCCGTTTTCGTCGGCTCGATCTTCATCGCCACCCGGCACAAGGATTCGCAACAGACCAAGGCGATGGCGACCAAGGAGGACGACTCTGCGGTGGCTGCCGATGCCATCCTCGTCGGCGCCAGCCTGGCCAGCCTGGTGGGCGTGGGACTTGCCCTTCTCGAGGCCAGCAGTGAGAAGGCCAATGCCCACACCCTCATCACCGCGCTGGCCTTCGTCAGCGTGGTGCTGTCGTGGGCTTCTGTGCACTCCGTCTACACGTTGCGCTACGCCCGGCTCTACTACTCCGGGGCGGCAGGCGGGATCGACTGGCACGCCGACGACCTGCCCGACTTCGGCGACTTCGCCTACGTCGCCCTGACCATCGGGATGACCTTCCAGGTCTCTGACACCGACATCAGGGCCAAGCACATTCGCAAGCCCGCGCTGCGCCACGCGCTGCTGTCGTACCTGTTCGGCGTGGTGGTCGTGGCGACGATGATCAACGTCGTCGCGAGCCTGCTCGCGAAGTAGCCGCGCGACGGGCGGCGGATCGCCTCTTCCGGTTGGCGGCTCTGCCGCGGACTTCCATGTCCGCGTCCCGCCCCTTCCCGACCACGGCGCGGTAGTCGACGGCGAACAACCCCTCGCCGAGGGTTGCCCCGGCGCCCTGACGCGCGACGGCGAGGTATGCGACGACGATGACCACGCTCAGAACCGCCACGCCGTTCAGCTCGCGCAGCGGCGCGAAGAAATGGCCGGCGATGCTGTCGACGCCGGCGATGGTGGCCGCCACGATGCCGAGGTCGACGGCGAGCGCGAGGACGACCCGCGGCGACCGTGGCACGCCGCCCATGTGGTCCTCCTCGATGCGCGCGCGGGGCACGCGACGCACCACCAGGAACGAGCCGCACCCCAGCACGATCAGCAGCGCCCCGGTGAGGATGACATTGTCCACGCGGCTGATGACCGCCTCGGCCGGGCGGCCGGCCAGGTCGCCGATGGTGACCAGCGCGCCGAGCCACACGACCAGTGCCGGCATCGCGCCCAGGAGAAACCGCCGCAGCTCCATGTGCGACGCCCCGGCGGCGAGGGTGGCGTAGACGCGCACGCCCGGGACGACTCGCCACAGCGCCAGGCCGCCGACGCTGGCCGACCGCACCCGGCGCACCGCCTTCTCATACCCGTCCTCCGCGTCGATCCGGCCGGCGAGATCGCGAAGGCGCCGGCCGCCGAGCTTGCGTGCCCAGGCGAAGCCGGTGAGCGTGCCGGCCGTCATGGCGAGGAGGGCCAGCGGCACGAACAAAAACGGCTCCAGGACGCCGGTGGCCATGAGCAGACCACCGAGCAGCAACAGCACCTCGTTGGGCGCGAAGGGCAGCGGCATCCCCACCTCGTCGACGAAGAGCAGGGCGCACAACAGCGTGGCGGCCAGGGCGCCGTTGAGGTGCGTCAGCAAAGAGATCACGACGCCGCGGCCCGACCTATTGGAGCCCGCACCACGCGATGGTAGGCGCGGTGTACTACGCGGTCAGGCCGACGCGGCGCTCTGCCAGTGGACGAGGCGACGGCGGTACTGCGTGAGGCGTTCCCCCAGCAGGCGGTGATGGAGGATCCTGGCCATCTCTCGCTCAGCCTCGGGTGAGATGGCCGCCGCCCACATCGACGTCACCGGCAGGAGACGCTCCTTGTAGCGGACCAGCTCGGAGTACACGGTGACCCAGCGCTGAACCACGCGGGGGTCCCGCACGTCAGCCTCAGCCTCGCCGGCCAGCAACCAGACGTCCTCACGCTCTTCCATCGTCGAAAAGCGTAGACATGCCGTACCGCGGCGGTCGGTTCGCTCCCGAACGTTCGTCGAGTTCAGCGCACCTGAAGCGGCCGCTCCTCCCCGCGCCGGTGGATGGTGCAGAGGTCGCCGCGACAGGTGGCGGCGGTGATGTCCACATCGAGCACGCCCTCGCCCGCTTGGCCGAGCACGATGTCCACCTCCGCGGGCAGGCCGGCCAGTGCCCAGCTGCGCGGGCCGGGGCCGAGCAGGGTGGCCGGGTCGGCGCTGACGGTGAGCCGCACCGGCGGACCCTGGCTGGGGTCCACGTCCTCGTCACCGGTGTCGAGTGCCACGCTGAGGTGCACGACCTCGCCAGGCCGCCCCGACAACGGCTCGCCGCGGCGGTCGAGC
The DNA here is from genome assembly GCA_036276135.1 of Candidatus Dormiibacterota bacterium. GTDB lineage: Bacteria > Chloroflexota > Dormibacteria > Aeolococcales > Aeolococcaceae > Aeolococcus. The sequence goes on from DATBEL010000006.1 coordinate 6,182, forward strand.
AGGTGCAGCTCCTCGACAGCACCGGTCCTCGGGTCGACGAACACCACGCGGTGCGCGTTGGTGTCGGCCACCACCAGGCGCCCATCGGGCAGCACGTCGACGCCGCCCGGCTCGTCGAGCGTCTCCGACAGCGCCAGCGTGGAGAGCCGGCCATCGCGCCACACCCGCAGCAGTGAGTTGAAGGTGTCGGCCACGACGATCGCGCCATCGGGCAGGCCAGCCACCCCGAGCGGGTGTTGCAGGCGGGCGGTCAATCGGTCGCCATCCTCGCTGCCCCATTCGAACAGCCCCTGGCCGACCAGCGTGCTCACCCGGCCGTCGCGGAGCACGCGCAGCGCGCTGACCTCCGAGTCGGCGAATGCGAGCGCGCCGCCCGGCAGCACGGTGAGGCCGCTGGGCTGGGCGAGGTGGGCGGATCGGGCCTCGCCGTCGAGCAGGCCCTCGGCGCGGGTGCCGGCGAGGACGGTGGCGGGGCCGCCCTCCGCCGGGACGGCGAGGAGGCGATGCCTGCCGGCCTCGGCCACAGCCAGGCGATGCCCGTCGACGCGGACAACGTCCCACGGCGACGAGATGCCCTCGGCGAGCATTGTGCGACCGTCGCCGGCGAGCTCGATGGCAACCAGCCCGCCGGTGACGGTGTCGCAGACGAGCAGGCGGCCCGAATCGAAGCGAACGCCCTGCGGCTGGTGAAATCCGCCGAACTCGTCGAGGACCCGTCCGCCCAGGTCGGTGAGAAGCACCCGGTCGTGGCCCGTGTCGGCGATGGCGAGGCGGCCGGCGCCGTCGCTGGCAACCTTGCCGGGGTAGGCGAGGAGACCGTCGTCGACGGTGGCCGGTGGCTGGAAGGCGGGCACGTCGCTGACCACGCCGGCGTTGTCATCGAGCAGATGCTCGACCAGCGTGGCGATCTCGGTCGAGTGGCCCTCACCCGACACCGTGGCCACGGCATAGCCCTGCGGGTCGATCACCACCAGCGTGGGCCACGCACGAACCCCGTACTCCTGCCACGTCTGCATCTCGGGGTCGTCGAGCACGGGGTGATGGATGCGATGGCGGCGCACCGCGCGTTCGACTGCGGCGTGGTCGGCCTCGTGCGGGAACTTGGGTGAATGCACCCCGATGACCACGAGCCGGTCGCCAAAGCGCTCCTCAAGGGGGCGTAGCTCTTCGATGACGTGGAGGCAGTTGATGCAGCAGAACGTCCAGAAGTCGATCAGGATCACCTTGCCCCGGAGGCCGGCGATCGTCAGGGGACGGTCGGTGTTGAGCCACCCGCTGCCGTGGAGCTCGGGGGCGCGAACGCGCGCCGTGGTCGTCGTCATCGCACGATCATCGCGCGCCCAGCCGGTGCAACGCTGTTGCCGTACGGGCCGCCCGTATGATTTGCCGGCCCCGCCGTTCGGCACTGAGGTGGGTCGGAGCCAACCACAGAGAGGTACACGGCCAATGACGTTGGGCGCAGGTCAGCACCAGCCGACTGCCGTGGAGGCGAACAACGCCCGCGACCGGCTGGTCGAGCGCATCCGTGACCGCACCGCCAGGATCGGCATCGTTGGACTGGGCTACGTCGGCCTGCCCACGGCGGTGGCCTACGCCGAGGCCGGCTTCGCCGTCATCGGGATCGACACCGACGCGGACCGCGCCGCCGCGGTGGGCCGCGGTGAGAGCTACATCGAGGACATCCGCTCCATCGACCTGCGCCGAGTACGCGATCAGGACAGGCTCACCGCGGTCACCTCGCTGGCTGCGGCCGGCGATCTCGATGTCGTCGACATCTGCGTCCACACCCCGCTGGGCGACACCCGCGAACCCGACGTTTCCGCCATCGAAGCCGTCGGCGAGGCGCTCGTCTCGTGTCAGCGCCCCGGTCAGCTGGTGGTGCTGACCAGCACCAGCTACCCAGGCACCACCGAGGAGGTGCTTCGTCCCATCCTCGAACGCTCGGGCCTTGCGGTCGGTCAGGACATGTTCCTGGCTTTCGCGCCAGAGCGCATCGACCCCGGCAACACCCGGTTCACCCTGCGCACCGTCCCACGCATCGTCGGCGGCGTCGACAGCGTGTCGACGGAGATCGCATGCCTGGTGCTCTCCGCGATCATCGACACCGTCGTCCCGGTGCGCGACGCGACCACGGCGGAGATGGTCAAGGTGCTCGAGAACTCCTTCCGCATGGTGAACATCGGCTTCGCCAACGAGGTCGCGATGATCTGCCACCGCCTCGGCATCGACGTCTGGGAGGTCATCGAGAGCGCGGCCACCAAACCGTACGGCTTCATGCCGTTCTACCCGGGCCCGGGGATCGGCGGTCATTGCATCCCGGTCGATCCCTCATACCTGCAATGGAAGATGCGCAACCTCGACTTCCGCACGCGCTTCATCGATCTCGGTGACGACGTCAATCGGAGCATGCCCGACCACGTCGTCGACCGCGCCACCGACATCCTCAATGACGCCCGCAGGAGCGTGCGAGGTTCGCGCATCCTGCTGATCGGTGTCGCCTACAAGCCGAACGTCGGCGATATCCGGGAGTCACCCGCCCTGCACGTTGCCGGCAAGCTCATCGACCGCGGGGCTGAGGTGCGCTACGCGGATCCCCACGTCAACTCGGTGACCCTGCCGAACGGCGCCATGCTTCCCCGGGTGGAGCTCAGCGCGGCCGAGTTGGAGGCCAACGATCTCGTGGTCATCACCACCCAGCACGACAGCGTGGACTGGGACCTGGTCTGCGAGCGCGCCCGCACGGTTCTCGACACGCGCGGAGTCCGCGCCGGTCGCGGCCGCCCCGGCTGGCACACGCTCTAGCTGCCACGTCCGGCGGGGGCTGGAGTCCGTGCCTCGCCGGCCTACTCTGCGGTGGCGGCGACGGCCCGGCGGACCGCATCCACCGAGCGGCGCACGTCCTCGTCGTCGGTGGACCAGTTGCTGACGGACACACGCAGCACGTCCTGGTCGTGCCAGCGCGAGCCAGACATCCACACGGTTCCGTCGGCAATCAGACGGCTGGTCACCGCGCGCGTGCGCCTGTCGTCGCCGAACGTCACACAGATCTGAGTGTAATCCACCTCGTTGACCAACCTGGCGCCGTCGATGCCGGCTATCCCGTCCGCCAGGTCACGAGCGTGTCCGGCCAGTCCTTCCACGAGGTCGGCGACGCCGGTCCGACCCAGTGACCGCAGCGCCGCCCACACGGGCACACCACGTGCTCTCCGTGACAGCTCGGGAACCTTGTCCTGCGGATCGCCGGGGCCGGAGTCGTCGGTGATCAGGTAGCTGGCGTGCACACCAAACGACGACCGCAGCGCGCCTGGGTCGGCGACGATCGCGATTCCGCAGTCGTACGGGACGTTCAACGTCTTGTGTGCGTCAGTCGCCCATGAGTCGGCGCCGGCGACGCCGGTGACGAGATGGTGCAGCTGCGGAGCGGCGGCCGCCCACAACCCGAACGCGCCGTCCACGTGCACCCACGCGCCATGCTGTTTGGCAACCTCGATCGCCTCTGCAAAGGGGTCGAAGGCGCCGGAGTGGACATTGCCCGCCTGCAGACAGACGATCGCCGGACTGCCGGCGCTGAGCGCGCTGAGAGTCTCGGCGAGGGCATCAACGCGGATCCGTCCCTGGTCGTCGGCGGCCACAGGTTGTGGCGCCCCGAGTCCGAGATAGCGCAGCGCCAGGTCGATGGTGTCATGGCGCTCCGCACCGACCAGGACGCGGACCGGCGGTGCCGCGTTCAGGCCGTCGCGCCCGACGTCCCACCCAACCCGGGACAGCACCGAGAACCGCGCGACGGCAAGACCCGTGAAGTTGGCCATCGTCGCACCCGTCACGAAGCCGACATCCGCGCCGGCAGGGAGGCCCAACAGGTCGAGCAGCCAGGCCGCTGCCGCCTCTTCCGCCGCGGCGGTTGCGGGGGTGGCGTAGCGCAGCCCGGTGTTCTGGTCCCAGGCGCTGACCAGCCAGTCGGCGGCCAGCGCTGCCGGCAACGTGCCACCGATCACCCAGCCGAAGAAACGCCCCGACGGCATCGCCATGAGCCCTGGCTCGGCCAGTTCGGCAAGCAGGTCCACGACATCCTCGGGCGCCGTCGGCTTCTCAGGGAGGGAACCGCCGAACCCTGCGAGCAGCTCGTCGGCTGCCGTGCGCGGTCCGACCGGACGCTCGCCGAGCGACTCGAGCCATGTCCTGGCATGCTCGGCCGCGCGGGCCAGCGCCTTGTCGTACGAGCCGTGCTGAACCGACATGAACCCAGTGTAACGGCCCCCTTTACCCCAGCGTAGACGTACTCAGCGGGATTACTGCCAAAGCTGGCAGCAACATGCAAACGGTGCCGCGAAGGACGCGAGCGGCGTCACTCGGCCTCCGCCGGGCATGTCCCTGCGAAACGGTCCTCCGGCTGGCTACAGTCTCATGATGGCAGCGGTCGAGCGGCGCGAGATCGGGGCCAACGGCCTGCGCTTCGAGACCCTGCTGGCCGGTCCGGAGAGCGGCGAGGCGGTCATCCTGCTGCACGGCTATCCGCAGAGCGGT
>DATBEL010000007.1:0-23729 GCA_036276135.1 Candidatus Dormiibacterota bacterium
TGCGGTTCAGGCGGCGGGAGCTGCGACCGCGGCCATCTCGTCGACCATCTCCCTGACGGTCGATGGCATCACACCGCGGATGCTCAGGGAACGGATCTCGTCGAGGACCGACAGAAGCGATCGCTTGGCGAGCGCACCCTCATCGAGAATCGACTCGACGCGCGATGCGGACAGGCCCAAGCGGCGCCGCGCGATCGCCCGAAGGTCGTCGAGCACCTCGGCAACGCTGGGCGGACCGGTCTGCAGAGCCTTGTTCTTGAACTCGTCCCAGGTGGCGGGCCGGTCCTCGACCGCAGTCGTCTCGGCGGCGGCGGCGGGAGCGTCGCCGACGGCCACCGAACCCTCGGCGGGATTGGCGTTCCAGGGGGTGTCCCACGGAGCCACCCATGCGGTGTCGGGAATCGCGTCGACGGCAGCCGGCTGTGTTTCTGCCGGTGTTGCCTCATCTGCCGTGGTCTCCGACTCCGAAGCCGGTGGGTCCCATTTCGTCGCCGGCCAGCGCCGGCTGGTGTCGGCGACGTGGTCAGTCGAGGAGGTGCCGTTGGTGGAAGTGTCCGGCCCTTCCGCTGAAGGCTCTGGATCGGGCGCGGACTGCTCGGTGGTGTCGCCCTGCTCGGCCGCGACGGACGCCTCACCGACGCGGCGCACGCGCACGACGCCCTGGTGATTCGAGGCCATGGCTTCGAGGAGCGCCGGGTCGCCGAGCGCGGGGTGGATGTCGGTGTACGACTGCGTCTGCCGGCCGGCCGCAACGCAGGTCACGCCGCGTCCGACGGGCGTGGTGATCTCCACCACGAACGTGCCGCCGCGCTGACCGAGGTCCTCGAGGAGGCTTGGCCAGCTGACCCACATCAGGCGGAGGTCGTCGTAGACGGTGGCGCCACGCAGGAGGGCCTCGGACAGGTCGACGAGCGAGCTCTCGAGACGCTCAGCCCACACCGACGCATCCGGCCACTCCTTGAGCGACGACAGCAGCTCGACGCCGGTGCGCAGGACGCCACCGTCGCTGACATGCACGTCGAGCACGTCGCCTCCGCGGACCAGAACGACCGCGCCGCGATCGCCATCGCGGACGACCAATGTGCCATCGCCGATGACCGGTGCCAGCGCGTCGATGACGATGGCGCGCACGGGGATGTCGGCGAACACCACTGTGCCGCGTGGGAGCAGAGGCAGCGGGCCGGTGGCGGTGGAGCGGGCTTGGTCGACGGTCGTTGGCTCAGTCATGAGGGCCCATCCTAGCGTCCCCGCAACGCGAGTTCCAGCGCGTTTCCTACCCGTAACCGTGGCGGGGGAAAACGTCCACAGCAGCAGGGGCGGCGAACCTCAGGAGCAGGCGCGTCAGCCACGCCAGGCCTGTCACAGCGAGGAAGCGAGGAGATCAACCCGGCGGAGGCGGGTCAGCTCCGAAGCGCCCGCGAGGACAGCCAGCGGAGCGGTGATGGCCGGCCTCGCCACTACACTCGGCCCAATGACGGACGAGGTGCGGCGCGACGAGCCGGCGACGATCACCGTCGCCGACGTGATGGTCACCAACGTGCTGGTGGTTCACTCCGGCGACAGCGTCGACGACGCGGTGCGACTGATCGTGGACAGCCGGATCACCGGCGTTCCCGTGGTCGACGACCAGCATCACATCCTCGGCATCGTCGCCGAGTCCGACATCCTCGGCAAGCGCGGACAGACCGTCGACGAGGTCATGACCCGGGATGTGCTCACCACCACCGAGAGCACCACCCTCGACTCCGCCGCCGAGACGATGCTGACCAGGCGCATCCGTCGCCTGCCGGTGGTGCGCGAAGGCCGCCTCGTCGGCATCCTCACCCGCGCCGACCTCCTCCGTCATGTGCGCCACACTCATTGGACGTGTGACTGGTGTGGCACGACCGTGCTCGGGCTGCGCCGGCCCAACGCCTGCCCGCAGTGCGGTGGGGAGACCTGGACGTTCGTGACGGTGCCGCGCTGATGGCGGCCCCGACGGCCACCGCGAAGGGCGGCCTCGAGGGGATCATCGCCGGGCGGAGCGCACTCTGCGAGATCAACGGCGACACCGGCAAGCTGCTCTACGCGGGATATGACATCGTCGACCTCGCCGAGCAGTCGACCTTCGAGGAGGTGTGCTGGCTGCTGTGGCACGGGGAGCTACCCTCCAAGCCGGACCTCGAGTCGCTTCGCAGCAGCTTCTCCGACAGTCTCGAACCGCCGGCCACTGTGTGGGACGCCGCCGCCCACGCGCCCGAGGACGCCGACCCGATGGACCTGCTGCGCACCCAGGTGTCGATCCTCGGCATGTCCGACCCCGCCCGCTCGGACAACGGCGAGGAAGCCAACCGAGCCAAGGCGATCCGCCTGGTGGCACAGACGGGTGTGCTGGTTGCGACCAGCGAGCGGATCCGCAATGGTGTGCAGCCGGTCGATCCCGCGCCGGAGCGGAGCATCGCCTGGAACTTCCTGCATCTTCTCCACGGTGACGAGCCGGACGAGCAGGACGTCCGTGCCTTCGACGTCTGCCTCATTCTTCATGCCGAACATGGCATGAACGCCTCGACGTTCGCGGCGCGGGTGACCGCGGCGACGCTCAGCGACATGCATTCGGCCGTGGTCAGCGCCATCGGCACGCTCAAGGGCCCGCTGCACGGAGGCGCCAACGAGCGGGTCATGGACCTGCTCCGTGAGCTGCCTGACGTGGCCGGCACGCGCCAGGCCGTCGAGACGCTGCTCGCCGAGAAGCGGCGCATCATGGGGTTCGGGCATCGCGTGTACCGCACCGAGGACCCTCGGGCGACCATCCTGCGCGAGTACAGCCGCGACCTCGGCGAGCGGCATGGCGATGCGCGCTGGTACGAGTTGACCATTGCAGTCGAGCAGGCGGTGCGCGAGCTCAAGGGCCTCTATCCCAACGTGGACCTGTACTCCGGGTCGGTGTACACCTCGCTGGGCATCCCGCAGCGCCTGTTCACGCCGATCTTCGCCGTGTCGCGCATGTCGGGCTGGACGGCCAACATCATCGAGCAGCACAGGGACAACCGTCTGATCCGCCCGGACAGCGAGTACGTCGGCCCGCCGCCGCGCCCCTACGTTCCGATCACAGAGCGCTGACCCTCCTGACGCCGGCCTTGCCCGTCAGGCGGACCCACAGTTGCAGCGTGCTCGAGGTGCCCTTGACGTCGCGACGCAGCGTGCCCTCGCGGTGGAAACCGCAGGCCTGCGCCACCCTCTCCGAGGCGACGTTGCCGGGGAGGGTGGTCAGCTGCAGGCGATCCAGCCCGCACACCTCGAACGACCAGGTGCAGAGCAGGCGCAGGGCGCGGCGGGCGATGCCGCGACCGCGCGCGGCAGCCAGCAGCCAGTAGCCCACCTCCGCTTCGTCCGCGGCATTGATCCAGACGGTGGCCATGCCGGCCGGCGCCTGCTCCGCGACGGAGACCTGGAACCGCGCGGTGGTGGCACTCGGCATCGTCCAGCCGGAGGTGATCAGGCCGGCGTCGAGCAGCGTCAGGTCCCGCGGCACCTGGGTCCAGCGGGTGATCTCCGCGTCGTGCGATGCGGCCACGATCAGCGCGGTCACGTCCCTGTCGATGGGCAGCAGCGCCACCTCACCGTCGCGCAGCGGCGACGGTTCGGCCAGCGCGCGCGTCATCCGTCCGTCGAGGAGTGGTAGTGGTCGGAGATCTGTTGCCAGCTGGCCGAGTTGGCGCCGCCCGGCAGCGGTGTGTTGCCGTCGAAGTAGTGGATCGCGCCCGTCTCTGTGTTGCGGTACTCACCCGCGCTGACCATCGTGCCCGCGGTGAAGCGCACCCCCGTCGACGACGGTGCGCCGGGTTCGCTGCGCGTGCCCGCGCTGCCGCGCTTCTGTTCGGGATGGTGATGGTCCGACACCTGCTGCCAGCTGGCCGAGTTGGCTCCGCCGGGCAGCGGGCTGTTGCCGTCGAAGTAGCGCACCGCGCCGGTCTCCACGTTGCGGTATTCGCCGGCGCTGACCACGGTTCCGGCAGGGAACCGAACCCCGTGCGCCGACGGCTTGTCGGGCTCGCTGCGCACGGCCGGCCGGCCGCGGCCGGTGTTGGGATGGTGATGGTCGGAGATCTGCTCCCACGCCGCCGAGTTGACGCCGCCGGGGATGGGCGAGCTGCCGTCGAAGTAGCGGGTCGCCCCCGTCTCGACGTTGCGATACTCGCCCGGGCTGACAACCATCCCGGGCCGGAAGCGGACACCATGTTCAGGCACGATGGCCATCGTACGCTGTGCCGGCGCGCGTGGGCGGCTGGTGACAGGGGCGAGCGCCAGCGGGTCAGTGTTGCATCGCATTGGAGCCACCGGGGAGTGTTCAGTGGCGATCCGCGCTCGCCCAGGCGATGCGGCCGCCGACGATGGTCGCGCTGATCGCATTGTCATCAACCACTGTCATATCGCACAACATGCCCCGACGAAGCGCTCCCACGTCCCTCTCCATGCCCGCCGCGTACGCCACCCCGTGGGTGTACGCGCGGACAGCCGCCGCGCGAGTCAGCGCCAGCTCCGGATACCAGCCGGCACGGGACCGCCAGGCTGTGGCGGCGTCGATCCCGGCCAGCGGTGAGGGGTCCTCCACCGGGGAGTCCGAACCGAAGGCGAGCATCGCACCTGCACGCTGCAGCGCGCCCCAGGCGTACGAGTAGGCGGTGCGACCGGGCCATTGCGCGTCGGCAACCGACCTGTCGCTGACAGCATGGACGGGCTGCATGGACGCGATCACGCCGATTCGGGCGAAACGCGGGATGTCGACTGGGTCGACGCACTGCGCGTGCTCGACGCGCGGGCGCCACGGCCCGCTCCCGTCGCGCACGTGTTCGAGCGCGTCCAGCGCGCGACGCACTGCCCCATCTCCGATGGCGTGAAGACAGACGTTGAGGCCGGCTGCCGCGCAGCGCGAAACGACGTCGATGAGCTCCTCCTGCCCGGTGACCGCCACGCCGCTGCCGTCGAGCAGCTCTGCGGTGCGGCTGCCCAATGACCCATCCAGGTACGCCTTCACGCCCCAGACGCGAAGCCACGAGTCGCCGAAGCCCGACGTGATTCCCAGGGCCTGCGCAGCTGCAAGCTCTGCGACGGGCATGTTCCAGACGACGCGGATGGGCAGCCGGTGGTCGCGGTGCAGGCGTTGCAGGCTGCGGAACAGCCGCGGCGTGTCCATGGTGTGGACCGCGGTCAGGCCGGCCCTGGCCAGACCTCGCAGGACGGTGGTCAGCGCGGCGTTGAAATCCGCGTCCGAAGGCGGCGGTACGGCGCGGCCGGCAACGTTGCATGCCTCCTCGCGAACCATCCCGGTCAACTCGCCGTGGTCATCCCTGTCGATGACTCCTCCGGCGGGGTCGGGGCTGTCGCGGGACAGGCCGGCAGCCCCAAGCGCTGCGGAGCTCAGGCACGCCGAATGCCCGTCCTTTCGGACCAGCAACACGGGCCGCCCACCGCCGGCCGCGTCCAGCTCGTCCCGGCTCAGGGGGCGCGGATCGTCGGTCCACTCGTCGTTGCACCAACCGCGACCGCTGACCCAGGCCGCCTGGTCCAGCCTCCCGGCAAAGGAACGGACGCGCGCGATGACCTCGTGGCGCGTGGTTGCGCCGGCGAGGTCCAGCCCGGCCACGGATCGTGCCATCCACTCGAGGTGGAGGTGTGCGTCGCCAAAACCGGGGTAGGCGTGGCCACGCAGGTCATGCACCTTGGCACCGACCCCGGCGGCTGCGCGCGCCGCCGCACCGGTGGCGATGATCCTGCCGTCGGCGCCGGCCGCGACCTCGGGCTGGCACCCCGCAAAGAGGGTCGACCTCTTCATCTCGACCCTCACGCGTTCAGGTTGGAACGCCGCGAGTGCGACGCGCCGGACCCCCTACGCGCGGGCGTAGGAGTGCAGGCCGGCGATCCACAGGTTGACGGCATACAGGTCGGCGAAGATCGCGACGAAACCGATGACGGTGATCAGAGCCGCGCGCCTGCCCTTCCACCCGTAGGTCACGCGCGCGTGCAGGTAGATCGCGAACACCACCCAGACGATGAAGCTGAACGTCTCCTTGGGGTCCCAGCCCCAGTATCGGCCCCAGGCGTGCTCCCCCCAGACGGCGCCCATCATCACCCCGAAGGTCCAGACCGGGAAGCCGATCATCACGAAGCGGAAGCTCCACGAGTCGAGCGTCGCCGCCGCCGGCAGACGCCGGAACGCGCCGGCCAGGCCGGGCATGAAACCGCCACCGCCGCCACCTCCGGTCATCACCGCCGCCCCGCCGCCGCCGGCCGACACGCCGCGCATTCCCGATGGCTGGCCGGCGGTGGCCAGGGCGTACCCGTCGGCCCACTCACGCGCCAGGAAGAACATCGCGAAGAGGCTCGAGAAGACCAGCAGCCCGCTGGCTGTGGCCATCGACGTCACATGGATGGTCAGCCAGTAGCTGTGCAGCGCCGGGACCAGGTCACCGGGCGGCACGTACAGCATGTACGCCACCGCCATCAGCGCGATGGTGACGATCATCGCCGGCACGCCGAGGAGGCGCTGCCCGGCGCGCAGGGTGATCACCAGGAAGGTGGTGGCGACCACGAACGAGATGCCCGTCGAGTACTCATAGATGTTGCCCAGCGGCCAGTGGCCGGCCTCGAGCGCGCGGGTGACGATCGAAACCAGGTGGAACGGCCACCCCAGGGCGACCAGCCCGACGGCCGTGTTGGCGATGCGGCGGTCGCGGAAGGGGAGATAGACGAGAAAGCCCACCAGGGCGGCGACATAGAAGGCGACGGCGATGCCGAAAAGGCTGAGCGAGAGCGGTGTCGGGGTCATCGGGTCAACACCTCCTCTCGAACGCTGGTCAGCGGTGGCGCCTCCGGCTCCGTCGTCGCGACGGCTTGCGGGAGGAGCGTGGCGCGGTGGCCGCGCCGGCGGCGCTCGAGGAATGGTCGCAGATAGAGCTTGGTGAGCAGGCCCGTCATCGTCAGGATGAACGTGGCGTACACCAGCGGCACACCGCTGTCCTTCTTGACGTGGAAGAGCGAGAACTGCTTGAGGTCCGGGAAGGCGATCGTGAAGTCGGCGGTGCCGTTGTTGGCGGCGGGCAGCTGCAGGGTGACCGACTGGTGCATGGGCAGCGCGAACGCGGCGGCGTCCTGGTAGTACGGCCTCATGCCGGTGGTGTCGAGGCTGAAGACGTCCTGCGAGGCGCCGCTGTTCAACCCGAGGTCACCGACGAACAGCTGCACCTCGAGGACGGGGTTGTTGGCGGCCGCGCCGCCCGGCCCGTAGGTGAGGCTGAGCGCGTTGCCCGCGCCCACGGTGGGCAGCGCCTGCGCGTCGGGGTACAGCACCAGCCGGGCGCCGATCTGGGTGGGCGTGCTCTGCCCGGGGAGCATGTAGTTGAAGTCGGGCACCTTGATCACCCCGGTCGACGCCGTCTTGTCGTCACTGATCAGCTGCGCCGCGTTGTCGCTGACCACCTCTCCCGACGGGTTCTTGACCACGATGTGCGGGGCCCAGCCGTAGTCCTGCTGGTAGAAGTCGACGTTGTCGTAGCCGAGGAAGTCGTTGACGCGGACGTCCTTGGTGATCACCGGCCTGCCGCCGTCGTAGACCGTGACGTTGCTGACGAAGTCCTCCGGCATGCCGTTGGCCTGCAGCGGCGCGGCGAACCTGTTGAGCTGCACCTCATAGCCACTGTGGTGGCCGTCGAAGAGCATGCCCTCCTGGAGGGTGTCGTAGCTGGCTCGGGTCTCGGCGATTCGCTGCCCTTCGGTGATGGTCATGATGCCGTCGAAGCCCGTCGCCTTGCCCCACACGACGGCGATGAGCAGCAGGAAGAAGGATGTGTGGAACAGCCAGCTGCCCCATTCACCCCAGTACTGCGGCGAGCGCGGATACCCGCGAACTGTGCGCACCACCAGCGCACGCCCGCGGGTGAGCACGCACGACAGCAGCGCGATGTAGATGCTCCCCAGGAGGACGTAGAAGAGCGGCGAGACGAACACCGAGGTGAGCGGCAGGCCGAAGTGTGTGGCCAGGTCGTTCAGCGCGGCATGGCTGCCGAGGAACTCGGTGACCTTGCCCTGGGCAGAGCTGAACTGCTGGGGCACGAAGGTGCCGATGAGCACGATGCCCAGCACCCCGATGAGCATGTAGATGGCGGTGCGCATCCGCGTGTACTCGTGCCAGAACCGTCCTGCGAACAACCGCACACGCCGGCCTCGCCCGCGTGGTTGCGGAGACGGTCGCGGCGTCGTCTTGCGCAGAGCCGGCGCGGTGGCCATCGTCAGGCGCTTCCCAGCAGGGAGTCGAGCGTCTTGGGCACGTCCACCAGCGTGCCCAGCTCGCGCAGGCGGATGGTGCCGCTACCGTCGATCACCAGCGTCGTGGGTGGCGCGTCCACGTTGAAGGTGGCCGCGTCGTCGGACGCGGGATCGAAGAGGCTCGGGTAGGCGACCCGGTACTGCTGCACGTACGCCCTGGCGTTGGCGCTGTCGTCGCGGATGTCGACGCCAACGAACCGCACGCCGCGTGCCGCGTACTTCGAGACCAGGCCGTTGAGCTCGTCCTGCTCGGCGCGGCACGGGCCGCACCACGAGGCCCAGAAGTCGACGACGACTGGGTGACCTCGAAGAGAGACCAGGTCGAGGCGGCCGCCACTGAGCGTGGTGCCGCTCAGCGCCGGTGCGGGCTGGTCGGTGCGGCTCGGTCCCTGAATGCGCGCCGCCACGTCGGGCTGCAGGCTGCAGCCGCTGAGAACAAGGGCGATGAGCGCGGCGGCGCCGAGCGCGACCACGCGGCGTGTGTGCTTCTGCATGGGGACGAGCGCGCGAGCTCGACGCGAGGTTACTACCAAGCCGGAACAGGGCGCGGCCGCCATCGCGACCGGCTGCCCGCGGCGGCGGCGGCGGGACGCTCGGCCATACTGTCGGAGTGATTCGGCGTCGCCTCGCCGTGACCGCGGTCGTGGTCACCGCCCTCGTCGGTGAATGGCTCGGACACGGCCTCAGCTACTACCGGTTGGCGGGTCTTGCCGGGCTGCAGGCCGGCCTCGGCGGCGGTGTCCACGCCTACATGCTCCCGCTCGCGGTTGCGCTGCTGGCGGTGGGTGTCGCCGGCGCCGCGGGCCTGGCCCGGGCCTGGCTGTCGCTGGGGCAGCGATTCGACCGCTCAGCACGGCTGCTGGCGCGCCTTCGCGGCGGCGATCGGACCGCCTCTGTGCCTCCGATCCAACGTCCCGGCCACGCCGCCGAACGCGCCTTGCGGCCGTCGCCGCCAGCTCTGGTGGCCGCGCTGGCCATGCCACTCGCCGTCGTGCAGAGCGCGCTCTACCTCGCGCAGGAGAACCTGGAGCGGGTACTGCGCGGCCTTCCCGGCGGCGGCCTCGGCCCGCTCCTCGACGGCAACGGCGCGGCGGCCTGGATCCAGGCGGCCACAGCCCTGGTGCTGGCGGCCGTCCTCACCGCCGCACTGCTGCTGCTGCGTGCCCGCCGCCGCAGCGTGGAGCGCATCGAACGCCTGGCCCGGGCGTTCTGGGGGAGGACCGGCCGCGACCCCGAGCTACCGGCACCGCCGCGACCACACGTGATCGCCATCCAGCTGCTGCTCGGCAGCGCACTGTGGCAACGCCCGCCGCCGTCGTCCTCCCCCGCCTGACCGACGTCCGCGCGGCCGCGAGCGGTCGCGCCCGATCAGACAATGGAGGAATCGCACCTTGACCGGATCGATCCACGCCGTCGGGGGCGACGGCGCGCTCGGCTTCCTGCCGATCGTGGCCCATGCCTTCGGCAAACGCTACGACCTCCCGGTCCCGCTCTGGCTCTTCGTCTTCGGCGGGGCACTGGTCGTCTTCGCCTCGTTCCTGCTCGTCCTGCCCCGCGCCGTCGCCCCGGCTGCCGCCGGCGAATCCTCATACGTGGATCGCACCCAGCTGCGCCGCCCCACCCCGGTGCGGTGGGTGATCGCGATCCTGTTCACGGCCGGGCTCATCGTCGCCGGCTGGGTCGGCTCGCAGGCGGTTGCCGAGAACATCGTCCCGACCTTCTTCTGGCTGTTGGTCTGGGTGGCTGTGCCGATCTCCTGCGGGGTGCTCGGCGACTGGACGCGCGCGCTGAACCCCTTCGCCGCGTTGGCCCGTGCCTGCGACCGGCCGGGGTTGCGGCGCAGCCTGCTCGGCGACGCCGCGGTGGTGAGGTGGCCGGCGTGGCTCGGCTGGTGGCCCGCGGCGGCGCTGTTCTTCACGCTCGCGTGCGGCGAGCTGATCTACAACGGGGATGCCACCAGGCCGGGCTTCGCCGCCACAGGGCTGGCCATCTACCTTGTGGTCAGCGTGGTCGGCGGTCTGTTCTTCGGCGCCGCGACGTGGACCGACCGTGCCGAGGTGTTCTCGGTGCTGTTCGCCACCTGGGGCCGGCTCGGCTGGTTCCGGTTCGGCGCCCCGGGCCGTCAGGGTCTCGGCGGCGGCCTGCGGGTGCCCTTCGCGGCCGAGGCCAGCCGCATCTCGTTCGTTCTTCTGCTGCTCGTCTCGGTGTCATTCGACGGACTGCTCTCGACGCCGGCCTGGAAGACATTCCGAACCGGCATCCCGCTCAACGGCGTGCCGTTCGAACTGCTGCAGACAGCAGTGTTCGCCGCACTGGTCCTGGTTGCGTGGGCGCTCTTCGGTGGCTTCGCGATGCTGGTGCGGCGCGCCGGCAACCTCAAGGGTTCCACGCTCGAGGTGCTCGCCGGGCTGCTTCCATCCCTGTTGCCGATCGCGTTTGGCTACCTGGTGGCGCACAACGCCGAGTACATCGTCATCAACGGACAGCTGTTCATCCCGCTGCTGGGCAACCCCGCGGGCATCGACGGCATGAAGCTTCTGCCGGCGCCGTTCAACGACAGCTACGAGATCAATCCCAACCTGCTGCCGTCATCGGTGGTCTGGTACTTCCAGGTGGTGTTGATCATCTTTGTGCACATCGTCGCGGTGGTCCAGGCGCACCGTTACCTCGGCCACGCCGCACGCAACGTTGCCGCGGCACGTCGCAGCGAGTGGCCCTGGATCGTGGCCATGGTGGGATACACGATGACCTCGCTGTGGCTGCTCGCCCAGCCGCTGGTCGAGACCAGCTCTTCGGCATCCGCTCTGCTGCGCACCATCGGGGCGCCGCTGGCGGTGCTGGTGCGGTGAGCCGCCGCCGCAAGCCGCGGTCGCGGCGAACGGAGCCCCGCAGGCCGGCGCCACAACCACAACCACAACCGGCGACGCCACAGCGCCCGCCGGGCGTGCAGTTGCCTGCCAAGACGCCGATGCGTCGCCGGCAGCTGTGGCCACTCTGGCCACCCTCCGGTGCGGCCGTTGGAGTGATCACCGTCGTGGCGGTGGGCGCCGGCGTGGCGCTCGCCTTCGCGCTCCACGGCGGCGGCAATTCGGCGGGCCCACCCCCGTTCGGCACCCCCCTTGGCTCGCCGGCGCCGACGCCGCCGCTGCTGGCGCCGATCGGCACCACGGTCACCGGCCAGCCCGTCGACGGCATCCAATGCTCAGGCGCCGAGCAGCTCGTGTTCCACATCCACGCGCACCTCGCTGTCTACGTCAACGGCTCGGCACGCACGGTGCCAGAGGGTATCGGGATCATGCCGCCGCGGCAGGAGACGCAGAATCCCGCCGGCGTCCCGACGGTCATCAGCGGCGCGTGCTTCTACTGGCTGCACTCGCATACACCCGACGGGATCATCCACGTCGAGTCACCCGTCCAGCGCATCTACACGCTGGGCAACTGGTTCGACATCTGGGGGATCCCGCTCGACGGCACCCACGTCGGTCCGGCATCCGGAACTGTGATCGCCTACCTCAATGGTCAGGTGTACAGCGGCGACATCCGCAGCATTCCGCTGAACGCCCACGACCTGATCCAGCTCGACGTCAACGGCAACGTCGCGCCCGCGCCGTTCACGTTCCCGCCGGGGCTCTGAGCCGCCCGGCGCTGCTACGGTCAGGCGCGCCATGACCGGCCAGGATCCGCGGCTCGACCCCGCCGACGTGACTGTCATTTGCGCCATGGGTGTCGAGGCGCGACCGGTGCGCCGCCAGGCCCCCGGTCTGCGCCTGCTGATGGCCGGCATCGGCCTGGCATCGCTCGACCGCACCGAGCTGACCACGGACGTCGTGTTCAGTGTCGGGCTCGCCGGAGGCCTCGCTGCCGACCTTGCGTCAGGAACCGTGGTGATCCCCGCTCAGACAGCGCGCGAGGACGGCGCGCTGATCGATTGTGACCCGGCGTGGAGTGCGGCGCTGGCTGACGCGTCGCGGCGCCTGGGCTTCCCCACTGTCACGCTGCCGCTGCTCTCGGCCAACGGCGTCGTCACCGGTTCGGGGCGGGCGCGCTGGGCGGCGCGGGGCTTCGCCGCCGTCGACATGGAGACGGCGTTGCTCGCTGGCATGGTGGCCCGCGTCGCGGCGGTGCGGGTGGTCATGGACACGCCGAGCCGTGAGATCTCCTCGGCGTGGGAGCGGCCCGGCCGGGCCGTGCTCGACCCACGCAACTGGTTGCAGGGAGCTTGGCTTGCCAGGGCAGCGCCGCGGCTGTCGACGCGCGCTGCGCGAGTGGTCGCGGCAGCGATCGATGCCAGCGCCGGGTAGAGCCCAGACCGGCTCATCCGCACGGAGGAGGCTTCGGGCACGATCTCATCCTCTGGCCCGATGTGCCGGGCGACGGGCGGCGGTAGCGTGTCCGCCATGGACAGTCACCTCTCGAGTCGACCCGACGGCGCGCACACCGACCCCGAGATCCTCGTCGAGACCCACGGCCTCACCAAGCACTTCGGCAGCCGGGCCGCGGTCGCTGGCGTCGACCTCCGCATCCCCGCCGGCGTGGCTTTCGGCCTGCTCGGCCCCAACGGTGCGGGTAAGACGACGCTGATCCGGACCCTCCTCGGGTTGACCCGCGCCAGTGCCGGGGCGATGCAGGTGATGGGTCACGCCATGCCCCACGAGCACGCCAAGGCGCTGGCTCGCGTCGGTGCGGTCGTGGAGGAGCCTCGCTTCCACGACCACCTCACCGGCAGGCAGAACCTCAAGATCGTCAGCGCGCTGCTCACCGACGAGGCAACCCGGCGGATCCCGCAGGCGATGGACCGCGTCGCGCTCACCGCGCGCGCCGATGAGCCGGTGGGCGCCTACTCGCTGGGAATGCGTCAGCGTCTTGGGATCGCCCGCTGCCTGCTCAACGACCCGCGCCTTCTCATCCTCGACGAACCGATGAACGGGCTCGACCCCGCAGGCATCCAGGAGTTCCGCGGGCTGATCCGCGGCCTGGTCCAGGAAG
This sequence comes from Candidatus Dormiibacterota bacterium, assembly GCA_036276135.1. Taxonomy (GTDB): domain Bacteria; phylum Chloroflexota; class Dormibacteria; order Aeolococcales; family Aeolococcaceae; genus Aeolococcus. The sequence goes on from DATBEL010000007.1 coordinate 13,288, forward strand.
GGCGCACCGTCCTGATCTCCTCGCACATGCTCGACGAGATCGAGAAGACGTGCGACTGGGTGGCCATCATCGATCGCGGCAAGCTGATCCGCCAGGGCCGCCTCGCCGAGCTCCGCGACGGCAGCGCCCACCAGGTTCTGGTCGCCTGTGACAACAACGCGAGGGCGATGACCATCCTCGCTGGGCAGGAGGGAGTGCGCGAGGTGAAGGTTGACGATGCCGGCCTGCTGCTCTGCACCCTGGCGTCCGCCGACCTCGCCGCGACGGTGAACCGCGTCCTGGTCACCGCCGGCATCGCCGTGTCACGCCTCGAGCCCGCGCGGGTGACGCTCGAAGAGCGCTTCCTCGACATCACCTCCCGCCTGCAGACCGCGGAGGCGATCCCCGCATGAACCGCGTGCTGCCGATGATCAACGCCGAGTTCCTCAAGTTGCGCACCCGCAGGGGCCTGGTGCTGCTGTCCGTCGTTCTGTGCGCCGTGAGCGTGGTCCTCGTCAACGCGATCATCACCATCTACCACGTCGCCGATCCCATCAAGAACGGCCCCGCGGGCGGCCTGCACGGGTTCACCAACAGCCTGGAGCTCTTCACCATCGCCGGAGGGCTTGCCGCCGTGCTCATCGGCGCCACCGCCGGCGCGCAGGATGTGTCCTCGGGAGTGTTCCGGAGCCTGGTGGCGACGGGTCAGTCCCGCGTCAAGCTCGCCCTGGTGCGCATCCCGGGCGGACTGATGCTGCTGCTGCCGTTGCTCGCGGCCGGTTACGCCGTCGAGGTGCTCGCATCCTTTGTCCTCGCCGACGGCACGCCCACCCCGGACGCTGCCAGCCTGCTCATCGGCTTGGGCTGGTTGCTCGCCCTAGCCGTGCTCAACTACACGGTCACACTCGGCCTCGCTGCGCTGCTGCGCTCTCGCGGGACCGCCATCGGGGTGATGATCGCGTGGGAGCTGGCCGGGTCACGAGCCATCGAGCGCATCAGCGTGTTCGGAAGCTGGCGCCAGCTGGTCTCCAGCTTCGCGCTCGACCGCTTCCTGCCCGGGGCCACCGACACCGTCCAGCTGAGCCGCTTCGATTCGATCTCGGTCACGCTCGGCGCCGCCGTCGCCGTGGTGATCGCGTGGATCGTGGTGGCGATCGCGCTCGGCACCTGGCGGACGGCCACTCAGGACGCGTGAACGCGGCGAGCGATTGAGGCTCGCTCGACCCGAGATGGTCGTAGGCTGGCGCTGAGATGAGCGCCACCACAGCTCCCGCGGCCGCGACGCCACAACAGTGGCGTCTGCGGGAATGGCCGGGAAGGCTGTTCGATGTCGGCATCGTCGTCGGCCTGCTTCTCGTCGGCATTGCAACAGTCTTCAGCGGCACCCACGAGATCCCGCCGTCGGGTGCGGGACGCATCCCGTTGCTCGTCGTGACAGCGGTGCCGCTGGCCGCGCTGCTGCTGCGCCGCCGTCACCCGCTGCTGACGCTCGGTGTCATCCTCGTTGCGCTGCTCGTGGCAGCGGCGCTCGGTTCGTCGGTGCTGGTGCATCCGCTCGTGCTCGTCGGCGTGTACACGGTGGCGGCGCGGATGCCGTGGCGGCTCTCGCTGCTGCTCACTGTCGCCAGCCTGGCCGTGCTCGTCGCCGGCGCGGTGATCTCGCGCGAAGGCTGGACCTTCGCCGAGTCGATCACCACCCTGATACCCGTTGGTGCGGCCTACGTGGTGGGGATCTACACGCGGACGCGCCTGGCCTACGTCGACTCGCTGCGCGCCCAGGCTCACCAGGCCACGCGTGAGCAGGAGCTGCGAGCCCAGCAGGCGGTGGCCGAAGAGCGGGTGCGCATCGCGCGTGAGCTGCACGATGTGATCGCCCATCACCTGTCGTTGATCACCGTGCAGGCGGGTGCGCTGCAGACGCAGTTGCCACAGGATCATCCCGGGCATGCGACCGCCGCCACCATGGCGCGCACCGGGCGGCAGGCGATGGACGAGATGCGCCGCATGCTCGGCCTGCTGCGCCTCGGCACCGCTGAGGTGCCCGGGCATGCACCGCAACCAGGCATCGCCGAGATCCCCACGCTGGTTGCGCAGGCGCGTGCCGCGGGGGTCGACGTCGAATTGGTCATCGATGACAGCGCGGAGCGGCCCATCCCGCTGGGCGTCGACCTCAGCGCGTTTCGCATCGTCCAGGAGGCGGTGACCAACGTCATCCGGCACGCGGGCAACGCACACTGCCGCGTGCGTATCCACGTCGGGAGTGACGTGCTCGAGCTGCGCATCACCGATGACGGGGCCTCGGACGGCGAGGCGATCACCGGGACTGGACACGGGCTGGTGGGCATGCGCGAACGCGTCGCGCTGTTCGGTGGCGAGCTGTTCGCGGGACCGGTGCCCGGCGGTGGCTTCGCGGTGCGCGCCACGCTTCCGCTGTCGTCGGATGGCACGGGGTGATCCGCGTGCTGGTCGTGGACGACCAGGAGTTGATGCGCGCCGGCTTTCGCATGATCCTTGAGGCGCAGGGCGACATCCGGGTTGTCGGCGAGGCGAGCGACGGCGTCAGCGCCATCGACGTGGCCGCCTCGACCAACCCCGACGTCGTGCTCATGGACATCCGAATGCCCCGCATGGACGGCGTCGAGGCGACCCGACGCCTGCGCAATCAACGCGTGATCATCCTCACCACGTTCGACCACGACGAGTACGTCGTCGAGGCGTTGCGCGCGGGAGCGAGCGGGTTCCTGCTCAAGGATGCGCCGCCCGAGGAGTTGATACGAGCCGTGCGCGTGGTCGCGGCGGGAGACGCGCTACTGGCACCGACCGTCACGCGGCGGCTGCTTGACCGGGTTGTCGCCCAGCTCGCCACCGTCCGCGTCCCCAACCCTCAGCTGGAGCAGCTGACCGAGCGCGAACGCGATGTGCTGCAGCTGGTGGCGCGGGGACGGTCCAACAGCGAGATCGCCGGCGAGCTGCACGTCAGCGAGACGACGGTGAAGACCCACGTGTCGCACATGCTGGTCAAGCTGGACCTGCGCGACAGGGTGCAGGCAGTGGTGATGGCGTACGAGTCGGGGTTGGTGGCGCCTGGAGAGGCGTGATCGGCGCCGCGCTGGTCAGGGGAGTGGTCGGGGGAGCAGGCGGCGCAGCGCCAGCAGGGCGGCGATGGCGGCGGCCAGCGCGACCGCGGCGATGCCGAGCCAGCGCAGGTACAGCTGGGAGTCGCTGTAGACGGGCGGGCCGGGGACCGACTGCAGGTGGTGGACGTACAACCCCTGGTCGGTGGCGGCGTACAGCGCCTTGGCGGCCGGGTCTGTGGCGAGGCCGAGGACGTTCTCGGGAAGGCCGGGATCGGCGCGGATCCAATCGTCGCCGCCGTCCTGGGTGAGCAGCACGCCATAGCCGTCGAAGCCCATGTACACGGCGGTGGTGAGCGGCTGGGTGAACGCCGTGAGCGCGGTGACGCGCGGTGTGCCCGACAGGCCCCCCGCCGGCAGGGGGATGAACGCGGTCGACCATGACCCGGAGGGGGAACGGCGCCAGACGTGGTTGTCGCTGCCGACGGCGACGACAGAGCCGGGCACGGCTGCCGGGGCGGCGAGCAGGTGCGCGCCGGTGCCGAGGTAGGGGGCGCCGGGATCGGGATGTTCGGCGGCCGCACTGGGCCCAGCTCCGGTGACGACCGTGCCGCCGCGGATGTCCCAGGACGTGCCGGCGCTGAGCACCGGCAGTGACGGCAATGGCGTGTCGGTCGTCGCCGTGAAGGTGCCGCCCTGGTTGGTCGACAGGAAACGGCCGCCTGGTGTGTCGACGATCAGCCTCCCCTGGGTGACGCTCACCGCTGAGATGCGCATGCCCGTGAACGCCAGGGGCTGCCACCACGCCGTGCTGGCGCGTGCGGGCGCCGGCGCGGCCAGGAGGACCACAGCGGGAAGCACCGCGAGGGTGCGCAGCAGGGGGCGCCGGCGCTCAGTAGCCATACAGCCCCGGGATGACCCCGGCGGTGACCGCGACGTCGGCGATGCCGTGGATGATGATCGCCGGCCAGAGCGAGCCCGTCTTCTGGGTGACCCAACCGAACAACCACCCCAGTGCGACGGTCACGGGCACGAACGCATCCGCGGGCCCCTGGTACTGCACGGCGATGTGCGCCACCCCGAAGAACGCGGCCTGGCCGAGGTTGGCGGCCCAGGGCGGGGCGACGCGGTCGAGCGTGCCAAGGAGCAGCCCGCGGAACTGCAACTCCTGCGCGAATCCCTGGAGCACGTCGGCGGGACCCTGGAGCGGAAGATCTCGCGCCAGCGCAATCGGTGCGATGCCCTGGCGGCCGAGGAGCGTCGCGGGAAGCAGCATCACGATGAGCAGGAAGGCGAGCGTTCCAGCGACGGCGGCGAACTGCGCCGAGACGCCGAGGCGTCGCAGGCGCAGCAGGGGACGAAGTCGGGCAGGGGACAGGCGCACCGCCAGCACCGCCAGGGCGATGGTCAGCAAGGCCTCGGCCGCCGACGCGACGAGCACCTGGGTGTTGAAGTCCAAGCGGGTGCCCGAGATGTCCTCGATCCACTGCGGCCCGCCCGCGAACACGCTGAACGAGACCGTCATGGCGGCGAGGGCGAGCAGGATCGGTCGCGACGCGTTCAAGCGCCCCCACGCCAGTGATGCCGCCGCCAGCGCTGTCGCGACCCCGCTGAGGCGGAGGACGAAGGGGTCGACGCCGACGGGATCGCTGAACAGGCGAGGCACCAGGAGCGCGATACCGAGGGCGGCGGCCGCGATCAGAAGGACCGCGGAGGGCTGCCACCACGACCGCCCTGCCAGGCGGGTCAGGCGGGCGGGGGTGACGGGCGTCATCGCAGCCTGTATAGCCGACCCCGTGGAGTCGACGGCTGCGGCCCAGGTCCAGAGCGACTGGGACCACCCACCCGCACCCCTTGAACATGTGGGAGCAGGTCTGTACGCTAGCGAACCATGTCGGAGCAACCAGCTCCCGCACGGCGAGGCCGCTGGGCTCGCGTCCTGCTGATTGTGCCGTTCGCCGCGCTGCTCTTCCCAACGCTGTACGCGCATGCCGAGCCCAGGCTGGCGGGGATCCCGTTCTTCATCTGGTACCAGTTCGCCTGGGTGGTCGCTGGGGTGGCGATCACCGGCCTGGTGTACTTCGTCGATCGCGCCGGGGACGAGAGTTGACCCACTGGGACGAGCTGATCATCGTCGGCGTCATCGGCGTGGTGGTGGCGGTCATCGGCTTCGGGGCCGCCCGGTGGCGGCGCGCCGACCTCCATCACCTCGAGGAGTGGGGGCTGGCCGGCCGCGGCTTCGGCACGATCGTCACTTGGTTCCTTCTCGGCGGCGACCTCTACACCGCCTACACCTTCGTGGCGGTCCCCGGCGTGGTCTTCGGCCTCGGCGCCTACGGCCTCTTCGCCCTGCCCTACACCATCCTCATCTATCCGCTGGTCTTCCTCACCATGCCGCGGTTGTGGCAGGTGTCGCGGAACAAGGGCTACATCACCGGCTCGGACTACGTGCGCGACCGCTTCGACAGCCGCTTCTTCGCCCTGCTCATCGCGCTCACCGGCATCCTCGCCACCATGCCGTACATCGCCCTGCAGATCTTCGGCATCAAGGTGGTGCTGGCCAACATGGGCATCAGCCCCGAGATCGCCCTGGTGGTGGCCTTCGTCGTCCTGGCGGTGTTCACCTACGTGAGCGGGCTGCGCGCCCCTGCGCTCATCGCCGTCGTCAAGGACGTGCTGATCTGGCTGGTGGTGATCGTCGCGATCGTCTACATCCCCTACAAGCTCGGCGGGTTCGGCAGCATCTTCAACAAGGTCGAGCACGCCAACACGCTGTTGCCGTTGGCCAAGCGGAAGCCCGACGTGATCCAGCCGTCACTGTTCAATGCTTACAGCAGCATCGCGCTGGGGTCGGCGCTGGCGCTCTTCCTGTACCCCCACTCGCTGGTGGGCGTGTTCAGCGCCAAGGGCCAGCGCACCATCAAGCGCAACGCCTCGTTCCTGCCGGCGTACTCGTTCATGCTCGGCCTGATCGGCCTACTCGGCTTCATGGCCATCGCCGCCGGGATCAAGCCCACCGCGCAGTTCGGCAACAACAGCGCCATCGCCGACCTTTTCCAGAAGATGTTTCCCAGCTGGTTCACCGGCGTCGCATTCGCCGCCATCGCCGTCGGTGCGCTGGTGCCCGCAGCGGTGATGTCGATCGCGGCCGCCAATCTCTTCAGCCGCAACATCTGGCGTGAGTACATCCATCCCGCCATGAGCCGCCGCGAGGAGGCGACGGTCAGCAAGGTCGTCTCCCTGCTCGTCAAGGTGGCCGCCCTGATCTTCATCCTGGTGTTGCCGACCACCGACATCATCAACTACCAGACCGCCGGCGGTGTGTGGATGATCAACGCCCTGCCCGCGCTGATCGTGGCGCTGTACATCAAGCGGCTGAACGTCTGGGCGATGGTCGCCGGCTGGGCGGCGGGAATGGGCGTCGGCACCTGGGCGCTCTTCCAGGAAAAGTTCGTCTCCAGCCTTCACGACTTCGGCTACGGCGGCAAGATCTACATCGGGTTCGTCGCCGTCATCGTCAACCTCGTCGTCGTGGCCATCGGCTCACTGCTCGCCGCGGCGGTGGGACGGTCGACGGTGGGCAACCTCAACGAGGCCGACTACCGCGAGCCGAGCCCCGCGCAGGCCCAGCGCCAGCCGCTCCTCAATCCACTGAGCCCCCCGCTCACCGGCGGCACCACAACCACCTGACAGATGGAGGGGACGCGGGGGCAATTGCTGCCCCCGCGTTGTGGTGGCAGAAGTGGTGGCAGAATATGGCCGCGTCGGACCCTTAGAGGGAGGATCAGCGAGTGGCCGTGATGACCTACGAGGGCACGCCCTCAGCGCAGCCGAGCGCTGCGCCGCGCCGGGCCATCGAGATCGTCCCAGCTCGTGGACTGCCCATCGTGGGAGCGATCCTCGTCTTCCTGGTGGTCGCCATCGCCGCCAACTGGCAGTGGGCGCTGATGTTCTACCACGTGGCCGGCGGCGGCTTGTGGACGGGCATTGACCTCTTCGTCGGCTTCGTCATCGGCCCCATCCTGGGCCGCCTCTCCATCCCCGCACGTGCCGAGTTCGCGTCGAAGTTCATGCCGATGATGGTGCTGATCATGCCGACTCTGGTGGTGATGACCCTCGCGGCCGGCTTCCAGGTGGCGGTGAACTTCGGCAACCTCAACCCGGACAGCGTCAACCACACCTGGCTGGTGGCGTCGTTTGCCGTGGTCGGGGTCATGGCCACGGTCGCGCTCGGGGTGCTCGAGCCGGCCAACGTCGCTGTGTTGTTCGAGATGAACAAGCCGCGACCCAACGGCGAGGTCATCGCCAGGCTGATGCGCCGCTTCGTCTTCGCTGCGGGCATCACCGGCGCGATGCAGATCGCGACGCTTCTGATCATGACCCGGATCACCACGCAGTGACGGCGCAGTTCGCGCAACCGCTCCCCGCGCCTCCCGAGCGCACCGTGCCACCGGTGACGCAGCTGGTCATCGGTTCGCTCGCGCTGGTGATCATCGGCGGCATCGTCATGGCCGGGAACTTCCCCAGGCCGCCGTCGCTGGCCGTCCCGGTCGCGCTGCTCGCCGGCAGCGCGATCCTGTTCGCCATCAGCCTGCTGCTGCTGACCCGTCACCGCGAATTCCCCTGGCCGGTGTTCTTCGGTGTCGCGCGCTGGGCGCTCCTCGCCTACCTGGTCATCGCGGGCATGATCGAGTACGCGTTCATCCACAACCACGCAGAGGGAGCGCCCCTGCTGGTGCTCAGCCTGATGCTGCTCATGTTCGCGCTCGACGTCCCGCTCAGCATCGGCTTCACCGTCGCACGGTTCGCGGAACCCGCAGGGAGCTGATCACGCGGTCGTCCGCCGCTGGGGGCCCTCAGACCAACGGCGTCCGCACCAGCGTGTGCTCGCGGTCGGGACCGATCGACACCACGTCGACATCGGCGCCGCAGAGCTCGGCGATGCGCTCGATGTAGGTACGGCATGCCTGGGGCAGCGCATCGTAGTCGCGGATGTCCCGCGTCGGCGTCATCCATCCCGGCATCTCCTCGTACACCGGCTCGCAGTGCTTCAGGTGGGAGATGTTCGCCATCGGGTGGTCCCAGTACTCGCCGCGCCATTCGTAGCCGGTGCAGATGCGCAGGCTGGGCACGTCATCGAGCACGTCGACCTTGGTGAGCACGATCGAGTCGATGCCGTTGGTGTCCACCGCGTAGCGGGCCACGGCGGCGTCGAACCAACCGACGCGTCGCGCCCTGCCCGTGGTGGTGCCGAACTCAGCCCCCACCGCGCGGATACGTTCGCCGAGCTCGTCGGTGAGCTCCGTAGGGAACGGCCCGTAGCCGACCCGCGTCGTGTATGCCTTGAACACGCCCACGGTCTTGTCGACGCGCGACGGGGGGATGCCGCTCCCCGTGCATGCGCCGCCGGCGGTCGGCGCCGACGAGGTGACGTACGGGTAGGTGCCGAGGTCGATGTCGAGCATCACCCCCTGCGCCCCCTCGAGGAGGATGCGATCGCCGCTGGCGATGGCATCGCGGATCAGCGGATGGATGTCGCGGATCATCCCCTCGAGGCGCTGCGCGTAGCCGAGGTACTCGTCCAGGATCGCGCGCTCGTCGAACGGCGGGGCGCCGTACAGCTTGGTCAGCACCTCGTTCTTGAGCCGGAGCACGAAGTGCAGCTTCTTCTCGAGGAACGCCGGCTTCTGCAGGTCGCCGATGCGAAAGCCGATGCGCCGCACCTTGTCCTCGTAGGCCGGCCCCACCCCCCGGGCCGTCGTGCCCAGCCGATCGTCCCCGCGCTGTACCTCGCCCAGCCGATCGAGCTCGGGGTGGTATGGCATGACCATGTGGGCTCGCTCGCTGACGACCAGGTTGGCGGTGCTGATGCCCTGGGCGTGGAGGTTGTCGACCTCCTCGAGGAACACCTTGGGGTTGACCACAACTCCGTGTCCGATGACGCAGATGGTCGCCGGGTTGAGGATGCCGCTGGGGATGAGGTGGAACCGGTACTCCTTGCCCTCAGCGACAACCGTATGGCCGGCGTTGTTGCCACCCTGGGAGCGCACCACCATGTCGACGCGATCGGCGAGGAGGTCGATGACCTTGCCCTTGCCCTCGTCGCCCCACTGCCCGCCCACCAGGATGGTGACGCTCATCGCGGCGGCAAGCCTAGCAGAGGTCACACCCACGACCGCCAGCCCAAAACGCGCCACTGCGCCGCCCTGCACGCCGATGTGACAGATGCCAAACCCCGCCACCCGGGATCGACTCACTCCGTGACGGTCTGAGATCGACCGGGTGAAATCCCCTGCATTTGTCTTGTTTTGCCGTCGCCACCGTGCGGGGCGTACTCATCGGCGTCGTCAGCAACGCCAAGGTCGACGGGATCGAGATCCTCTAGCCTGCTGCGTCGCCGGTGGATCGGTCGGTCGACTCGGCATCCGCCTGGGGCTTCGGCTTGCGCGCGCGACTGGCGCGCTTGCGGGCCGGCTTGCGAGCCGTCTGCACTGCGGGTGCCCCCTCCGCCACAACCGCGGGAGCGGGCGGGTGATGCGCCTCGAGGTGCTCGCCGAGCAGGCGCTGCAGTTGGTCGGGGTTGCGCTCGGCGATCCAGTGCCCCGCGTTGAGCTCCACGAAGGTGTACTCGCCGGTGACGAACTTCTGCGTCTGCTCGGCGGCGCGACGGCCCAGGAACATGTCGTGCCGACCCCAGATGTACAGCGTTGGCACGCCGACGCGCAGCGGCCGGATCCCCCGCGTGGCTCCTCGGTACCAGTTGAGGGGTCCGTGGAGGCCGACACGCCCCAGGTGGTCGCGGTCGCGCCGCCACGCCTCCCTTGGCTGCCCGGATCCGCGGGTGCCCAGTCCCTGCGAGGCGAAGTTGCCGAACGACAGCAACGCCTCCGGGACGCGGCGGATGCGGAAGAACGCCATGTAGGAGCTGCGCACCGCCTGCGCCGGTCGCCGCAGCGCTTGCGCAAAGGCCAGCGGGTGGGGCGTCGAGACGACGGTGAGGCTGAGCAGGCGGTCGGGATGGTTGCCGGCGATCACCCAGGCCAAGGCGCCACCCCAGTCGTGGCCGACCAGGTGGAAGCGATCGATGTGCAGCGCGCCGGCGATGCCGAGCACATCGGCAACCAGCTCGGGCATCCGGTACTCGCTCGCGTCCGGGGGGTTGGCTCCGGGCGAATAGCCTCGCAGGCTCGGCGCAACGCCACGGTACCCGCGCCCGGCGAGCCAGCCGACCGTGTCGCGCCACGCCTCACCGCTCTGCGGATAGCCGTGCAGCAGGATGACCGCCTCGCCGCTCTCCGGACCGGCCAGCAGGGTCTCGAAGCGCAGGCCGTTGGCCCCGATCTCGCGCCGCTCGACCGCTGCCATCATGAGACTGTAGCCAGCCGGAGG
>DATBEL010000008.1:0-8896 GCA_036276135.1 Candidatus Dormiibacterota bacterium
CGCGAGGACCGCGACGCGGCAGACGGCGCTCATCCGAGGCGGACGCGCTCACCGCCGGCGGATTCGATCACCTCGCCGATGCGCCAGACGGGCAGCCCGGCGGCGCTCGCCACGGTGGCGGCCTGCCCGCGCGGCACCGCCAGCACCATGCCCACGCCCATGTTGAAGGTGCGCCACATCTCCTCGGGCATGACGCCGCCGACCCGCTCGATGGCGGAGAACAGCGGCGGCACCTCCCAGGAGGAGCGGTCGATGACGGCGCTGAGCCCGGCGGGGAGAACGCGTGGCACGTTCTCGATGAGGCCGCCGCCGGTGATGTGGGCCATGGCGCGCACGTCGACCGCGTTGCGCAGCTCGGTGACGGCGTGCAGGTAGCTGCGGTGGGGCTCGAGCAGCAGGTCGGCGAGCGGCTGCTCCGTGCCCGGCAGCGGATCCGCCCAGTCCAGCTCGCGGGCCAGCACGATGTGGCGCACCAGGGAGTAGCCGTTGGTGTGCAGCCCGCTGCTGGGCAGAGCCAGGAGCACGTCGCCCGCCTCCACCCGCGAGCCGTCGACGATGCCGTCGCGCTCCACCGCTCCCACGATGAAGCCGGCGATGTCGTAGTCGGCGAGGGCGTAGACGCCGGGCATCTCGGCGGTCTCACCGCCAACCAGCGCGCAGCCGGCGTCGCGGCAGGCGGCGGCGAGCCCGTCGACCACCTCGGCGAGGTGCTCGGGCACCAGCTTGCCGGTGGCGTAGTAGTCGAGGAAGAAGAGCGGCTCGGCGCCGCAGCAGAGGACGTCGTTGACGCAGTGGTTGACGAGGTCGACGCCGATGCCGCGATGGCGGTTGGTGGCGATGGCCACCTTGACCTTGGTGCCGACCGAGTCCGTGCTCGAGACCAGCACGGGGCGCCTCCAGCGGCTGACGTCGAGCTCGAAGAGGCCGCTGAAGGCGCCGATGCCGCCCAGGACCGAGGGTGTGTGGGTGCTGCTCACCGCCCGGCGGATGAGGTCGATGGCGCGATTGCCCGCGTCGATGTCGACCCCGGCGTCGGCGTAGCGCAGGTCACCCATCTGGCCGGGAGTCTATCGGGCGGTGGCCGGCCACCGTCGGTGGCTAGGTCAGGAGGCGAAGACCGCGAACGCCGCTCCCTGCGGGTCGGAGAGGACGGCGAACCTGCCCATGTCGGGAATGTCCATGGGCGGCACGGTGACGGTGCCACCGAGCTCCTTGGCGCGATCGGCCGTCTCGTCGACGCTCTGCACGGCGAAGTACACCAGCCAGTGCGCCGGGACCTGCTCGGGCATGCCCATCGCGTTCATGTCGCTGCAGCCCCCGATGGTCTTGCCGTCGAGCTGCCACTGCACGTAGCTCTCACCCTGGGCGGTCCAGCCGAAGACGGCGTTGTAGAAGCGCTTGGCCGCCTCCACGTCGCGAGTGTGGAGCTCGTTCCAGGTCAGGGACACCGGTTGGTTGAAGAGCTCAGCGCCCTTGTGCTGACCGTCCTGCCAGATGGAGATGTAGGCGCCGGTGGGATCCTTGAACACCGCCATGGTGCCCGCCTCGGGGATCGCCATCGGCTCCACCACGACCTCGCCGCCGGCATCGCGCACCCGCTGCGCGGTCGCGGCGGCGTCGGTGCTCCTCAGGTAGGTGTTCCAGGCGGGGTGGCCGCCCTCCATGACCGGTCCCGAACCGGCGACGACCTTGCCGCCCGAGCGGAACATGGCGTAGCCGCCGAACTCGGGACCCGCCGGCTCGTCGCTGGTCCATCCGAAGAGCTCGTGGTAGAAGCGCCGGCCCCCGTCCAGGTCGGGGGTGGACAGATCGACCCAGATGGGAGTTCCCGGCGGATATGTCGTGGTCTGCTCAGCCATCGTGCTCTGCTCTGCCATCGTCCCTGGTCCTCCACTGGCCGCCGCCGGCTGCTCGTCGCTGTGATGCTACGGCGCCGCGTCGCCTCCTGTGGGGCCAACCCCACGCTCGACGCCGGCGGCAACAACGTCTTCCCCGCGGTGGACAAGATCACCCTGAGCGGGAGCACGGTATCCCTGACGCCGATGCTCATGGGCAACGCCACCGCCACCGACACCGTCTCGGGCCAGGCCACGACCCTCAACGAGAACGACCCCGACTCGTTCTCCGTCGACAGCACAGGCCAGCTGGTGCTCGTCGACCAGGGCGCGTCGGAGATCGTCTTCATCAAGAACCCCGGAACTCCCCAGCAGCCTCGGCGCGGCCTTCGTCCTGGTGGGGCGGCGGGCGGCGCCCGTACGGTGAACCGGCGGGAGTCGCAGGCCTGCTACGGACTTCGACTCCGGCCGGCACCCGTCAGGTGCCGGGCGTAGCATCGGCCGAACATGGATCCGCCGCCGCCGCCGCCCCCAGCAAGCGGGCCGCCGCCGGCGTGGTCCCCACCGAGTGCGCCTGCTTGGGCGCCGCCACCGGGACGCCCGTCGCGGATATGGATCTGGGTGGTGGTGGGCATCGTGGTCGCCGCCGTTGCCGCGCTCCTGGTGGTGGGAGCCGCCATCGGCGGGGGGCAGGTGAAAAAGGGAACCGCCACGGCGCTCACTCCCGCCGCCACCCGATCGGCGGCGGCCACGGCCACGCCGGCCCCCGGGTTCACCGACCCCACCAACCACTTCAGCGCGTCCTTCCGCGACGCGCCCGTCGAGGACTCCAACAGCCTCAGCGTGGCCGGGCACCCGGTCAGCGAGGTTCTCTGGTCAGACGCGATCGACGTCAGCACGGCCGAGATCGTCGGCTATGCGACGTACCCGGCGTCGTTCAACTTCTCGGCGCCCAATGCGGCCCTCAATGGTGCCGTCGCGGGTGAGGTCAGCAACGTCCACGGGACGCTGCTCTCCAAGACCTTCGGCGTGTACCAGGGCTTCCACTCGGTCGATGCCGTCATCTCCGCCCAGCAGGTCTTCATCGAGAGCCGCGCCATCCTCGCCGGGCAGACCGTGTACATCGTGATCACCACCTCAGCCCACAACCCACCCGAGCTGTTCGCCGGCTTTGCGCCGACGCTGACCATCCTGACGCACAGCTAGAGGCAGGGGCGGGTGGGATCGACCCCACCCGCCCTGCGTCCTGGGTCAGAAGCCGGGCGCGGCGTAGACGTCGGTCGAGTTGTTGTCGGTCGGCGTCAGGTCGGTGGGACTGAGCACCGAGGTGATCGCGCGACAGGACGGCTGCGTCGTCGAGCTGCCGTCCGCGCAGTTGGTCTTGACGTAGAAGGGGACGAAGCCAGTCGCGTTGTAGACCAGGCCGGCGTAGTCGCCGAGGAAGTAGCCTCCGGCGTCCGGTGCCGCGAGGTTGTTGAAGGGCCCGTCGACCACGGTCGCGGAGTCGAACGTCGGGGCCGTGGTGCTGCTCCCCGGTGTCAGCGAGTGCTTGATGTCGACGGTGGTCGGCTCGTTGCCGGACACCGTGGTGGCCCACTGCAGATAGGTCACGCCCACCGTCCCGGTCGGGGACACGGACACGCTGGCGTTGTAGGCGGGCTGGCCGGTGTGGTCGTTGACCAGTGCCGGCGCGCTCCAGGTGCCGCCGCCGTCGGTCGAGGTGGAGATCACCGCCTCATCGTTGGTGAAGCCGTTGAAGCGCGAGTCCTGCCAGACCACGTAGAGCTGGCCGGTGCTGGGGTTGATGGCCGGCTCCGGGATGATGTCGCCGGTCCGCGACGGCGCGGGCGGCGAGTTGGTGTGGGGGTTGAGGTTGTTGGCATCGGAGACCCCGGCCGTCTCCAGCGCGGCGACGACCTGCGGCTTGCTCCAGGTGGTGCCGTGGTCGGTCGAGGTGATGTAGGCGACGCTGAGGCCGCGATGGCCTCCCGAGTTGGACGCGTTCTGGATCAGGGTGAAGAAGTCGTAGAGCTGACCGGTCTGATGGTTGACCACCACCTGGTTGGCGATGGTCTGATCCTCGGAGGCGAGCGAGGTCAGCGTCTGCGGGGTGCTCCAGGTACGCCCGAAGTCGGTGGTCTTCGACATGTAGGCCTGGCCGAAGTAGGCGCGCTCGTGGACGAAGCCGTTGCCGGTGGCCGGCGGGGCCACCAAGCGGTCCCAGACGGCGTAGGCGACACCCGGGATGGTCGGGTCGGCCGTGATCGAGTTCTTGTCGTTGAACACGTACGCCTTGGAGCTGTTGCACGTGTAGCCGGGCGGTGGGGAGCCCTGCGGCGATACGCAGGGGTCGGCGATGACCGTCTGCACGTTGCTCCAGGTCGCTCCGCCGTCGTAGGAGACGGCCGCACCGACGGCGTTGTCGGCCGCGGTCGTATCAGCGCCGAACGGCGTCTGGTCGAAGGAGATGGAATCCGAGTACACGGTGCTGCCGCTGGCGGGATCGCCCGGGGTGCCGGGACCGATCGAGACCCAGGGATCGGAGGCGCGCTGGTAGTTCAAAGATGGGCCGTAGCCGGAGGCTTGGTAGCAGGCGCTGAACGGCTGCGGGCTCAGGTTCCAGGTGGTTCCTCCGTCCGTGGAATAGCCGGCCACCAGGCCGTGAGCGCCGCCGTTGCTCCAGCGGTCCTGTTGCCAGGCGCCCACCAGGTGCGACGGGTTGGTGGGGTCGACCGCGACCATCGGCTCGACCTCGGAGTTGCGATAGCTGAGCGAACCCGGCTGGGTGTCCAGCGCGCGGCACCCCGAGGTGTCGTAGGGGTTGGTGCTCGACACCGCTGGTCCGGCCGCTGAGGCGGTGCCGCCTCCCGCGGCCAGCAGAGCCGCCACCGCGGCCAGGACCGCGGGCACGCGAAAGCTCGTTCGTCGCGTCATGTCGTCCCTCCTGATTCGCCAATCGAGGGCCCTCGCACCTTCAGCCCGGAACGGGGGCGGCTCGGTATCGCGGTGCTGGGATTATCGACCTCCGGGGTGGCGCATCGCAAACCACGCTTGCGTCCTTTGGTGCTGGTGCGGCGACCCGCCACAATGTCGCGTTGCGTACGCTCAGAGGCCGTCCGCGAGAGCTGACGGTGTGTGCTCCGCCCACGGTGCGGCGCGCTCGTATGCGGCGGCAAGCGTCAGCACCGTGGCGTCGTCGAAGCGGCGGCCCATCACCATCAGCCCCGCGGGCAGCCCGTCGTCGCCGAAGCCCATGGGGATGGAGATGGCCGGCTGCCCGGTGAGGTTGGCGGGGAGGACCAGGCTGCACCAGTCGTCGAAGAAGGGGTCGAGAGCGATCCCGTCGATGGATGTCGGGGCGAGGATGTCGATGTCGAACGCGGTCAGCTGCATGCACGGCGAAACGAGCAGGTCATGGCCGGCGAAGAACTCGGACCAAGCGCGCGTGTACGCGCCGCGTGCATGGAGCGCGTCGACGTACTCCCAGCCGGCGAGATCGCGGCCCGCGCGGATGATGCCGGCCGTGCCCGCGCTCATCTGCGCCTCCCACTCCTCGAGGAGCGGCCCCTCCGACGCGTAGCCCTCGCAGGTGGCCAGCAGGTTCCACATCGCCATGGGGTTGGCCGTCGCCGGATGGGCCTCGACGAGCTCGCAGCCGAGCCTGGCCAGAGTGTCCAGGGCACGCTCGAACGCGGAGCGGATGTCGCGGTCGACGGGAGCGAACCCCATGTCGACCGAGTACGCGATGCGGAGTGAGCTGACGTCACGCTCCTCCGTGGCCGCGGCGAGGTAGTCCTGGGCGGGGACGGGATACGTCATGTCGTCGGCGGCCGCGGGCCCGGCGATGACCGAGAGCGCCAGCGCCGCGTCGCGCACCGTGCGGGTGATGGGGCCGTCGACGGAAAGGGTTTTCCAGCCCTTGAACCCGGGTTCCTTGGGGACCAGGCCGAAGCTGGGCTTGTGGCCGACGACGCCACAGAACGCCGCAGGGATGCGCACCGACCCGCCCCCGTCGGTGCCGAGCGCGATCGGCGCCATCCCTGCGGCGACCGACGCGCCCGCGCCGCCGCTCGAGCCTCCCGGCGTCCGTGCCAGGTTCCAGGGGTTGCGGGTGGCACCGAACACCAGGTTGTCGGTGGTGCCGCGGTAGCAGAACTCGGGGTTGTTGGTCTTGCCGACGATGATCGCGCCGGCGGCGCGCAGCCGGGCCACCGCCTCGCAGTCCACGTCGGGCACGAAGTCGCGGTACGCCATCGACCCGTTGGTGGCCAGAGCGCCGCGCATCCAGATGTGGTCCTTGATGGTGATGGGGACGCCGAGCAGCGGCGCCTGCTCGCCGCGCGTGACCGCCGCCTCCGCCTCGCGTGCCTGCGCTCGCGCCTCCTCCTCGAGCACGACCGTGAACGCGTTGAGCGCGGGGTTGCCGCGGGCGATGGCATCGAGCGACGACTCGACGAGCTCCACCGGGGACACCTGGTGCGCGCGAACGGCCGCCGCCGACGCGAAGGCATCGGCGGCGAATCCGTCCGCTGTCATGGGTTTCAGTCCCGCGCGTGCGCCGTGGCGAGCTGCTCGAGGTTGACGTCCGACCGCGCCGCCACCTCGCGCTCCTTGGCGGTGTCGATCGACCGGCTGAGCACGTAGTAGAGGATCCCCGCGATGGGCAGCCCGATGAAGATGGAGATGTCGGCGCCGCCCAGGTCCTTGGCGACAAAACCCTCGTAGAGCGTCCCCGTGTTGAAGAACGGGATCATGGCCGCGAAGCCGACGAGGTAGGCGACCAGCCCGCGCCATCCCCAGCGACCGTAGATCCCATCCGGCTTGAAGATCTCCGTGATGGCGTAGTGACCGCGCCGCACGATGTAGTAGTCGACCAGGTTGACGGCGGTCCAGGGGATGAAGAAGTAGAGGACCAGGAGCAGGAAGTTGGTGAAGTTGGCCAGGAAGTCGGATGAGCTGACCAGCGCTCCCAGCAATCCGAGCCCGGCCGTGATCGCGATGGTGATGATGCGCACCAGCAGCGTCGGGCGGATACGCTTGATGGAGTCGATGGCGCTGATCAGGGTCAGCGATCCGCCGTACATGTTCAGAGCTGTGACGGAGATCAGTCCGAGTGCCGAGAAGACGAGGATGACGCCGCCGAAACCGTTGAACAGCAGGTTGCCGGCGCTGTGGATGGAGCCGATGGTGTCGAAGACCGCTCCTGACTTGAGCGACGCGGCGAGCAGGGTGCCGATCGCCATCAGCCAGAACGCGCCCAGAGCGGAGCCTCCGTACGTCCAGTAGAAGGTCTTGCTGACGGTCACCCCGGGCGGGAGGTACCGTGAGTAGTCGGACACATAGATCGCCCAGCTGATCTGGTAGCCGGCGACCACGCCGAACTGCGCCAGGAATGGCGTCGCGCTGAAGTTGTTGAGGTTCCACGCGTTGGCGGGGAGCCCGACCTTGGCGATGACCACGACGGTGAAGATGCCGAAGAGCACCACGAAGCCGTACGTCAGATACCGCTCGACGATGTGGATCAGGTCATATCCCACGAGCGCGACGAAGAAGGCGATCGCTGTGGCGACGACGATCCACATCTTCACGTCGCCCCCGACGGTGACATTCATCCCCTGCCCAGCCAGGATGGTGTTGAAGACGTTGAAGCCGGCGTACTGGAGGTAGGCGAAGAGCCAGACCAGCAGGGCGCCGATGTAGCCGAACTGCGGCCGCGACTGGATCATCTGGGGCAGCCCCAGCTGGGGACCCTGCGCCGAGTGGAACGCCATGAAGAAGGTGCCGAAGAGCACCCCGGCCCCGATCGCGATGAGCGACCAGATCACGTTGCCGCCGGTGGTGATGCTGACCAGGCCGACGGCCAGAGTGGCGATCTGCGCATTGCTCATGAACCACAGCGGTCCGAGGTGCCAGAGCTTGCCGTGACGCTCGGCGAGCGGCACGTAGTCGATCGACCGGACCTCGAGCCCGGTGGATCGCGGCGGGGCTTCGGTTGTGGCCATGGGTCTTACTCTCCTCGGTGGGGTGGTGGGGCCATGACGGACAGCAGCTCGTAGGCGACGTGGGAGGCGGCGATCCCGGTGATCTCCGCGTGGTCGTAGGCGGGCGCGACCTCGACGATGTCGGCCGAGACCACCTGCAGGCCGGCGAGGCCGCGGATGACACCGAGCAGCTCGCGGCTGGTCATCCCACCGGCCTCGGGTGTGCCGGTGGCGGGCGCGTGAGCGGGGTCGAGGACGTCGATGTCGATGGAGACGTAGACGGGGGCGTCGCCGAGGCGCTCGCGCATGCGTCGCACGGTGCCGGCGGTGCCCAGCTCCTCGAGCTGTGTGCAGTGGATGGTGGAGAAGCCGAGCCGCTCTGTCTCGGCGAGATCGACACGCTCGTAGAGGGGCCCGCGGATGCCGATGTGGAGGCTGTGGGCGAGGTCGATGAGGCCCTCTTCGGACGCGCGCCGGAACGGCGTTCCGTGGGTGTAGGGCTCGCCGAAATAGGTGTCCCAGGTGTCGAGATGGGCGTCGAAATGGAGCACCGCGACCGGCCCGTGGCGCTGGTGGATGGCGCGCAGCAGGGGCAGCGCGATGGTGTGATCGCCGCCCAGGGTGAGCAGGCGGGTGCCGGCATCGGCGAGCAGGTCGCCGGCCGCCGCCTGGATCTGGCCGATCGCCTCGGCGATGTTGAAGGGATTGCAGGCGACGTCGCCGGCGTCGGCGACCTGATGGCCCGCGAACGGCCCGATGTCGAGCGCCGGGTTGTGGGGGCGCAGAAGCCGGGAGCACTGGCGGATGTGCGCCGGGCCGAAGCGCGCGCCGGGGCGGTAGCTGACGCCGGAGTCGAACGGCACCCCGAGGACGGCCACGTCGGCGCGGGTGACGTCCTCGAGGCGCGGAAGGCCGGCGAAGGTGCTGGGGC
Source organism: Candidatus Dormiibacterota bacterium (assembly GCA_036276135.1). Classification (GTDB taxonomy): domain Bacteria; phylum Chloroflexota; class Dormibacteria; order Aeolococcales; family Aeolococcaceae; genus Aeolococcus. Next base: position 8,748 of record DATBEL010000008.1, read on the forward strand.
CGGCGTAGCGGGGGACGACGCGGCCGTCGACCGGTCCGACGATGTCGCGAGCCTCTGCCACGGTCCCCCTTCTGCAGGTCGACCCCACCGAGAACTGGGCCCCGCCCGATCGCGGGATGATGGCAGGTGGCGCGGCGTTTGGGGGACTG
>DATBEL010000009.1:0-13009 GCA_036276135.1 Candidatus Dormiibacterota bacterium
TAGGATCTCGATTCGGGCAACACCCCTGGTGGAACGGAGGGTGTGTGGTTTCAGTACGGACAGCTGGGAAGAAGGATTCTCCCTCACCCACGGCGTACGTAGCCGTGCACAGAGTTGCAGAACGTGTGCTCCGAGGCTTGATGAACGTTCATTCACGGGGCGTCGAGGCGTCGAGGCGTCGAGGGCGTCTCACGGACTGGAGACGGGATTCCCCGCGCGAGTAACTACCGCATCGCACGGGATTGATTCCCTTATCGGCCCAGTGCCGCTGCGCGGTAGCGAGGTGCGATCGGGCGCCTTCCCCTGGCTGGCCGGCCTCAGCCGAGATGGCGAAACGGCTCCGGGATGTACTCGGCCAAGAGTCGCTCGACCACCTCCGTTCTGCCCGTTGCGCGGAGACTCCGTTCATCAAACGTTCATCGCCGTGGGCGATCCGTCTGCACCGCTCATGAACGTTTGGTGAACGGAGCGGGAGACGGGGCTCGAACCCGCAACTTCAACCTTGGGAAGGTTGCACTCTACCGTTGAGTTACTCCCGCGCCAGCGCATAACTCTACCGCGCCGCCTTGCCCGCCTCCTGCACCTCGAACTTGCCGTCCGCGTACATCTGACGCAGCAGCTTCTTGTCCTGCTTGCCGACGCTCGTCTTGGGCAGCTCATCGAGGAACGTCCAGCGCTCCGGCAGCCACCAGTGCGCCACCTTGCCGTCGAGGAAACCTCGAAGGTCCTCGGGGCTGGCTTCGGCGCCCTGCTTGAGCACCACCGCGGCGAGCGGGCGCTCGTCCCATTTGGCATCGGCCACGCCGACGACCGCCGCCTCCGCGACAGCCGGGTGCGCGGCGAGAAGGTTCTCGAGCTCCACAGACGAGATCCATTCGCCCCCCGACTTGATCACGTCCTTGGATCGATCGGTGAGCTGCAGGTAGCCGCGCTTGTCCATGTAGCCGACGTCCCCGGTGCGCAGCCAGCCGTCATGGAACCGCTCGGGAGCCTCGACCCCGTAGTAGGACCCGGTGATCCACGGCCCGCGCGCCTCGAGCTCGCCGACGGATTCCCCGTCCCAGGCCAGCTCGTTGCCGTCGTCGCCGACGACGCGCAGCTCGACGCCGGGCATCATGCGACCTGTCTTGCTACGCCAGGCCATCTCGTCGTCTGGCTCGATCCCCGCAGGCGGGTAGGCGATGCAGCCCAGAGGGCTGGTCTCGGTCATCCCCCACGCCTGGATCAGCTCGATGCCGAGCTTCTCGCGGAACGCTTCGATCAACGATGGGGGCACCGCCGAGCCTCCGCAGATGGCGCGCTTGATCGATGAGAGGTCGGCGTTGGTCGCCTCGGCGTACTGGAGCATTCCCGTGAAGATCGTCGGAACGCCGCCGGTGAACGTGGGCCGCTCCGCCTTGATGAACGCGCACAGGGGCTCGGGCTGGAGGAAGCGGTCGGGCAGCAGGAGCGTGCAGCCGAGCATCCAGGCCACGTAGGGGATGCCCCATGCGTTGACGTGGAACATCGGCACGATCATCAAAAGACGGGCCGACTCGTCGAGGCCGAATGCTCCCCACACGCCAAGACAGTGCAGCCAGATGGAGCGGTGGCTGTACACCACACCCTTGGGGTCGCCGGTCGTGCCCGTCGTGTAGCACATCGCGGCCGCCGACCATTCGTCGATCTCCGGCCAGTCGTACTCCGACGGTTGCGCGGAGATCGCCTCCTCGTAGCCGACGTGCTCACCGAGCGCGGCGGTGTCGCCCTCGCCGATGACGATGACGTGCTCGACGGTGGGCAGGTGGGAACGGATGCCGGCGAGCAGGGGCACCAGCGAGCCGTCGACGATGATCACCTTGTCCTGCGCGTCGTTGACGATGTGCACCAGCTGCTGCGGGGTGAGCCGCAGGTTGAGCGTGTGCAGCACGGCGCCCATGCAGGGGATCGCCAGGTATGCCTCGAGGTGCTCCTGGTTGTTCCATGCGAGGGTGCCGACGCGATCGCCGGGCTCGACACCCATCGAGCGGAGAACGTTCGCCAGCCGCGCGGCCCGCTCCGCCACCTGCGGATATGTGGAGTGCCGTGCCTTCTCCCCCTGCCAGGTGAGCACCTCACTACCGGGGAACAGCTTCGCTCCGCGCTTCATCAGCGAGGTGACGGTGAGCTGGTACGGCTGCATGGTGCTGTTCATTCGCCGGGCTCCTCGCGGTGTTCGGTGGGATGGGAATTCTCTGTCAGCGACGACTCGGCGCGCAAATCCACGCCTGCGTCTGCTCCGAGGCATCCGGATGGGCCTCACCGGCGCTCCGATCGCCTGCTAGGCTCGACCGATGGTGACCGCCTTCCTCCTGGTCGTCTGCGAGCCCGGGCGCATCCACGACGTCGCCCGAGGGTTGGCGGACACCGAGGGCATCGCCGAGGTCTACACCACCACAGGGTCAGCCGATTTCGTCGCCGTCGTCCGGGTGGCCGACCTCGACGCACTGGCCACGCTGGTCACGGAGAGGATCACCACGCTCGAGGGGATCACACGCACCAATACCCACGTGGCCATCCGCTCGTATGGTCACGGCGACGAGGCGGCGGCCTTCGACATCGGGGTGGACTGACTCGAGAGTGAGCCGACGTCCGTGGACCATCCGTTCGGGCCTGGTAGGCTCGCCGGCGATGGAAGCTCAGCCGGCGTGAGCCTGCTCGCACCGCCGAGCGACGCCGCCGCGGCGGTCCTTCACGACGTCTTCGGCCTGCGCGCCTTCCGGCCCGGGCAGGCGGAGATCGTCGCCGCCGCCGAGGCCGGCCGCGACCTGCTGCTGGTCGCGCCCACCGGCTCGGGCAAGAGCATCGGGTACTGGGTGCCCGGCATTGCCGGCGGCGGCCTCACCCTGGTGGTGTCACCGTTGATCGCGCTGATGAACGACCAGGTGGCGCGGCTGCGGTCGCTCGGCGTGGCGACCGCGGCGCTCCACTCGCAGGTCGATCGGCAATCGCAGGACGCCGCGCTGCGCGCGGCGGCGTCAGGGTCACTGCGGTTCCTCTACGTCACCCCTGAGCGCTTCGCGGTGCCGTCGTTTGTGGCGGCGCTGCGCGAGCTGCAGATCAGCCGGCTGGCCATCGACGAGGCCCACTGCATCTCCAGCTGGGGCCACGACTTCCGGCCTGACTACCGACGCCTCCGGGAGGCTGCCGAGCTGTGCGGCCGGCCGCCGATCGGCGCCTTCACGGCAACGGCGACGCCACGCGTCCGCGATGACATCGTCGCCTCGCTGGGCATGGTCGACGCCGAGGTGCGCGTCACCGGTTTCGTTCGTCCTGAGCTGCGCCTCACCGTGGTGCGCTGCCGCGGCCAGGGAGAGAAACGTGCCGCATTGCTGCAGGCGCTGCGCACCCTCCCCGGGCGCGCCATCGTGTACTGCGGTCGGGTGCGGTCCACCGACGAGATCGCCGCTTTCCTTCGCGACAACGGCTTCACCGCGGCGGCGTACCACGGCGACCTCGGCGCCGCCGAGCGCCAGCGTGCCTACGAGGGGTTCGTCGGCGGCCAGGTCGCGGTGATCGTCGCCACGTCGGCATTCGGAATGGGCATCGACCTTCCCGACATCCGCAATGTGGTCCACCTCGATTTCCCCGGCAGCATCGAGCAGTACTACCAGGAGGCCGGCCGCGCCGGGCGCGACGGGGAGCGTGCCGACTGCACCCTCCTCTACAGCCCCGCGGACCGCGACCTGCAGTCGTTCTTCATCGAGCAGGCGTACCCCGAGCGCGACGTGGTCCGCGATGTGTACCGGCAGGTGCTCCGCGAAGGGCACTGGGACATCGACGACTGGGATGCCCGCCTGCCCGGCCGCGAACGGCACATCGTCCGCGCCGCGCTCGACCTCCTCCGCCGTGCCGGCGCGCTGCTCGACGACGGAGGCGTCGTCCGCCTCGAGGGTGCGCCCACGGACTTCGACGCCCAGGCGGTGTTGCGCGAGCACGCCTACGCGCGGCTCAACCAGGTGATGGGATACGCGCGCGGCCACGAGTGCCGTCACGCACGCATCGCCGACTACTTCGGTGAGGAGGGCGCTCCGCGATCGTGCGCCTCCTGCGACAACTGCCTCGCCCCGCCGCGACTTCGTGTCACCGTGGCCCCGGCCGACGTCACCGCGGCGCTGCGCGCGGCCGCACGCTTCGATGGTCACCTCGGCGCCGCGCGCCTGGCCGCGCTGCTGCGCGGCACCGACGATGCCTGGACCCAACAGCGCCCCTGGGTGCGTGACACCCCTTTCTTCGGCGCGCTGCGCTCCTGGACCGCCGAGGCGGCGCGCGAGCTGCTCGCCGTGCTCATCGAGGAGGCGCTGCTGCGCCGCAGCAGCGGCGAACGCCCCGTTCTCTCCCTGACCGAGCTTGGCCATGGTGTTCTTGACGGAAATGGCGATAACGTGGTCGAGGTTGAGGTCGAGGTCGAGGTTGGGGTTGCCGGGACGGTCGCGCGCGATCGAGGACGCGCCGGGGCTGCCGGTCCCGATCTCGACGAGCCGGCCGGCAGGCGGTTCGAGCGCCTGCGGGTGTGGCGGCGCGCCACCTCGCTCGATGCCGCGGTTCCAGCCTACGTCGTCTTCGGTGACCGGACCCTGCGGGAGCTGGCCCACCGTAACCCCACCACCCCGGGTGCGCTGGCGGGAGTGCCCGGGGTCGGCCCGGCCAAGCTGGCGCGGTACGGCGAGGAGGTGCTGCGCGTCCTCGCCGCGGACGCGTCGTGATCCAGCACCCCTCGGCGAGCTTCGCCTTCACAGCGCGCTGCCGGATCGTCAACCGCCCCGGCATGCTCGGGCAGCTGGCTTCGGCGATCGGCAGCCTCGGCGGTGACATCCGCGGCATGGACATCGTCCGCGTCGACCGCGGCGCCATCGTGCGCGACGTGACCGTTCTCGCCGCCGATGCCGAACACGCTCAGCAACTCGTCGAGATGATGAAGAAGGTGCCGGGCGTGGAGGTGCTCGAGTACTCCGATCGGACCTTCCTCGCCCACCTCGGCGGCAAGATCGAGGTGACTCCGCGCATCCCGATCCGCACCCGGGAGGACCTCTCGATGGTGTACACGCCCGGTGTCGCGCGCATCAGCATCGCCATCGCGGCGGATCATTCGCGCGCGCGCAACCTGACCATCAAGCGCAACTGCGTCGCCATCGTCACCGACGGCAGCGCGGTGCTCGGCCTGGGCAACATCGGACCGGAGGCGGCCCTGCCGGTCATGGAGGGCAAGTCGATGCTCTTCAAGGAGTTCGGCAAGGTCGACGCGTTTCCCATCTGCCTGGCCACCCAGGACGTCGATGAGATCGTCGCCACCGTCGCGAACATCGCCCCCACGTTCGGCGGCATCAACCTCGAGGACATCTCCGGTCCGCGCTGCTTCGAAATCGAGGAACGGTTGTCGGAGCTCCTCGACATCCCCGTCTTCCACGACGACCAGCACGGCACCGCCGTCGTCGTGCTGGCGGCGCTGTTCAACGCTCTCAAGGTGGTCAGCAAGCGCATCGAGGACGTGCGCGTGGTCTGCCTTGGCGTCGGCGCCGCCGGCACCGCCGTGACCAGGCTGCTGCTCGCGGCAGGCGTCGGTGACATCGTCGGCGTCGACCAGGCAGGGATCATCCATGAGGATGTCGAAGGCCTCACCGACTCGCACCGCTGGTATGCGCAGCACACCAATCCGCGCCGCATCCGCGGCAGCCTCGCCGAAGCCCTCGAGGGGGCCGACGTCTTCATCGGCACCAGCCTCGCCGGGCTCCTCGACCCTGACCTCGTCCGCCGGATGGCCGACCTTCCCATCGTGTTCGCGCTCGCCAACCCCGAGCCGGAGGTGCAGCCCGAGGCAATCGATGGGACGGCGGCGGTGATCGCCACCGGGCGCAGCGACTACCCGAACCAGATCAACAACGTGCTCTGCTTCCCCGGCTTCTTCCGCGGCCTCCTCGACAGCGGCGCTCGCCAGATCACCGACGCCATGAAGCTGGCCGCGGCGAGGGCGATCGCCGACAGCGTCGGTGACGACCTCCACCCGGAGTACATCGTCCCGTCGGTGTTCAACCGCGCCGTCGCCCCCGCGGTCGCTGCGGCGGTGTCTGCCGAAGCCACGCGCAGCGGCCTGGCGCACGAGCTCGCCGATCTCGTCGATCCGCTGCACACGGCGATCGGTCCCAGCGTCACCCGATGAGAGGCCGGGTCTCTGGCCAGGTCCGGTAGGCTCGATCCATGACCACAGCCCCCGCGCCGGTTGCAGCCATGACGGGCGCGATCCGCTTCCTGGCGGCGGCGCGGCAGCAGCCGGTCGATCGCACGCCCGTGTGGTTCATGCGCCAGGCGGGTCGGTGCCTGGCCGCGTACCGTGAGCTGCGCGAGCGCTACGACATCCTCACGATCACGCGCACCCCCGAGCTGTGCGCGCGCGTGACCCTGATGCCGGTGGAGGAGTTCGGCGTCGACGCCGCGGTTCTCTACGCCGACATCATGCTGCCGCTCTACGGGATGGGAGTGCCGTTCACCATCGACCCCGGGCTCGGCCCGGTGATCCACGAGCCGGTGCGTGATGTCGCGGCGGTGCGTGCTCTTCGCATCGTCGATGCGGAGGAGGCGACACCCGAGCTCTTCGAGGCGATCAGGCTGATCAGGCGGGAGCTCGACGGGCGGACTGCGGTCCTCGGCTTTGCCGGGGCGCCGTTCACGGTGGCGTCGTACCTCATCGAGGGTCGGCCCACCAAGGACTTCGCACGGAGCAAGGCCCTGATGTACGGCCAGCCCGCGGTGTGGCACGAGCTCATGGAGACGCTGACCGAGGTGACCATTCGCTACCTCCGCGCCCAGGTTGCCGCGGGTGTGCAGGCGCTGCAGCTCTTCGACTCGTGGATCGGCGCGCTGGGCGGCGCGGAGTACGCGGAATACGTGCTCCCCTACGTGCGCCGGATCTTCGAGGGCGTCGCCGACAGCGTGCCCACAATTCATTTCGGCACGTCGACGGCCCACCTGCTCGAGCAGATGGCAGGCGCGGGATCCGACGCCATGTCGGTGGACTGGCGGCTGCGCCTCGATGAGGCGTGGTCGCGCATCGGTCAGCACGCCATCCAGGGCAATCTCGACCCGACCATCTGCCTGGCGCCGTGGCCGGTCGTGGAACGCGAGACGTGTCGAGTCCTCGCCGAGGCAGGCGGGCGCGCCGGACACATCTTCAACCTCGGTCACGGGGTGCTCGCCGACACGCCAAGCGACACTTTGCGCAGCATCGTGGAACTGGTCCACGCGCGCACCGCAAGCGCGGCCACCGGGTGAACGCCGACCGGCCGGCGCCACCGCCGGTGGGTGTGTTGCTCCTCACCTTCGGGTCGGCCGTGACATCGGCCGACGTGCCTGCCTACCTGCGCAGCGTACGCGGGGGACGGGAGCCGTCCGACGAGCTCATCGCCGAGTTCACACGACGCTTCGATCTCATCGGGCGTTCACCGCTCATCGACATCACCCTCGAACAGGCGGCAGCGCTGCAACGCGCGCTCGTCGAGCGCGACGGGGCAGGGTCTTTCGAGGTGGCGGCGGGCATGCTCCACTCCGCGCCTCGTGTGGCAGACTCGCTGCGCCTGCTGGTCGAGGCCGGCGCCGCCACCGTGATCGCGATCGTTCTCGCGCCCCAGTACTCGCCGCTCATCCTCAGCGGCTACCAACGCGCCATCGACAGTTGCGCTGCTGATGTTGCCCCCGGTGTCCCCGTGCGCGTCGCCGGCGCGTGGCACCTCGTCGCGCCCTGGGTCAACTCCCTGGCCGGCTCGGTGCGCACCGCCCTGGAGGCACTGGACGCGACCGGTCATGACCATGTCGGCGTTGTGTTCACCGCGCACAGCCTGCCGCGACCGGTGGTCGAGCGCGATCCCGGCTACATGATGCAGATCGACGACACCATCGCGGCGGTGGCCGAGCGCGCCGGCATCGCGCCGGGAGGTTGGACGTTCGCCTTCCAGAGCGCTGGCCATACGCCCGAGGAGTGGCTGCGGCCCGACCTCACCGAGGTGATGCCGCAGCTCCGTGACTCCGGCGTTCGCGACGTATTGGTGGTGCCGGTGCAGTTCGTCGCCGACCACCTCGAGATCCTCTACGACATCGACATCGCCGCCGCCGAACAGGCCGCGGCGGCAGGGCTCGGCTTTCACCGCGTCGCCATGCCGAACGCGAGCCCGCAATTCATCGCCGCGCTCGTCGACGTCGTCGATCGCGAGCTCGCGACAAGCGTGGTCTGACGAAGGTCGGCACCGGGCGCGAACACCGTCATCGATCGGCAAGGTAGCGCTCGGTAAGGTCGGCGCCAGCGAGAACCGCTCTCCCTTCCCGCGGCGCTGTGCGGCGGCTTCCGAGCCGCCGCCGCGCCGTCCCGGGAACTCAGGCAGGAGATGCGAGCCGCGTCATGAAGATGCAAGGGGCGGCACGTATGGTGCCGTCCAATGAGGTTCTCCCCGCTGCTCAAACGCAGGAAATACCGCGCCGCGTCGGTCGCTGCCGTTCTGCTGCTGGCCGCCGCGGTGGTCGGGCTCATGTTCGTGCGTGGCAGCGCCGCAGCTCCGCAGTATCGAACCGCGTCCGCCACGCTCGGCACGGTCAGGCAGACGCTGTCATTGACGGGCAACCTGACCCCCGTTGCGCAATCGAACCTCAACTTCCAGGTGGGCGGGACGGTCACCGCGATCGACGTGACGGTCGGGCAGTCCGTCACCGCCGGACAGGTGCTGGCAACCCTTGACCCTGTCACCCTGCAGGCGACGCTCACCCAGGCGCAGGCGAACCTGATCGCGGCGCAGGCCAAGCAGGCAGCCGACCAGTCGACGAGCTCAAGCTCCAACGCAGGGCAGCAGCTGGCCACCGCGCAGACCTCACTGGCCAATGACATCACCGCGTACAACGACACGGTTGCCGTCTACAACCAGACCATCAAGGCCGATCAGCACGCGATCGCGTCCGACCAGGCGAGCGTCAACGCCGACGCCCAGGCGGTCTCCGTGGCTCGGCAGCGTTACAACGCCGACGGGTGCAGCAGCTCCCCGTCAACGGCGACGTGCCAGAGCGACCAGCAGAATCTCTCTGCCGCCCAGCAGCAGCAGAGCAAGGACCAGCAGTCGCTGGCGGCGGCGGATGCAGCCCTGGCGACTGACCAGGTCCGCGGCCAGCAGTCCAATGACCAGGCTGCCGCGCGCGTCGCCGCGGACCGGACCGCGGTGTCGAACGCCGCGTCGAGCAGCAGCGCGAGCTCATCGTCCGCCAGCGCAGCGCAGGACGCCGCCGGCGTCATCCAGGCGCAGCAGGCGGTGACGACGGCCCAGACCGCCGTCACCAACGCGACGCTCACGGCGCCGAACAGCGGCCAGGTGGCACAGGTCAACACCGCGGTCGGCAACACCGTGAGCAGCCCCGGAGGGGCGGCCGCCTCGAGCAACAGCTCGAGCTCGGCGGCGGCGCAGTTCATCATCCTCAGCCCCGGCTCGTTCCAGGTCACCAGCACGGTCAGCGACAGCGTGGTCAGCGAGGTGGCGATCGGCCAGAACGCAGTGGTCACGGCCGCCGGCACCACCAACGGGCTGGCGGCAACCGTGACCTCGGTGGGAGAGATCGCGACGGTCACGTCCGGCGTCGCGACCTTCCCGGTGACGGTGGAGATCACGGGGAGTCACCCCGCCCTGCGTGACGGCATGTCCGCCACCGTGACCGTGGTCATCAACCAGGTGGTCGGCGTGCTCACCGTGCCGACCAGCGCCGTCCATACCAACGGGACGGCGTCCACGGTCGAGGTGCTCAAGAACGGCGTGCCCTCCACCGTCGTGGTGACCGTCGGCGCCGCCGATCCATCCCGCACCCAGATCAACTCAGGCCTGTCCGAGGGCGACACCGTGGTGATCGCCACAGTGACCAGCACCGTGCCGTCGGCCGCATCGGGCAGCGGGGCGCCGCGCCGCACCGGCGCCGGTGGCTTCGCCGGCGCGGGTGGCGGGGGCGGCCTCGCGGTCCCCGGCGGCTGAGCGTGGTCCAGGCTCTCATCGACATCCGTCACGTCTCCAAGGTGTACGGAGGCGGCGACGTTGCCGTCAGCGCGGTTGATGACGTCACCCTGCGGATCGACCGCGGTGAGTTCGTGGCCGTCATGGGTGCGTCGGGGTCGGGGAAGTCGACGCTCATGAACATCCTCGGGTGCCTCGACGTTCCGACCACCGGCCAGTACAGGTTCGGCGGTGAGGAGGTGGCCACCATGACCGAGGGTCAGCTCGCGCAGGTGCGCAACCGCCGCATCGGCTTCGTGTTCCAGCAGTTCCAGCTGCTGGACTCATTGCCGGCATGGCGCAACGTGGAGCTTCCCCTCCTCTACCGCACGGCCACCGACCGCAAGCTGCAGGCGATCGCAGCGCTGCAGGGCGTGGGCTTGGCTGACCGCATCAACCACCGTCCCACCGAGTTGTCGGGTGGCCAGCAGCAGCGGGTCGCGATCGCGCGTGCGCTGGTGACCGATCCCGACCTGATCCTCGCGGATGAGCCCACCGGCAACCTCGACAGCGCGTCGAGCGGCGAGATCCTCGAGATCCTCGTCAACCTCCACGGGGCGGGGCGCACCATCGTCCTGATCACCCACGATGCGCAGGTCGCCCGGGTGGCCACGCGTCAGCTGACCATGCGCGATGGGAAAGTTCTCGAAGCTGTGGCCGCGTGAGCCTGTTCCGCACGTTCGAGACAGGCCTGCGCGGCATCGCGGCGCACCGGCTCCGATCCATCCTCACCACCCTCGGCATCCTCTTCGGCGTTGCCGCGGTGATCTCCACGGTCGGCATCGGACAGGCTTCGTCGGACGCGGTCAACAACAGGATCGCATCGTTGGGCACCAACGAGCTGACCATCTCCGGCGGCTCGTCGGTCAGCAGCGGCGTCCGCGGAGGAGCTGGCAGCGCGCAGACGCTCACCATGGCGGACGTCAGCGGCCTCGCCGACAAGGGCAACGCCCCCGACGTCATCGCCGTGGCCCCCGAGAACCAGACGTCCACGACGATCGTCAACGGCGCCACCAACTCCACCACGACTGTGGAGGGCAGCACGCAGGACTGGCTGGCCGCCAACTCCCGCTCGCTGGCGGACGGGACGTTCCTGACCAGCGCCAACGTCGCCAACCACGCGCTGTTCGTGGTGCTCGGCTCAACCACGGCTGCCAACCTCGGCGCACAGGTCGGTTCGCAGGTCACCGTCGCGGCCACACCGTTCACCGTGGTCGGGATCCTCCAATCGACCGGCGGCTCCGGTTTCACCAACGCCGACGACCTCGCGGTGATCCCGCTGACCACCGACCAGGACCTGATCGCCGGGCAGGGCAAGGTGCAGCGCATCGTCATCGCGTCGTCGAGCTCCGCCACGGTTGGCTCCGCGTACCTCGAGGCCGACCAGCTGCTCCTGCAGACGCATCACATCACCGATGCCACGGCCGCCGACTTCAGCATCGTCAGCCAGAGCTCCTTCCTCAGCACGGCTCAGTCGGTGACGACCACCCTCACCCTGCTGCTCGCCAGCATTGCGGCGATCTCGCTGCTGGTCGGTGGCATCGGGGTCATGAACATCATGCTCGTCACCGTCACCGAGAGGACCAGGGAGATCGGGCTGCGCAAAGCCGTGGGTGCGACACCCGCAGACGTTCTCAAGCAGTTCCTCGTGGAGGCCGCAACGCTGAGCGTGGTGGGTGGGATCCTGGGGGTGGTGATCGCCTTTGCCGTGGGTGCGGCTCTGCCGCATCTCACCAGCATCGCCATCCACATCACCCCCCTCCCGGTGTTCGTCGCGGTCGGCGTGGCGGCGGCGGTGGGCCTGATCTTCGGCGTCTATCCCGCGGCGCGCGCCTCTCGACTCGCGCCGATCGTGGCACTGCGTTCGCAGTGACCTTCTCAACCAACATGTTCCGGAGAACCCGTATGCCATCGCCGACGAAGCTTCTTCTCTGCTGTTCTGTGATCGCCCTCGCCGGCTGTGGCAGCGCCATCGCCAGCAACGGGGCCGGAGGCGCGGCGACTCCGTCCGCCTCGGCACGTGCCGCCGCCGCAGGCACGGCCGGTCAGCTGGTTCAGGTGAGCGGCACCAAGCTCACCCTGAGCACCACCAACGGTGACGTCGGCGTCGTCTACACCGGCGCAACGGTCATCACCACGACGAGCACCGGTTCCCCGGCCGACATCGTGACCGGCACCTGCGTCGCGATCGTCGGTCAGAAGGACTCCACCGGAGCGGTGACCGCCACCACAGTGCGGCTCAGCCGGCCGGTCAACGGCTCCTGCGCGCTCGGCCGGCCCGGAGGCGCGGGGGGATCGCCCCGCGCGTTCCCATCGGGTGGCGTCCGCCCCTCGGGAGCGCCTGCTCTGAATCCCAACACGGCTGTGATCAGCGGCATGGTGACCGCGGTGACCGGGACCACGGTGACGGTGCGGACCGTCGCCGGCGCGACCAGCTCCGCGACGGTGCCGACCACCCTTTCGGTCACCGAGTCGTCGGCGGCGACGTCCGCCGACCTCACCGTGGACAGCTGCGTGCGCGCCGTCGGCGGTAAGGACGCCCAGGGAGTGGTCCAGGCCACCGCCCTGACGATTCAGCCCGCCAACGCCAGCGGCTCCTGCACCTTCGCTGGAGGCGGCGGCTTCGGCTTCGGCGGGGGCCGCGGGTTCGGCGGCGGAGGGGTGCCAAGCCCGGCCGCCTAGCGGCGGGCGTCAGTCTCGATCGGCGATGCGGTTGATGATCTCGTTCATCGCCTCGAGGCGTTCGGCGACGGTGCCGAGAATCGCCTTGGCCTCCGCGGGCAGCTCACCGAACGTCCCCTCGTCCAGCATCGAGACGTAGCCGACCGCGACGACCAGCGGCTGGCGGAGGTCGTGGCAGAGCAGCCCGATCGAATCGGGGTCGTGCACCGCCGGCGTGGCCAGGGGTTCCTGGTCGGAGAGGTGCTCCATCGGTGCCACCGATGATAACCGGGCGTGGTCGCCGCACTTCGTGACGGGCGCCG
>DATBEL010000010.1:0-13183 GCA_036276135.1 Candidatus Dormiibacterota bacterium
CCCTCGGTGAACAGCTTGAAGTGATGGATGAGCGACTCCATCGAGGTGTTGATCTCGTTGCGCGGGGGCGGGGCCACCTTGCGGTCGCTGGTGTTGACCGGGCCGCCGGGCAGGTTGGCCATGGCCTGGCCGATGATCTTCAGCGACTCGCGGGCTTCGCGCATGCGCACCAGGTAGCGGTCGTAGACGTCGCCGCGACTGCCGATCGGGATGTCGAAGTCGAAGTGGTCGTACGAGCTGTAGGGCTGCGCCTTGCGCAGGTCGTAGGCGACGCCGCTGCCGCGCAGGGTCGGCCCGGTGGCCCCGTAGGCGAGGGCGTCGTCGGGGGTGAGCACGCCCAGCCCGCGGGTGCGCTCCATGAAGATCGGGTTCTTGGTGATGAGCAGCTCGTACTCGTCGATGAAACGCGGGAAGGTGCGCACCACCTCGTTGACCAGCGCGTAGAACTCATCGGGAACATCGGCGAGCAGGCCGCCGACGCGGATGAACGACGTGTGCATGCGCACACCGCTGACCAGCTCGTTGATGTCGAGCAGCTTCTCGCGCTCGCGCCACGCGTAGACGAACGGGGTGGTGGCGCCGAGGTCCAGCGCGGTGGTGCCGTACCAGAGGAAGTGGCTGGCCACGCGGGTCAGCTCGCACATGATCACGCGCAGGTACTGGGCGCGCATCGGCACCTCGACGCGCAGGAGGCGCTCGGCGGCCAGCGAGAAGCCGAGGTTGTTGAACAATGGGGCCAGGTAGTCCATCCGGTCGGTGAATGGGATGCACTGCTGCCAGGTGTGCGACTCGAAGGACTTCTCGAAGCCGGTGTGCAGGAAGCCGATGTCCGGGCGGCACTCGCGCACCACCTCGCCGTCGAGCTGCAGCACGAGTCGCAGCACCCCGTGCGTGCTGGGGTGCTGCGGCCCCATGTTCAGCTCCATGGTGTCGTCGTCGAGCTGGACCAGGTCGATGGCGTCGTTGGCGGTGTCGACACCGAGCAGGTCGCGGCCGCGGTCGAAGCTGTCCGACTGCGGGTCGCGCGTCGGCAGCCCCGGACCGCCGGGTGGCGGCATCACCGCCATCAGCGACTGCTCCCGGGCATGTCGCGGGGCCGCTCAGCCGCCGGCAGCGCCCACTCCAGGTTGTGGGTGAACGCCACCGGCTCGCCGAAGCTCACGTAGTCCTTGCGCAGTGGGTGTCCCACCCAGTCCTCGGGGAGCAGGATGCGGTGGAGGTCGTGGTGGCCGGTGAACTCGATGCCGAGGAGGTCGAACGTCTCGCGCTCGTGCCAGTCCATCCCGGCAAACACCCGCTCGAGGGTGGGAACCTGCGGGGCGTCCTCGGGCACCTGCACGATCACCCTGCACTCGTCGTTGTGCTGCAGCGAGCGCAGCTGGTAGACGACGTCGAAGCGCGGGGCATCGGGCTCGCGGTCGGGCCAGTCGACCGCGGTGACGAACAGCGGCAGAGTGTAGTGCGCTGCGCCGTCGTCGCGAAGCAGTTTCATCGCCTGCACCAGGTGGTCGACGGCGAGGTACAGGGTGACCTCACCGTGCTCATCGATCTCGCGGATCACGGCCTCCGGCATCTGGCGCGCGAGCACGTCCGCGGCACGTCGCCCGCGGGACGGACGTGCCGAAGCGGTGGAGGCGGGGGTCGTGGTCACGCGGACTATCCTCGGAGGGAGCTGGGCCGCTCGGCGGCGATCTTCGTCTGCAGCTTGAGGACTGAGTCGAGAAGTCCTTCGGGGCGTGGCGGGCACCCGGGGAGGTACACATCCACCGGCACCACCTTGTCGACGCCCTGGATGATGGCGTAGTTGTTGAACATGCCCCCGCTCGACGCGCAGGCGCCCATGCTGATCACCCATTTGGGCTCGGGCATCTGGTCGTAGATCTGGCGCAGCACCGGGCCCATCTTCTGCGAGACGCGGCCGGCGACGATCATCAGGTCCGCCTGACGCGGCGACGCACGGAACACCTCGCAGCCGAAGCGGGACATGTCGTAGCGCGCCGCGCCTGTGGCCATCATCTCGATGGCGCAGCAGGCCAGCCCGAACAGCGACGGCCACAGTGAGCTGTACCGGCCCCATTGGATGACCTTCTCGATGGTGGTGGTGATCGCTCCCGCCTTGGCCGCGGTGCGCTCCAGGTCGCCGACGCGCGGCAGCGGGATCGCGCCCGCGTCGGCCCCGGCGTTGAGAATCGGCAGGCCGGTGGCCGCGTCGACGCTCAATCCCACCGCAGCGCTCCCTTGCCCCACACGTAGACGAGGCCGATGAGCAGCGCGGCGATGAAGATGCCCATCTCGACGATGCCGAAGATCTTGAGCTGGCGCACCACCGTCGCCCAGGGCAGCAGGAAGATCGACTCGACGTCGAAGATGATGAAGAGCATCGCGGTGACGTAGAAGCTCACCGAGAAGCGGCGGCGCGCGCTCTCCACCGGAACGATGCCGCACTCGTAGGGAAGATCCTTTGCCGCGCTCGGTCGGCGCGGCCCCAGCCACGAGGCCAGCGCCTGGACTCCGGCACCAAATGCGACGCAGACGGCAAGGAAGACGAGGATCGGCGCGAAGTCCGAGAGCATCGTGTCGAGATCGTAACAAAGCGACGCGAAGGCGCCTCCCGAGCGTCCCCGCGCGCCGCGCGGACCATCTCTCCTACCCTACTCGCAGCATTCCACGGCGTCAGCGAGGAGCTGTCAGTGACGGAGCCGGTACCGGCGTCGGTTCCCGTGCTGGTGACCGGCGCGTCGAGCGGCATCGGCGAGGAGTTCGCGCGCCAGCTCGCGGCGCGCGGCCACGACGTCACCCTGGTGGCGCGACGCTCGAACCGGCTGCAAGCGCTGGCCCGCACCCTGCGCCACGACCACAAGGTCAAGGTGTCGGTGCACCCCGCCGACCTCGAGACGGCGCAGGGCCGCGCCGCGGTGGTGGCGATGCTGCGCACCAGGGGGCCGTGGCTGCTGGTCAACAACGCCGGGTTCGGCACCCGCGGCCGGTTCGTCGACCTCGACGCCGAGCGCGAGCAGGGCGAGGTGGCCCTGAACGTCGTGGCCCTCCACGAGCTCACCGCGGCGGTTCTGCCCGGCAACGTTGCCGCCGGCGGTGGCGCGGTGGTCAACGTCGCCAGCACCGCGGCGTACCAGCCCATCCCCTACATGGCGACGTACGCGGCGACCAAGGCGTTCGTCCTTCACTTCACCGAGGCGATCGCCCAGGAGCTGCACGGCACCGGGGTCCGCGCCATGGCGCTGTGCCCGGGACCGACCAGGACGGAGTTCGACGACGTCGCCGGCGTCCAGTCGCTGTTCGACAGGTCGCTGCCGATGAGCGCGGACGCCGTGGTCAGGAGCGCGCTTGGTGCGCTCGACCGCGGCCACGCCATCTGCGTGCCGGGGGCGCGCAACGCGCTCCTGGCGCAGGGTGTGCGCCTGGTGCCGCGCACCGCGCTGCGCCGCGTCGTCGGCGGCATCTTCGCGCCGCGTTGACGGCCTCAGGACTGCGGCGGGCCACCCAGCTGGAGGCAGCGCTCACGCCAGAACTCGAGCCGGCGCGAGAAGCGCTTCATCTCGGCGTCGAGGACCACGAGGTCAGTCGACGCCACCTCCTGGCGCGCCTCCTGCTGCATCTCCGGCAGGTGCTCCTCCGACACCCCGACGAGCTCGCGCTTGACCGCGAGCAGCTCGGTGTACACGGTCACCCAATGGGTGGCGTCGTCGAGGTACGGCGTCTTCGGGTCCTCGCCCTCCAGCAGGCGGTCCTCGTCGACCGTCTTGTCGCCGGCCTCCTCCGCAGCAGCGTCGACCATCGCACCCCCTGACGTCGCCGGGGCGGCCCCGCGACTGTCGATTGCTCCCCGCGCCGGCAGGCGGCCGCAGGATGCGACGCAGTCTACGGCACCGCATGACCGTTGCCGGCGCCATGCGGTGCCCGGGTCGCCTCGTCGATGGGTCCGTCAGACCTCGCGGAGGCGGACCTCGATGTTGCCGTCGCTGACGCGCACCGCGAACGAGGGCTGGGGGGCGGTCGCCGGGCCGCGCGTCACCGAACCGTCGGCGAGGCGGAAGCGGCTGCCGTGCCACGGGCAGGTGACGCACAGCTCGTCGTCGACCTCACCCTCCTCCAGCGGGCCGCCGGCGTGGTTGCATCGGGACGCGATCGCGTGGATGTGGCCGCGGTCGCGGTAGAGCAGCATGCCGAAGCCGGCGGCGCTGACCCTCACCGGCGTGTCGGCGGCGATCTCCTCGTCGCGCGCCACCCGCGTCCACTCCGTGGGCGCCTCCTCGAAGACATTGTGGTCGACGCCGATGCCGCGCCCGAACACGAGGTGGCCGCCGAGGTAGCCGCCCATGGCCAGCGCGCCCAGTGCCGCGAGGTTGAAGACGTGGGCCAGGGCGCGGTTGCCGGCGCGGCGGTTGAGGACGGCCGCGGCGAACAGGCTCGAGCCGCCCGCGTTGGCCAGGGCGTGGACCAGCCCGAGCCGCCGCTCCGGTCCCACCGTGTCCGCCCAGTCGGAGAGCCCGGACACCGCGGTCGGGGCCACCGCGAGCAGGCCGAAGACGGTCAGCGCATTGGTGGCGTCGTCGGCTCGCCGGCCGCCGACGAGGTCGAGCACGCCGGCGGCGGTGAAGAGGCCGATGGGCACGTCGGTGAGCACCGGGTGCAGCGGATGCCCCAGCCAGGTTCCGCTCAGCGCGCTCTTGACCGTCCCGCTGCCGGTCAGCCGTGTGACCGTGCCGCCCAGCCAGTCGGCGAACGGGTCGAGGTACTCGATGCTCTCGAGCGGCCGAACCAGGTCACGCAGTCCCATGGGCATCCTCGGTGATGTCGATGGCGGCCATCGGGCAGATTGTGCTCTGCTGGTACCGTGAGCGGCCAACCACCCGATTCCTGCCGGCTGGCGGCATGGATGGCGCTGCTCGACGCGCACAGCCGGCTGACCTCGCGGCTGGAGGCCGACCTGGAGCGCGGCCACGGGCTCAGCCTGGCGCAGTACGAGGTGCTGTACCGCCTCCAGGGCGCGCCCGACCGGCGGCTGCGCCTCAACGAGCTCACCTCACACGCTCGGATGACCAAGAGTGGGGTCAGCCGGCTGGTCGACCGCATGCAGTCGAGCGGCCTGCTCCGCACCGAGCGCTGCCCGTCGGACCGCCGCGGGGCGTTCGCCGTGCTGACGGCCGAGGGCGAGGCCGTCTTCGCGCGGGCCGCGGCCCTCCACCTGCGCGGCGTCCAGGACAACTTCGGCCGCCACCTCGACGATGAGGAGGCGGCGGCCCTTCAGGCCGCGCTGGAGCGCATCAGTGACGCGCTCTCCGGGCCGGGCTGCGACCCCGCCGCCCGCGCCGCCACCGACGCCGTCAGCGCTTGAGCGCGGCCAGGGCGGGTGTCCTGGCCACCAGCGAGGCCCCGCAGTGGGGGCAGAACCCGGCGGCCTCGACGCGCCGCCCGCAGTGGTGGCACACCACCTCGCTCAGCCCGTGCTCGCTGGCCTCCTCGATGACCGCGGCGTGGATCAGCAGGCGGATGGCGATCAGCACCGCGCCGACCACCAGGGCCTGCCACAGCAGCACGAACAGCGGGCTCAGCCCGCCGTCGTCGAGCACCTCGCTGCCGGCGGTGAACGCGACGTCCGCGATCACCGCCAGCGGCAGGCCGGCGGCGCGCAGCGCGGCGTCGCGGCCACCGCGGGGTCGCCACAGCGACGCGGCGACCAGGCCCGTGCAGGAGCCGTGCAGCAGCGGGATCAGCAGGGCGGCGCTGAACAGGGTGAACACCCAGTTGGCCGGGTCGGTCCGCAGCGGTGTGCCGCCGAGCCCCCCGACCAGGTTGACGAGCGTCTGGGCGAGCGCGTACCCGGCGCCCGCCGCCACCCCGAGGACGAGCCCGTCGAGCGTGTGGGGGAAGCGCGAGCGCAGCAGCAGCAGCGGGGCCAGCGGCTTGAGCAGCTCGGCGACCACGGCCACCCCGCAGGTCAGCAGGATCACCCCACCAGGCCCGAGCCCGCTGCCGAGGCTGTCGGCCGCCGCGGTCACCGCCACCCCGAGCGCGGCCCCGGCGACGACGGTGCCGAGCAGGATCAGCAGTGGCTCGCGAGTGAAGATCTCGACCTCGCGCAGGTAGGCGATGTACAGCGCGGGGACGATGAACGCGGCCACCCAGATGGCCACGACCACCAGCCCGGTGGCCGCGAGCAGCGCCACCACGGCGACGCCAGCCAGCAGCGCCCAGCGAAACAGGTGCGCGCGGGAATGCGCCAGGCGGGGCAGGAGGGTCGAGAAGATCGACGGGCTGGTGACGTGCTCGCCGGGTCGGAGCACGAAGTCGTGCAGGCGTGCGGGTCCGCGGCTGCGGTGCGCCCCACACTGGGTGCAGTAGTCGCCGTCGGGCACCTGAGCCCCACAGTGCTGGCAGGTCACGGCTCGCATACTACGTCCCCACGCGCGTTGTGCCACCGCAGATCCGCCGCGGCGAAGGACACAATGCAGCGTGGTCACCACCAACGACAACCAGCTTCGCGTCGAGGAGGACGAGCGGGCGAGGCTGCTCGGTGACATCCGGTATGCGGTGTCGCTGTCCCTGCGAGCCGATGATCCGGCGCCGACATTCGCCTCGCAGACCACTGTCGATTTCCGCTGCAGGACGAAGGGCGCCGCCACCTTCGTCAACCTCACCGCGGCGCGCGTCCACAGTGTCGTGCTCAACTCGCATGAGCTGACCGCCGACGAGCACGCGTTCAACGGTCGCCGCCTGAACCTCCCAGGACTGCGCGAGGGCGACAACCACCTGGTGGTCGTGGCCGACTGCGCCTACGACCGCAGCGGCGTCGGGCTGCACCGCTTTGTCGACCCCATCGACGCCACCGTGTACACCCACACCAGCTTCGAGCCCTTCGACGCGCATCGCGTGCTCGCCTGCTTCGACCAACCCAGCCTCAAGGCGATGCTGACGATGCACGTGGAGGCGCCGGACGGATGGATGGTGTGCGCCAACGGCGCGGTCGCGGGCTCGCGCAGCGCGGACGGGCGGACGACGTGGAGCTTCGCCACCACCCCTCCCCTGCCCACATACCTCTTCGCCGTCGCGGCCGGCGAGTACGACGTCATCGAGGGCGCGCCGCACCGCGACACACCGCTGCGCCTGATGTGCCGCCGCTCGCTCACCCGGTACCTGCGCGGGCAGGCCGACGAGATCTTCGACATCACCCGTCGTGGCCTGGCCCACTTCGAGAAGCGCTACGGCCACGGCCACCCCTTCGGGGCCTACACGCAGGTGTTCGTCCCCGAGGCCAACTTCGGCGCCATGGAGAACCCGGGCTGCGTCACCTTCAACGAGATGTTCATCCACCGCGGGCCCGTCTCCCGGGCGCAGCGTTCGCGGCGGGCCAACGTCATCCTCCACGAGATGGCCCACGTGATGGGCTTCGGCGACGTGGTGACGATGCGCGACTGGGGCGACCTCTGGCTCAACGAGACGTTCGCCACCGTCGAGGCCACGTTCGCCGTCGACGCCCTGGGCCTCCCTGGCGCGTGGGTCGACTTCGCGGGCATGGTCAAGTCGCGCGCGCTGCAGCAGGACCAGCTCTCCACCACCCATCCCATCCTCGTCGACGCCCCCGACACCGACTCCATTCGTGCCAACTTTGACGGGATCACGTACCACAAGGGAGCCTCGGCGCTGCGCCAGCTGATCGCGTGGGTCGGCGACGAGCCCTACGCGGCCGGCATCCGCGCCTACTTCAGGGAGTTCGCTTGGGGCAACGCCACGCGCACCGACTTCCTCGCCCACCAGGCGCGCGAGTCGGGCCGCGACCTCAGCGGCTGGGCGCACGTGTGGCTGGAGACGGCCGGCGTCAACACCCTGACGGCGTCCCCGGCGACGGACGGCGGCCGCTACGCCGCCGTCTCGCTCCGCCAGCTCCCCGATGCGGCGGCCGGGGTTCTGCGCCCGCACCACGTCAACGTCGGCCTGTACGACCGCGACGGCGACGGCATCCACCGCCGCACCGCCGTCGTCGTGGAGATCACCGGCGGCGCGTCGGCGATCCCCGAGCTCGCCGGCCAACCGGTGGCCGCCGTGGTCATCGCCAACGACGAGGACCTGTCCTACGCAAAGCTGCGCTTCGACGCCGCGTCGCTGGCGACCCTGCTCGACGGCGGCGTGGCGGCCATCGACGACGCGCACACGCGCTCGCTGTGCTGGACTGCTCTGCACGACATGGCGCGCGACGCCGAGCTCCGCGCCGGCGCGTTCGTGGCGGCGGTGGTGGCACAGACCGCGCAGGAGACCGACGAGCTGGTGCTCGAACGGCTCCTCGCCGCCGCGGCGGTGGTCGCCGAGCGCTACACCGCCGACCACAAGCGTGGCCAGGCCCTCGCCACCCTGGCCAACGCGGCCCTGGCCCGGCTGCCGAGCACGCCGGCGCCGCTGGTCTGGGCCCGCTGCCTCGCCGCCACCGCCCGCGACGAAGCGCAGCTCGACACCGTGGCGGGCCTCATCGACGGCGTGGTGCAGATCGCCGGGCTCGAGGTCGATGTCGAGCTGCGCTGGCTGCTCCTCGCCCGGCTGGCCACAGAGGGGCGCGCCGGCGCGGCCGAGATCATGGCCGCCCTCGAGGTCGACCCCACCGACGCCGGACAGCGTCGCGCCGACGCCTGCCTGTCGGCGCGGCCCACCGCCGAGGCCAAGGCCGCGGCGTGGGCGGCGGCGGTTGAAGGCAGCTCGCTGGGACGCGCCCGGCTGCAGGCCGCCCTGAGCGGCTTCACCGCTGGGCTGTTCAGCGCCGGCGGGTTCCATGCCGGCGGCCGCGACCAGGTGGCGCTGACCGGGAAGTACGTCGCCGCCTACCTCAAGGCGGTGCCGGCGACCTGGTCCGAACGCGAGTACGAGGTCGCCAGGGTGGTCACCCAGGGGCTGTTCCCCGACGAGCCCGCCGACGCGGCCACGATCGCGTCGGTCGAGCGCCTCATCGACGGCGGCGAGCTGCAGGTGAGCTGCCGGCGCATCCTCATGGAGGGCCGCGACGGGCTGGTGCGGGCGCGCGCCGCACGCGCCGCCGACGCGCTGGCCGGCTGACGCTCAGCCGGCGATCGCCATCGCCTCGTCGTCGGCGTACCCGCACGGCGTGGCGGTGACGATGTCGGGACGCGTGACCCGGCCGTAGATGGCGGCCAGCCGGTCGGACATCCGTTCCCAGGTGAAGGTGGCGGCGCGGACACGGGCGGCGTCGCCCATGCGCTCGCGCAGTTCGGGATCGTCCAGCAGGGTCGCGATCGCGTCGGCAAACGCCTGGGGCTGGCGCGCGGCGACCAGGGTGCCGGTGAGTCCGTCGGCGATGATCTCGGTGAGGCCGCCCACCGCGCTGGCCACCACCGGGGTGCCGAGCGCCTGTGCCTCCAGCGCGACCAGGCCGAAGGTCTCGGTCAGCGACGGCATCACGAACACGTCGGCGAGGTCGTAGTAGCCGGCGAGGTCCTCGTGCTCCACGGCTCCGAGGAAGCGCACCCGTGAGCCGAGCCCGTGCGTGCCCGCCTGAGCCTCGAGCCGGCGCCGCTCCCCACCGGCGGCGGCGCCGTCGCCGCTGTCCTCGCCGATCACCAGCGTGACCACGTCGTCGAAGCGCGGCTCCTCACAGAGCGTGGCCACGGCATGGAGCAGCGTGTCCGCCCCCTTGAGCGGTTCGAGCCGGCCGGCGAAGAGGAGAACGCGGTGGCCGGTCAGCGAGAGCTCGTCGCGCAGGCGCTCGGTGTCGCGCGGGCGCAGCACGCGAAGATCGACGCCGGGCTGGGCGACACAGATCCGGCTCCGCGGGGCGCCGTACAGCCGCATCAGGTCGCGCGCCTCGGCGACGCTGCCGGTCACCAGGCGGTCGGCGCTCGCCACCAGGCGTGTCTCGGCGAGCGCGCGCCGCTCATCCAGGGGAAGGCCGGCCCGCGCCTTGGTGCGCGCCAGGGTGTGGAAGGACTGCACCCACGGCACCAGCCAGACGTCGCGGAGCTGCTGGGCCACCAACCCGCCCAGCCAGTAGTGCCCGTGCACCACCGCGTAGCGACGGCGCTCGCTGGCGGCGTGGGCGATGACGGCGCGGGTGAAGGTGTCGACGTGCTCGACGAGGCCGGCCTTGGGGATGGCCGCGCGAGGACCGGCGGGCAGCCGGACCAGGCGGCTCATCGGCGCGATCATCTCCTCGTCGGGCGACACGGTGTCGTCGCGCCGGACGAAGACGTCGGTGGGGATGCCGCACGCGGCCAGCCCCTCGCACAGCCGGCGCACCGCGAGGTTGCCGCCGCCGTTCTCGCCGCGCCCCAGCGCCCCGATCGGGGAGGCATGCATGGAGATGACCGCGACCGGACCGGCGATGGCGCGTGACATGAGATCAGTCTACCGGCCCGCCCAGTTCGGAACGCTGTCCGCGCGTCATCCCCGCGGCATGGCCGAGCTGGCGACTTTGTACGATGCTCGGCGAGGGGGTCGTCGATTCGCCGCCAGCGCGCTGCACGAGGAGACCTCGATGACCGACACCGACACGACCACCAGGCAGTCGACCCGGATCCTGTACACCGCCGAGGCGGCGGTGACCGGCGGGCGCAAGGGCCACGGCGCCACGTCCGACGGCCGGCTGGAGGTCGACTTCTCCAGCCCGAGCGAGCTCGGCGGCGACGCCGGCCCGGGAACCAACCCCGAACAGCTCTTCGCGCTCGGCTACGCCGCCTGCTACCAGAGTGCGCTGCTCGGCATCGCGCGCCGCCGCGATCTCGTCGCCGACGACTCGACGGTGCGGTCGCGGGTCGGGCTCGGCACCATCGGTGAGGGCCGTTTCGGCATCACCGTCGAGCTCCACGTGACCCTGCCGTCGATCCCCGATCGCGCCATCGCGCAGGACCTCGTCGGCGAGGCAGACCGGCGCTGCCCGTACTCCAACGCCGTCCGCGGCAACGTCCCGGTGACCATCACCGTCGACTGATAGACTTTCGCCACCGCGCTCCGGCGACAGGGAATCCGGTGAGAATCCGGGGCTGTCGCGCAACTGTCAACGGGGAGCAGCCGGCCACCGGTCACTGGGACACGGTCCTGGGAAGACGGCCGAGCTGCACTGATCCGTGAGCCAGGAGACCTCCGTCGGGGCGGAACCACTCTGAGCCCGCGCGAAACGGGAAGGTGGGCCCCTCATGCGGCGAGGGTCTCATCGTTGCGGGACTCCACGCGCCGTGGGGAGACCTCGATGCGACGCCACTTTGCAGCGGTCGGCGCGACTCTGACCGCTCTCGGCATGACCGCCCTGTTCCTGGCCGCGACGGTGTTCGCGGCAACCCCGGCGACATCCCAGGCCAACGCCGCGCTGCGCTACCTGTACGGCCAGGTGGGCACCAACGGCAGCATCGCGGGCTCCCTCGGCGCCACCGAGGACACCGTGATCAGCGTCGCCGACAGCGGCTTCGACCCGGCCACCCTGAAGGGTGCGTCGGGCACCACGGCGTACCACTACCTCAGCACCCATGCGTCGGCGATCAGCACCGCGGGCGGCGCCGCCAAGTACGTGCTCGCCTGGGTGGCCGCCGGCAAGCCGGCCGCCATCGACGCGTCGGCCTGGCTGACCAAGCTCAACGCGCCGGCCGGCGGTGGCGGCTTCCTCGAGCCCAACGGTGCCTTCCACAACGGCAACGCCACCATCGAGACCGCCAACGCGTTCTCGCAGTCGCTCGCGGTCCTCGCCGACCTCGCCGCCGGGCACAGCCTGCCGGCTCACGCCACCGGGTGGCTCCGGTGCGCGCAGCGACCCGGCGGCGGTTTCGGATACGCCATCAACGACGCCGCCGCGACGCCGCCTTCGTTCTGCGGTGACACCTCGAGCGACACCAACGACACGGGCATCGTCATGCAGGCACTGGGCAGGGCGGGCGTGGTCACCGCCACCCCGGCCGTCACGATCTACCTTCACTCCGCACAGCAGCCGGACGGAGGCTTCAGCTTCGGCACCACCGGCAGCAGCGACCCCGACAGCGACGCCATCGTCATCCAGGCCCTGGTCGCCATCGGCCAGGACCCGACAGGCGCTGCATGGCGGAAGGGAGGCCACAACCCGCTCACCAACCTGGAGTCGTTCGCCGACCCGCACGGCAGCGGCGGCTACATCTTCCCGGGGAACACCGTTCCCGACGCCTTCACCACCTCCGCCATCCCCCAGGCGCTGGTGCTCAAGCCATACGCGACAGCCACCGACATCGCTGCGGGGACGTCGCCCCCACCAGCGTCGACGCCGACGCCCGCGCCAACCGGTGCCGTCAAGGCCGTGTCCACGGGGCCCCCGGTGCCGTCCACCGGCGGCGCCACGGCTGGTGGCAGCGCGCCGCCGCTGGCCTTGTTCCTGGTCGCGCTCGGCGCCGCGTGCCTCGGTGTCGGGCTCCGGGGGAGACGCGCGGACTGCCCATGAGGGCTCTTCGCCTGGCCGCTGCAAGCCTCCCGGTTCTCACCGGGTTCACTCTGGCCGGCGCCGTCGCCAGGGTGGGCCCGGTCGCTGCCGGATGCGCGCAGGCGTCGTCGGCGCATCACGCCGCGCTCGTCGTTGAACACGGCAACGGTGCGGTGACCAAGGCCTGCGTGTCCTTCTCCGGGACCCAGGTGACCGGCGAGCAACTTCTCAATCTCAGCCAAGTGCCATACAAAACCGTCGATTTCGGCTCGTACGGCAAGGCGGTCTGCCAGATCCAGGGCGAACCGGCAACGTACCCGTCGAACTGCTTTAGCACGAGCTACTGGGCGATGTTCGTCAGCCGCGGCGGCGGCGCTTGGCAAACGTCAAACCTGGGCATCTCATCGCAGACCTTTCGTGACGGCGATGCCGAGGGCTTTCGCTACGAGGGCCAGAGCGATTCTTTCGTCCCGCCCAGCCCCGCCGGCGTCTGCCCCGCACCCGTCGCCGCCACTCCGCCACCGGTCAGCAGCGCGACCTCGATCCGCAGGGCCACGGCGGCGGGCGTTCCATCAACAACCGCGGGCCGAGCATCGCCGTCGCTGCCGGCGGCGGCAGCGGCAGCTGGGTCGCACACCACCGGTCAGCCCTCGCCCAACGGCACCACGGGTGCGTCGACGGCCAGCGCTTCCGCCGGCGCAGGCATTGCCGCCAGCAGCACTACACCGCTTGCCCGGCCCCCCTTCCTGAGCAGCAGCGTGTGGGCCGCGCTCGCCCTCGCGGCTCTCC
>DATBEL010000011.1:0-5769 GCA_036276135.1 Candidatus Dormiibacterota bacterium
CGTCCTTCGCCTGGACGCCAACGCCCGAACAGGTGCAGAGCAGCCGGCTCCGGTCGTTCATGACCGGGCTGGGGGTCGACACGCTCGAGGAGCTCAACGACCTGGCCCGACGCGACCCGGAGCGTTTCTGGGGCGCGACCATCGACGACATCGGCATCGGCTGGCGGCAGCGACCCAGCCGGATGCGCGACGTATCGGAGGGCCTGCCGTTCACACGGTGGTGGAGCGGCGGCCGGCTCAACCTCGCCACCAACGCCGTCGATCGATGGGCGGAGGCCACACCCGGACGGGAGGCCGTCGCCTGGGAGGGCGACGACGGCGCCGTGCGCAGCTGGACGTACCTGGAGCTTGCTGCGCAGACCGCTCGCTGCGCGAATGCGCTGCGTGAGCTCGGGGTGGGCCCGGGCGACGTGGTTGGGCTCTGCCTGCCGATGATCCCGGAGACGGTCGCCACCTTCCTGGCGTGCTCCAAGGTTGGCGCCATTGTCACGCCGCTCTTCAGTGGCTACGGTGCCGGCGCGATCGCAGCGCGGCTGCAGGACTGCGAAGCGAAGGTGCTCGTCGTCGCCGATGGCTTCCCACGCAGGGGTTCACCGGTGCCGATGAAGCCCGTCGCTGACCAGGTCGCCGAGCAGACGCAGTCGTTACAACACGTGATGGTGGTTCGCCGGCTCGGGAATCTCGACGTCGCCATGCAACGCCCGCGCGATGTCTGGTACGACGAGGTGACGGCCGCGCAGCCGTCGGTTTCAGAGACGCACGACAGCGACGCAGACGATCCCTTCATGCTCATCTACACCAGCGGAACCACAGGCCGTCCCAAGGGCACCGTCCACGTGCAGGGCGGCTTCCCCGTCAAGTCGACGCAGGACATGGCGCACTGCTTCGATGTCGGTCCTGCGGACCGCCTTCTGTGGTTCACCGACATCGGCTGGATGATGGGCCCGTGGGCCATCTGCGGCGCACTCACCATCGGGGCGACGCTGGTGCTCTTCGAGGGGGTGCCCGACCATCCGGGGCCGGGTCGCCTCTGGTCCGTGGTCGAGCGTCATCGCGTCACCGTGCTCGGTGTGGCGCCGACAGTCGTCCGCGCGCTGATGCGCCACGGCGACGAGCCCGTCGGTGCGCACGACCTTTCATCTCTTCGAGTCCTCGGTTCCAGCGGTGAGCCGTGGAACGTCGACCCCTGGATGTGGTTCCTCCAGAAGATCGGCCAGGAGCGCTGCCCGATCATCAACTACAGCGGGGGAACCGAGGTGAGCGGCGGCATCCTTGGGGGCAACATGCTGACGCCGCTCAACCCGTGCGCTTTCGCGGGGCCGTGCCCGGGCATGGACGCCGACGTTCTTGACGACAATGGCAACAGCGTGCATGGCCAGGTTGGCGAGCTGGTGGTGCGGTCCCCGTGGCCGGGGATGACCCAGGGCTTCTGGCGCGACCGCGAGCGATACCTCGAAACCTACTGGTCGCGCTGGCCGGACATCTGGGTCCACGGCGACTGGGCGGAGATCGCCGACGACGGGCTCTGGTATATCCGCGGCCGCAGCGACGACACCATCAAGGTGGCGGGCAAACGGCTGGGGCCGGCCGAGGTCGAGTCGGCGCTTGTCGCCCACCCCGCGGTCGCCGAGGCTGCGGCCATCGGCATACCGGACCTGGTCAAGGGTGAGGCGCTGCTGTGCTTCGTCGTCCTGCAGTCCGGCACCGCGGATACCCAGGCGTTGCGGGCTGAGCTGTCGGACTGCGTGACAGCGGAGTTGGGCAAGGCTCTGAAGCCGAGTGCGGTGCTCGCCGTCTCGGAGTTGCCGAAGACGCGCAACGCCAAGGTGCTGCGCCGCATCGTGCGCGCTGTGTATCTCGGCAACGATCCCGGTGACACCTCGTCCCTGGAGAACCACACCGCGCTGGCTGCCATCGAATCGGTGCGCACGGCCGCCCGCTGACCGGCCGCCTGCATGGCACTTCGCCACGGCCCGCTGACGGATGGGTTGCGGTCGGTTCGCGCCACGGCCCGCTGAAGGACGGCGTGCAGTCAGTGCGCGCGACCGCCAGCTGACGGACGGCCACCGGACAAAGCGACTCCACGCGCGCCAGACACGGCGCACTGTCCCAACGGGTGCCCGGAGTGGTGGCAGGATCGGCGGCTTTTCTCCACGTCGCCGGCCTCGCCAGCGGCTTCACGAGGTTCGTTGCCATGGGCGCAACCGTCCGTCTCGCCGGCAGTGCACGGCTCCACCCGACCGACTCGACCAGTGTCAGCACACGCCCTCTCACCACGAGCGAGCTTGCGGCGCCCGCGGCGATGACCCTGCACCTCCGCGAGAACCCGCGCGTCGAGAGCGTGAGCGTCCGGCTGGCACGCCAGCAGGCCACGCCGGTGCGGCTGCGGCGCTACATCGGCGCGCGCGAGCTGACCGAGGTTGCCGGAGCGCACGCTGATGACGTCGCCGCCGTGAGCAGGTGGGCCGGTGCCGCCGGGCTGCGCGTTCGCCGGCTCGACCGCGCCACCAACACACTCGATGTGAGCGGCTCTGTCGGCACCTTGGCGCGCGCCTTCTCGGTCAGCGTCGAGCGCTGGGTCGAACGCGAAATACGCACCGGCACAGTCCGCGTCTACCGCGATCACCGCGAGGAGTTGAGCGTCCCCCGCGAGTTGGATGGCATCGTCACTTCCGCCCTCGGGTTGGGCAACCGACCCGTCGCCCGGCCTCGGCTTGCGGTTCTGCCGCGCGGCGTGGCGGCACCGTACAGCTACACGCCGGAGCAGCTGGCAGAGATCTATGACTTCCCGGTGCTGCCCGACGGCGGTGCCGACACGCGGATCACGGTCGGCATCGCCGAGCTCGGCGGCGCGGTGCTTCGAGCCGACCTGGCCGCGTTCACCGCCGGCAACCCGAGACTGCGTATCGTCGAGGAGGCGGTGCAGGGTTGGGGCCCACTCTCGGATCCTTTCGGCCCCGACACCGAGGTGGCGCTCGACTGGCAGGTGATCGCCGGGGTGCTGGCGCGCTGCGCACCGCAGGCCGATGTACAGATCGTCATCAAGTACGCCCCCAACACCGACCGCGGGTTCACCAACCTTGAGGCCGCGTTTGCCACCGACGGTCGCGACTACGCGGCGGTGTCGACCAGCTGGGGGGCGCCCGAAGACCGCTGGACGCCCGCCGCGATGGATGCGATGGACCGCGCCTTCCAGCTCGGCGCGGTTCGCGGGATTGTTCACAGTGTTGCGGCCGGTGACAACGGCTCCACCGACGCGCGACAAGACGGACGCCAGCATGCCGACCATCCGGCATCGGCGCCGAATGCCGTCGGCTGCGGCGGCACTCGACTCTTCGCGGACGGTGGCCAGCGCATCCGCGAGGAGGCCTGGAACGAGCTCCGCGTCGGTCAAGGGGCCACCGGTGGAGGCGTCAGCGCACATTTCGCGACCCCCCGGTACCAACTGGCCGCGGGCATCAGTCCGAGGAGCGTCGACACGGGCGTCGCCGGGCGCGGGGTGCCCGATGTCGCGGGCAACGCCGATCCCCTTACCGGGTACGTCATCCATCATCGCGGCGCTGACACAGTGGTCGGTGGCACGTCTGCCGTCGCGCCGCTCTGGACCGCGCTCTTCGCACTCATCTCGGCGTCGAACGATCATCGCCTGGGCAACGTTCTCCCCGACCTGTACGCAGCCAGGGACAGGGCGTTCACCGACATCAGCACCGGCGACAACGGCGCCTACCCGGCGCACCTCGGATGGGACGCGGCGACCGGTCTCGGCGTCCCCTTGGGGCGCGCCCTGGGAGACAGACTCTCGTTGCCGACGGTGCATCGCGTGCGCGCCATCCACCATCGCGTGCCGGCGGGCCACGAGCTGGGCTGAGACGGCTGGCTGATCCGCGCCCACTGTTAGTCTGGGATCGTGGACGACAACCAGAGATCCACCGTCGTGACGTCGCCGCGCGACGGCGAGGCCGCGCACGTCAGGGTGACGGAGATCTCCGCCGAGCGATACGTCGATGATCCTCCGGAAATACCGTGGCACATCACGCCGGTCGCCGGGGACGTCGCGATACAGCTGCGCACAACCGTGCGTCGCGTGGCCGTCGGCGCGGGGCTGGCCAGGAACACCGAGCTGATGGAGCGCGTCCGTCAGGTCCAGGGTATCCCCGCGGTCGTCACCAGCCCTGCTGGCGGCACGTTCATCGTCGGCGGTGACGCGTGGCTGGGGTTGTGCGCAATCGGAGTCCCCTTGCCGGGTCAACCCTTGCCACTGGACTGGATGGTTCGCTCGCTGCACCACTGGTTCGACGCCGCTCTCGCACCGCTGGGTGTCAAGACCGAGGTCGGCCGGGTCGACGGCGCATGGTGTCCCGGATTCAGCGACATCGCAACCCACGGCCGCAAGCTCGCCGGGCTCGGTTTCCGCGTGACACGCGACTGGGTCGTGATGCGCGGCGTCATGGCGGTGCAACCGATGAGTGACGCCGATCTGGACCTGCTCGTGCAGTGCCACCGGCTGATCAATGTGGAGGTGCGCGGCGGCACGGCCATCTCCCTATCCGAGGCGTCCGGGCTGCTTGGGCTGGATGTACCGGCGGCCATCGACGCCATTCGCGAGGTGGGAGATCTCATCTAGGCGCCGGCTGGGGGTCAGGGGGTCGCGTGCGGCGTCGCCAGCTTCAGGAGGGTGCGTTGAAGTCGACGGTCTGGGCTCGACCTCCAGCGTACCGTCATGCGACGCGCCGCCTACAGCCGGCGCACCACCGGCGGGCGTCCCCGCGGCTCGGCGACGGTGACGGTCCCGTCCGGTTCCAGGCGAATGCTCCAGCCACGTTCGTGAACCATGTGGTGGTGGCGGCGGCAGAGCGACACCAGGTTGGGGACCTCGGTCTCGCCGAGGTCCGCCCAGTGCTCGATGTGATGGCCGTCCGTCCACTCCGCCGGGCGGTCGCAGCCCGGGAAGCGACAGCCCTTGTCACGCAGGACCAGCGCGGTGCGGATCGCCGCCGGGATGGTGCGCGTCGCCCGGCCGACCGAGAGAGTGGTGCCCGGCGTGGACCCCGCATCCCGGTCGACCGGGGCGGTGGGCTCACCTGCCGGCCCGCAATCGACATCGCTCGCCGCCGATCCACCTTCTCCGCCGGCCGTCACGACGGCAACGGTGCGCACCGCATCGCAGGCGATCCGCCGGGCGGTCTCGAAATGGATCGCCCCGGCGCCCCCCAGCTCGGCAGCCCCCGCACCGTCGCGGCGCTGCAGGGCGTCGAGGCTGACGGTGACGGTGAGGTGGGGACGCTGGCCGTGGGCGGTGGGGAGATCCCCGCTCTGCAGCTGCCGGGAGGCCAGGTCCACGAGCGCATCGGCCCGGCGCTGCGAGCCCCGGCGCTCGTCGCTCGGACCGGCCGGCGCGCTGAGCGCGTCGAGCGCCGTCTTGACCAGCGCGCCACCCTCGGCGTCGAGCTCGCCGCGGAGCACGAAGACGCCGCCGAAGGTCTGGTCACAGGAGACCCAGCGGTGCTCGTGGCTGCGAATGTCCCGCTCCAGGGCACCGTCGGCGTCGAGACGGTAGCGGGTGAAGGCGACCAGCCGGCTCATCCGGCCGACGTCGAGCGTCGCCGCCGCGCCGACCAGGGTGTCCTCGACAGACCGCGTCGCCTCGACGCCGACGTCCCCGGCCAGCCGGGCGATCAGCGCGACGTTGGCGAACGACGCCCGGCCATCGCGGAAGCGCGCGGTCGTCTGGGGGAGGTCGTCGAGCACGCGGGCCATGCGCACCCTCTC
>DATBEL010000012.1:0-33449 GCA_036276135.1 Candidatus Dormiibacterota bacterium
GCCGGCACCGCGTACATCCCCGGCCTCGCCGACTTCGTTCCCATGGTCAAGGAGACGAGCAGCATGTCGCTGGGGGGCGCCCGCCTGGTGCGCGCCGCCACCGGCGAGGAGACCACCGACCACGACATGGGCGGCAGCCAGGTGCATTGCTACGTCAGCGGCGTCGGCGACCTGGAGGTCGAGGATGACGCGGCCTGCATCGCCGCGGTGCGCGAGTTTCTGTCCTTCCTGCCCTCGCACAATCGCGATGCGCCGCCGCGCACCGCCACCGGAGATCCGCGCGAGCGCCGCATCGACGATTTCGCCAAGCTGGTGCCGGTCTCTCGACGCGCCGCCTACGACGTTCGCAAGGTGATCAGGCGTCTGGTCGACGACGGCCACGTCTTCGAGATCAAGCCGACCTGGGCCAAGAACATCGTCACCGCGTTGGCCCGTTTCGACGGGCGCAGCTGCGGCATCGTGGCCAGCCAGCCCATGCACAAGGGGGGCGCGCTGGACAACGACGCGGCCGACAAGGCCGCCCGCTTCATCACGCTCTGCGACGCGTTCAACGTGCCGCTGCTCTTCCTCCAGGACGTCCCCGGCTTCATCGTCGGCACCGACGTCGAGAGGCAGGGCATCATCCGCCACGGCGCCAAGATGCTCTACGCGGTCAGCGAGGCCACCGTGCCCAAGGTGACGGTGGTGCTGCGCAAGGCATACGGCGCCGGCTACTACGTGATGTGCGGGCGCGGTTACGAGCCTGACACCCTGGTGGCGTGGCCGGGCGCGGAGATCTCGGTGATGGGCCCGGAGGGCGCGGTCGACATCATCTTCACCAAGCAGATCGCCGCCGCGGAGGATCCTCAGATGGAGCGCGCCAAGCTGGTGGAGACCGTGCGCGCGACCATCGACCCCTACGTCGCCGCCAGCTGGGCGATGATCGACGACGTCATCGACCCTGCGGAGACCCGCCTGGTCATCTGCAATGCGCTCGACTCCGCGCAGACCAAGCACCGCGAGCGCGCCTGGCGCAAGCACGGGGTGCCCCCGGTCTGACGAGCGGTCCAGTCCGCTTGAATATCGGCAAACCAGGGTGTTAGTGTCCGCCGCTCACGTTCGGTGTGATCGAAGGGGAGAGCTTTATGAAGCGACGGGTCGCCGTCATCGTGTGTGTCATCGCTGCGCTGGCCGCGGGATCGCTGGCGCTGCGCAGCGGGCCGGTTCAGGTACAGGCGGCTTTCGGCTTCCAGAACCTCACCAAGATGCAGAAAAAGCTGGCGTCCAGCGCTCTCGTCGCCATCCTCGGGTCGTCCGACAACGGCGGAGGGGTGGACGGCGCGCCCAACACAGCCCCCTCGAGCTACCGCTCCGCCAGCGGGGCCTCCGGCGCTGCCGACAACTACATCCCCTCGGCAACGGGCCAATGCGCGGCCAACCAGGGTGCCAACAACATCAAGGTCAACGTCAACTGCCTGAACCTCACCGATTCCAACCTGCAGGGACGAGGCCAGGCCAACAACGAGACGTCGATCGCCGAGAACCCAGTCACGCCCAACCAGCTGGTCGCCAGCGACAACGACTACCTCCGCGGTGACGGCACCTGCGGTTCCTCGTACTCCGCCGACAACGGCCAGACCTGGAACAACTCGACGGTGCCGAACGGGTTCACCAGCGGGGCGAACTTCGGCGGCTTCGCCCGCCAGTACTGGCAGGGCGGTGGTGACACCTCGGTGGCCTGGGACAGCAGGGGCAATGCGTACATGGCGTGCCAGCTCTTCAACCGCGGCAACGCCACCTCGAGCAACCCCGATCAGTCGAGCACCTTCGCCGTCTTCCGGTCCACCGGCAACGGCGGAGCCTCCTGGAACTTCCCCGGCCACCAGGTCACCTTCGCCTTCAACAACACGGGCGCTCCGTTCGAGGACAAGGAGCTGCTGACCGTCGACAACGACATGGGCAGCCCCTTCCGCGACCGCGTGTACGTGACCTGGACCGAGTTCGCGGCCGACGGATCCGCCTACATCTACGAGTCCCACTCCAGTGACTACGGGCAGTCCTTCAGCGCCCGGGCCCTGGTCAGCAAGACCAGCGCGCTCTGCACCATCACGTATGGCATCAGCAACCCCAACGGCACCTGCAACGAGAACCAGTTCTCGACGCCCTTCGTCGGCAAGGACGGCGCTCTCTACGTCAGCTACAACAACTTCAACAACCCCCTCAAGGGCAGCAAGGACAACCACAACCAGATCCTCCTCTCCAAGTCCAGCGACGGAGGCGCCTCTTTCAGCTCACCGGTGAAGGTCAGCGACTACTACGACCTTCCCGACTGCGACACCTACCAGGGCGCCGGTGCCGATCCGTTCCGCGCCTGCATCCCGGAGAAGGGAACATCCACAGTGTCGGTGTTCCGTGCGAGCAACTACTCCTCGGGCCAGGTCAACCCGACCAACTCCCAGCAGGTCGTGGTCACTCTCGGCTCGTACATCAACAAGGACTCCAACGAGTCCAACGGATGCATGCCGGCCAGCTTCTCCTCGACTGACGGCCAGGACCTGTACACGGGCGTCAAGACAGCCGGAGCCTGCAACAACAAGATCCTGATGAGCGTGTCCAATGACGGTGGTAAGACCTTCAGCGGTGGATCTGCAAACGCCGACCCCCGCACCGAGGCCCTGGTCACGCAGGGCACCGCCCAGAACGGCACCGACCAGTTCTGGCAGTGGACTGCCTTTACAACCAGCGGCACCTTCGCCGTCGACTACTACGACCGTCAGTACGGCACCGATGAGACCGCCGGCTCGTCCGACTACAGCCTCTCGACCAGCAGCGGCCTGTCCACCTTCAACCAGCAGCGCGTCACAACCAGCTCGATGCCGGCACCGACGCAGTTCGAAGGGCCCAAGGGCGGCCAGTTCTACGGCGACTACACGGGCCTGACCGCCGTGACCGACATCCATCCCATCTGGTCGGACACCCGCAACACCGACCTCTTCCTCTGCCCCGGCACCGCAACGGGTCCGGGCAACCCGCCAATGCCGTGCACGGCCACAGAGCCCAACGGGCTCCCGGCCAACGACGAGGAGATCTACACGGGCACCTTCGCACCGTAGATCAAACGAGGGGAGCTGAGCGCAAGAGGCGCCAGCTCCCCCTCGCCGTCTTCCCGAGAGCTACTCCACGACCGCCACGGTCTGCCCCTCTTGAACGACATCCCCTTCGGCGACGAGGATCTGCGTGACGGTGCCATTGATGGGCGAGGTGATGGGGATCTCCATCTTCATCGACTCGAGGATCATCAGCGTGTCGTCCTCCTCGACCTGCTGGCCCACCTCGGTGACGA
Source organism: Candidatus Dormiibacterota bacterium (assembly GCA_036276135.1). Taxonomy (GTDB): domain Bacteria; phylum Chloroflexota; class Dormibacteria; order Aeolococcales; family Aeolococcaceae; genus Aeolococcus. The sequence goes on from DATBEL010000012.1 coordinate 3,323, forward strand.
TCTTCCAGAGGTTGCCGACCAGCTCCGCCTTGACCTCGGCCATGCCCGCCTCCTGGTGCTCGCTCTGAACCGGCGGCGCGCATGGTACGCGCGCTGACGCAGACTCGTCGCGCCGCGGCAGCGGCCCCGGCCCCTATGGCACGATGCATCGTGGGCATGAGTCAGCACGACGTGCTCCGGGTGAGCACCTCCGACAACGTCGGCATCGGTTACGACGTCGCCGGCCTGGGCAGCCGCACCATCGCCCAGATCATCGACACGCTGATCGTGGGCGTGCTCATCTTTGCGGTCAGCGTCGGCATGGCCGGCGCCATCGGGGCCGGCAGCTCCACCAACGCGGCGGTCGGTGCTCTCGCCATCGGCGGCGTCGCGCTGCTCGTGTACGTCGGTTACTTCACGGTCTGCGAGATGGTCACCGGGGGCCGCACCCCGGGCAAGTCGGCCGGTCACCTGCAGGTGCTCGACATCTCCGGCGCCGCGGCCACCGCCGGTCAGCTGTTCATCCGCAACGTCGCTCGCGTGGTTGACGTGCTTCTCGGCGTCGGCGTCGTGGTGATGTTCTGCAACCGGCACTCGCGCCGCATCGGCGACTTCCTCGCCGGCACCGTGGTGGTCCGGGTGCGCCCCACCCAATCCTTCGCGGCGGTGGTGGCGCCGCCGCCGCTGCTGGTTCGCACCCCCGACGCCGGCCCGGTCATCGACGGCGTCGACCGTCTCGGTGAGCGTGAGCTGGCTGCTGTCCACACCTTCCTGAGCCGCCCCGGTCTGGCCCCCCCGCTGCGGGCGCGGCTGGCCGGCGACATGAGCGCCCGGCTGCTCGACCGCATGCAGGTGCCGGCAAACGCGCCTGAGAGGCAGTGGCCCCCGGAGCTCTTCCTGGAGCGCCTCTACCTCCAGCTGAGCGCGCGGGGATCGCGATGACCGTCGAGGCCTTCATCGCCGCCCGGCGGGAGCGCTGGCAGGAGCTCGAGACCCTGCTGCGGACTGGCCGCCGGGGCCGGCTCCGCGACGTCCCGGCGGCCCAGCTCGAGCGCTTCGGCGCGCTCTACCGCGACGCCGCCAGCGACCTCGCCATCGCGCGCCGCGACTTCCCCGACCAGGACATCACAGTCTTCCTCAACAACCTCTGCGCACGCGCCCACCCGGTGCTGTTCCGGTCGTCCCCCGTGCACGCACCCGACCTGGTGCGCGGCTTCCTTCTCGGCATCCCGCGCACCTTCAGGGCGCGCCGAACCTACGTCCTCGTGAGCCTCGCGCTGCTGGCCGGCGGGGCGATCGCCGGCTGGCTGGCGGTGGACCTGCGACCGGACCTGCGCAACTCGCTCATCCCCGCCTCGGGTTTCGACCAGCTCGCCCGTGGCCAGGTCAACAGCCTGCCGAATGCGCCTCTGCTCGGCACGGTGATCATCACCAACAACATCAAGGTCGCCGCCGTCTGCTTCCTCGGTGGCGCGCTGGCGGGTCTGCCCACGGCGTTCATCCTCGCTGCCAACGGGTGGATGCTCGGCACCATCGCGGCGGCGGTGCACCAGGGTGGCTACGACCTCGCCTTCTGGTCGCTGATCGTTCCGCATGGTGTCCTTGAGCTGAGCATCATCGTGATCGCCGGCGCCACCGGGCTGTACGTGGGCGACGCCATCCTCCGGCCAGGCCTGCTCAGCCGCAGTGAGGCCTTCAGCAGGGCGGCGCTCAGCTCGCTGGGCCTGGCCGCCGGAGCTGCCTCCCTGCTGATCGTGTCCGGGCTGGTCGAGGCCTACGTATCGCCGTCGGGCCTGCCCGCCGTCGCCAAGCTGCTGGTCGGGGCGGTGATCGGCGCCACCCTGTATGGATGGCTGCTGCTGGCCGGGCGGCCGCGGCGACACCGGCGCGCCGCCCATCTCGACGTGGCGGCGGGCGGTGCCTCAGCTGACCCGGCGTAGACTGGACGAGATGGAGGTCGTACGCATCACTCCGCGTGGCTACTGCCACGGCGTGGTCGAGGCGATCCGGATCGCCAAGCGGGTCGGCAACGAGCGCGCTGCGGGCGAGCAGGTGACCATGCTCGGCTACCTCGTGCACAACGAGCACGTCACCCGCGAGCTCGAGGAGCATGGGGTGGCGCTGGTCGACGCCCCCGATCGGATGAAGGGTCTCGACGAGATCGAGTCGGGCACGGTCGTCTTCACCGCGCACGGCATCTCGCCACAGGTGGTGGCCGAGGCGCAGCGTCGCGGCCTCAACGTCGTCGACGCCACCTGCAGTGACGTCACCCGCACTCATGACCTGGTCCGCCGCCTCAGCGGTGAGGGGTATCACGTCGTCTACATCGGCAAGCGCGGCCACCCCGAGCCGGCAGGCGCGCTCGGCGTGGCCCCCGACCAGACAACCCTCGTCGAGCGCATCGAGGAGGTGGATGACCTCGCCTTCCCCCCCGGCACCCGGCTCGCCGTCACCTGCCAGACGACGCTCTCGATGTGGGACACCAAGGCGATCATCGACAGGTTGGTGGAGCGGTTCCCCGACATCTCGGTCCACAACGAGATCTGCCTCGCCACCCAGGAGCGCCAGGAGGCGGCCGTCCTCGCGGCCACCGACGTCGACTGCGTGGTCGTGGTCGGCAGCAGTCGCAGCAGCAACAGCCTCCGCCTGGTCCAGGTCGTCGAGGAGCGGGCCGGCAAGCCGGCGTTCCTGGTCGACACCGCGGCAGACGTGCGCCCGGAGTGGTTCGCGGGCCACAAGCGGATCGGGGTCACCGCCGGCGCGAGCACGCCGACGCAGCTCACCCGCGGGGTGATCGCCGCGATCGAGGCGCTGCCGGCCACCGACGCGGACGCGGCCACGGTTCCGGGCGTCTAACAACTCGGTTTCGGCCCAGTCGCTGCGACCGGACGACGCTAGGATCGAGGCGTGCAATTCAGCTTCGCCGGGCGCAGCCTGCCGATGACCGTCCGCATGTGCCGCTCGCTGGTGTGGACCCAGGCCGCCTTCGTCGTCCTCGGTGGGGCGTTCGTGATCATCGCCGCGACTCTCTTCGGCGGCAACAACGCCATTCCCGTGCACAACGACGCGCTCAGCGGGAACGGGGCCGTCATGCTCGGCTTCGTGTACCTGGCGGTCGGGGCGCTGCTCGCCTATCTCGGCATCGAGCTCGGCAGGCTGGGACCGTGGATCCGCAATGTCCTGGCCGGCGCCCAGGTCTTCCTCGCCGTCCTGCTCCTCTTCCGTTCCTTCGATCTCTCGGTCTCGACGATCCTCAACGTGCTCTTCTGCGCCGCCATCGTCGGCCTGCTCTTCGCGCCTGACACCCGCCGCGCGTTCGAGGGCGCAGCCTCACCATCCGTGGCCACACCCGGGACGACCGGCCCCGCCTGACCTCCCCGCCGGCCTCTCTCCTACACTGCCGCCCGGGTGCGGCAGCACCCGGCAGGAAAGGAGACCGCACAGTGCAGCACAGGGCGCCCCTCCCGCCCGGGGTCAGCGCCACCCGGGTGATCGCGTTCGTCCAGGGCGGCCTCGGCATGCTCACCGGCCTCCTCCTCGTCTTCGGCGGCGGCGCTGCGGCAACGGCGTACGGGTTCACCGGCGCCGGCGCGGGCACGGTGGTGGCGGTCATCGGTGTGCTGGTGCTGGCCGTCCATGGCCTGCTCATCTGGGGCGGCATGCTTCTGGGCAGCCTGTCGCGGGGAGCGCGCACGGGTGTGCTCGTCTACGAATGGCTGGCGGTGGCGTTCGGGCTTGTCGGCCTGCTCCACCCCGGACTGGGATTCGTCAGCCTCGTCCTCGCCGGCGTCGCCGTCTACTACCTCCAGTTCGATGCCAGGACGCGGGCGGCCTTCGCCGCCGGCGCTCACGCCCGACCCGGCGCCGGCCCGGCGGTGTCCCCGCCGTATGACCGTCCCTACACGGGACCGCCACCGGTCGGGCGGGGGGTGCAGCCTGCGCCGAGAGAGACACCGCAGGCCGGTCCGCCGGGGGCGGAGGCTCCGTGACGCAGGGCCCGTCCGCGACGAAGCCGTCCCCTCCCCCTGCGCCGCCGCCGTACAGCCCGCCGCCGGCGCCCCAGCAGCCCGACATGCTGCGGTATCCCTATGCCACCGGTCCCGGACCGCCGGGCGGCGGCTTCAGGTCGTACCGGCCCGGTCCCGCGCCGGGGCTGGTCTACGCCGGCTTCTGGATCCGGTTCGCCGCGTACCTCATCGACTATGTCCCACTGTCGATCCTGGCGGCGCTGGCCAGGATCTCCGGGGTGACGTCGACCTGCTCGTCGGCGTCAGGGGTGTCGATCTGCACCTACCAGGTCAATGGCACGGGGCTGGGGATCATCACCGCCGTGCTCGGCGCCTACTGGATCCTCGCCTGGTCGCGGCTGGGCGGCTCCCTCGGTCAGAGGGCGCTCGGCTTGCGCGTGGTCAACGCCGTCGACGGGCAGAACATCACCGTCGCCCGGGCGGCCGCTCGGTTCGCTGGGTACGTCGTCTCCGTGATCCCGTTCGCCATCGGGCTGATGTGGGTGGGGTTCGACCACCAGAAGCAGGGCTGGCACGACAGGATCGCCGGCACGTTCGTGGTGCGCGCAGCCTGAGCGTCCTCAGAGGGCGGCGCGGCGCTTCAGCTCCAGGTAGCGATTGACCAGCCGGGGCGACAGGGTGCGCGCGTCGGCGTCGATCACGTCGACGCGTCCGGCGCGCAGCAGCCTGAGCGCGTCAGCGCGATCCGCCGCGATGCCGGCGGCGATCGCGCGCGCGTAGACGCCCTCCGCGTCCTCGGGACGCCGGCGGGCGATGTCCTCGACCGCCGGGTCGCGCACGGTGATGACCAGCGGGAGGTGCCGCCGGCGCAGCAGGGCGCACTGCTGGATCAGCTCCGCCGCCTGGTCGCGGTCGACGATGTCGGTGAAGATGGCGATCAGCGCGCGCCGCCGCTGCCGGGTGCGCACCTCGGTGAGCGCGGCGGCGTAAGCCGACTCGATCTCCCCGGGTTGCAGCGGGCCGACGGCGTCGAGCAGACGGCGAAGCTGCGCGGAGCCGCGCCGGGGCTCGACGGTGGCGGTGACGCCGTCTGCGAATGCCACGAGGCCGGCGCGGTCGCCGGTGCGGAGCGCCACGTGGAGGAGCAGCAGCGCCGCGTTGATGGCGTGGTCGAGCTTGGTGAGCGCTCCGGCCCCGACGCCCATGAGCCGGCCGTGGTCGATGCATGCGATCACCGGTTGGTCGCGTTCGGGGGACAGCTCGGTGGCCATCAAGCGCCCGGTCCGCGCCGTTGCGCGCCAATTGATGAAGCGCAGGGGGTCGTCCGGCACCGCCTCACGCACGCGCTCGAACTCGGTGCCGTCACTACGGCGGCGTTGGGTGCGCACTCCCAGCTCCTGGAGCTGGCCGCGGCGCGCGAGCGCCTCGTAGACGCGAACCGCGGAGATGTCGGCGTCCACGCGCACCGTCTGAGGGTCGGCCGCGCTGAAATCGCGCGTGCCCAGCCCCCACGGTCCGCGCGAGCGCACGTGGACGTTGCCGAACTCGCCGTCCCCGCGGGCGCGTGGGGTGAGCGTGTACGACACCGACGCGGTGCCCCGCACGGTGTGCCGCTGCGTTGACGCCAGCATCCTGGCCGGCGCGTCGTCGCGCAGCAGCAGCGACGCCTCTCGGGGTGCGCGGACCGCCAGGGTCACCGTGTTCGCGGCGCCGACTGAGAAGAGCCGGTCACAGTCGCGCCGCACCTCGACGCGGTCCGCGGCGGGCGCCCGACGGGAGTCGACGAGGACGAGGACGGCGACCGCCACGAAGAGGACGACTCCGAGGACGAACAGCGCCCCCGTCGCCGCACCCAGCGCGACCAGCAGCAGCGTCGCCAGGAGCAACGCCAGGGCGCGACGGGTCATCGCGGCACGGCAACCCGCGAGAGCGCCCTCTGCACGGCGCCCACCTCGTCGACCCCTTGAAGCTCGGCCTCGGGTCGGCGAACCAGGCGGTGGCGCAGCGCCGGCAGGCAGATGTCCTTGATGTCCTCGGGGATGACGAAGTCGCGCCCCTGGATGGCCGCCATCGCCTTGCCGCCACGCAGAAGCGCGATCGCCCCACGGGGGCTGGCGCCAAGGCTGACGTCGGGCGAGGTTCGGGTGGCCGCGACGATCGCGGTGATGTAGGCCACCACCTCGTCGGTGACGCGGACCGCGAGAACCTCTGCTCGGGCCGCGGCCAGCGCGCCTGCGTCGATGACGGAGGTGATGCCGGCGGCGACGAGGTCATGGGGATCGAAGCCCGCGTCGATCCGCCGGAGCATCGCCGCCTCGGTCTGCTGGTCAGGGGTGTCAACGGCGATCTTGAAGAAGAAGCGGTCCAACTGTGCCTCGGGCAGGGGGTAGGTGCCCTCGTACTCCACCGGGTTCTGGGTGGCCACCACCATGAAGCGATCCCCGAGCGGGCGGGTGGTGCCGTCGGAGGTCACCTGGCGCTCCTCCATCGCCTCGAGCAACGCGGCCTGGGTCTTGGCCGGGGCGCGATTGACCTCGTCGGCGAGCAGCGTGTCGGTGAAGATCGGGCCGGCCCTGAACTCGAACTGGGCGCTGTCGGCACGCCACACGCTGGTGCCGATGATGTCCGAGGGAAGCAGGTCGGGGGTGAACTGCAGCCTGGTGAACCGGGCGTCGATTGCCGCTGCGGCGCACCGCGCCATCAACGTCTTGGCCGTTCCAGGGACGCCCTCGATGAGGACGTGCCCGCCGACCAGGATGGTGAGCAGGAGGCCGTCGATCGCCTGCCGCTGACCGACCACCGCTCGGCCGACGGCCCCGTGGAACGCATCGCGGAGATCGGCGGTGGTGCTCACGCGCGCCATTGTGCCGGGGCGGCCACGGCCGGCTCGGCCCAGCGGCTCTCGGCGCGGTCGATGTCGCGGGCGAACGCGAGCAGCGCAGACGGCTCGGGCTTCGAGGACGCCAGCACGCGGGCGCGGGCGAGCAGGGCCGCCACCTCGCCGGCGAGGTCGGGTCGGACTGTGGCGAGCGCCGCCAGGAACGAGGCATCGTCGCCGCCCACCTCGCCGCCCACGCCAACAGCGAGGCGGCGTTTGAGCTCGTCCGCGTACCGCGTGGCCACCGCGCCCCGGTCGCGACTGCGCGAGTACAGCCCGGCCATGGCGTCGATGTAGGTTGCCGTGCTCGGCACCAGCGCGGCGTCCCCAGCGTGCAGTGCCCGACCGAGGCGGCGACCGCTCAGCACAAGGAACGCAAGCACCGCAGCCACTCCCAGGAGCAGCGCCAGCCCCACCGGGCTATCGAAGATGGCTGCGGCGCCGTCGGCGGCCTGGGCGCTCTCGCCGTGGTGGTACTCGTCAAAGCCGATCGCGCCACCGCGGGCGCGTTCCAGCAGCGAGAGAACCAGCGTGGCCGAGTCCCCGTCGCGGAGACCGTCGTTGCTGAGCGGGAACGGCGACGCCAGCACGTAGGCCCGGCCGGCGCCCGACACCTGTTCGGCGACGCCGGTGACCAGCCCCGACTGCTGCAGCAGGGGCGTCAGGTACGGCGCCGTCTCGATGGCGGGGCCGGCCGCCATGGGCAGGTGCCTGACCCGGTCGCCCGCGTCGATGGGCTGGGCGGGTGCCGAGTCCCCGGCCGGGCGGGCGGGGTCGATGGTGATGTGCAGGCGGTTGAGCAGTACGGCGGATGAGCCGGCGTGGTCCGCAGACAGCGCGAGCACCACGTCGCTGCCATTGCCCAGCGCGCGCATCACCGTGTCGGCATCGCCGTCGCTCAACGCTGTCGTCGGGTCGATGATGAATATCACGTCGCTCGCCGAGGTGTCGAATTGGCCGCTGATGCGGTGCACGTTGAAGCCGAGGTTGCCGAGCCAGTCGTAGAGTGCGAGCGTGCCCGCCTTGCCGGCGACACGAGAGGAGGGGTCGCCGTTCTGGCTGGGCGGGGCGGTGCTGACCACCAGCAACACCAGCGCGACGACCAGCGCTCCCGCGGTCAGCAGGTAGGTGCCCAGGTTCCGCCTCATGCGCGGGCGACGCCCTGGCGGCGCGCCAGTCGCCGCACGGTGGCGCAACGTTCGGCCGCGACGTCCCAGTCGGCCGCGGTCACGGCGCGACCGCCGTACCAGGCGCGCTCGAACAGCGACGCGGCGGCGGCGAGCGCGACCAGCACGTCGCCGGCGGCGTCGCATCGCGCCAGCAGCTCGCGTGTCGTCCACGCCGCGTCGAGGTGAACGCGGCTGCGCAGCGCCACCTCGATCAATGCGGACCGGAAGGCCCGCCGGATCGCCTCGCGATGGTCACCGGCGGCGGCGGCGCGCTCCGCCGCGCGCCATTCCGCCTCGGGGTCGTCGCCCGCGGCGGCCGGCTCATCGATGCGCGTGCCGCGCGACGCGGCAGAACCGTGCCAGCGGCGCCAGGCCAGCAGCGCGGCGAGCCCGAGCGCCGCCAGTGCCACCGCGATGCCACCGGCCACGCCCAGGGCGCCGGCGGCGCGGCCGAACAGGTTGCCGAGGAAGTTGAGGATGGCGTCGATGAACCCGGGTTGGTTGCTGTCGTCGAGGTGCTTGAAGTCCGGCGATGCGTAGACGTCATGCAGGGTGTTGCGTGCCGCGGTGCCGTCGTAGTTGCACGTCGAGTTCGGCGGATATGCGAGCGTGGCGCTCATCGCTTCGAGTCGCATGCGAGCGTCGTCGAGCTGTGGTGGCGCCGCAGACAGGTCGTCGATGACGGGCTGGAGCGCGAGCCCGCGGGACGGGTCGGCGCCGAGCAGACCGGTCACCTCGCTCCGTGCCGTGGCCACGCCGGCGGGCACGGCCTCGAGCTCCGTCGCGGCCGCTGCCAGGCCGGCCTGGTACGCCAGCGCCGGGCAGGCCGCAGCGCGCGCCGGCGTCGCCGACCCGTACACCAGCGGGACGGTGATGATCGCTGCCGCAACACCGGCGCACAGCAGCCTCATCAAAGGGTGGCCGCGAGCATCTCGATGTCGAAGGCCTCGCGGCGGATGCGCAGGTCGTAGTAGAGCAGCACGATGACGATGAGGCTGATCGGCAGGATGAGCACGTCGGCGAGCAGGGTGGCGAGCTGGTTGAGGATGAGGCGAAGGTTGTCGTCGCCGAATTGCGTGGCCACGCTCAGCAGCGCGCTCACCACGGTGCTGAGAATGCCGGTGATCAGGACGACCAGCAGGGTGATTCCGAGGACGCGGCCCGTCGAGCCGCGCACCAGTCGCCAGCTCCGGCGCAGCGCCGCCACCGGGCCGAGCCGTTCGAGGATGACGATCGGGGCGGCGAACAGCCAGCGGGTGTAGAAGACGATGACGGCGAACAAAGCCGCCGGGATGATGGCCAGGAGCAGCACCGCACCCGCCTGGCCGGCGGCGACGACCGCGCCAAGCGACAGCACGAAGACGGCCGCGACGATGCCGACCCCGACCAGGAACAACAGGACCGACACGCCGATCACGCCGCCGATGCGGCGCGCCACCGCGCTGTAGACGGCTGCCACGGACGTCGGCTTGTCGAGGTAGATGTCACCGACCGCCCTCGTCATCGCCGCGGTGGCCACCGGCTGGACAAGCAACGTCTGGACGAGAAAGACCGCCAAGCCGACCGCGGCCAGCGTGATCAGCGGCGACTTGAGGTCGGACAGCTGCTGCTGCGTGATCGTTCCCCCCGCGGTCAGCTGTCGCAGGCGCGTCAGTGCACCTTCGAAGCCGGTCAGCTGGTAGACGATGTAGCTGAACAGCGTCAGCGGGACCTGGACCACGGCGGTGATGGCCACGATGAGCAGGAAGTTGCGGCGGTACAGCGTGAAGGCGGAGTCGAGCAACTCGCCGACGGCCTGGGCACGGAACCGGCCCGAGCCGGGGAGGGCAGGCTGCTGCCCCCAGCCCCAGACGGGCGGCCCGCCGGCGGCCGGCGGTGCGCCCCAGCCCGGCGCCGGCGCCCAGCCGGGCTGTGGTCCCCACTGCGGTGCGCCCCAGCCCGGCAGAGGCGGCCAGCCCCCCTGCGGCGGTGGCGGCGGAGGCGGCGGCGGGGGCGGGCTCGCGCTCATCTGCGGGTATTCTGCCGCCCCGGTGCGTGCCGGGCGGTATCTTTCGCGCTCATGACCGCGGAGACGCTCACCGTCCTGCGGGGAGGCGCTCCCATCCATGCGCTGGTCCTGCACAGCTCTCAATCCGCCCGACGCCGCCACAGCACGGCCCACCTCAGCCTGCGCGACATCCCGCGCCCCGAACCGCCCGCACCGGGTTGGGTGCTGGTCCGGCCCTCGTTGACCGGGATTGCCTCCGCCGACCTGGCGCTGCTCGACTCCGACGACGTCGCCGCGCCGGTCGGACCACGTCGGCCCCTGCCGATGGTTCCCGGCAGCGAGGTCGTCGGCGTGGTCGTGGAGGCGATGGGCACCCGGTGGGCGCGCGAGGGCCAGCGGGTGCTCGTCGAGCCCAACGCCGGCTGCCTCATCCGCGGCTTTGTCCCCTGCCCGCGGTGCGGCGCCGGCGAGATGGAGCTGTGCGAGAACCGCGATCGCAACAGCCCACTGGGGCCGGGCGCCGACGGCGGCGTAGCCGCCGGCGGTGGATGGAGCGAGGGGTTGCTGGTCAACGAGGAGATGTTGGTCCCCGCCGACGGGATCTCTGACCAGCGGGGCGTGCTCGGAGTCTCACTGGCGACGGCCATCCACGCAGCGCTGCGCTGGAATCGTCGCGGCGACCGCGTCGCGGTGATCGGCTCCGGCACCACCACCCGGCTGCTGGTGGCCGCGTTGCGCCGCCTCCATCCCGACATCGACATCACCGTGGTCATCGATGCGCGCGGCCCCCAGCGGTCCGGCCGGCGCCGGCGCAAGGTGCCGGGCCGCCCCGCCGACGACCACATCGTCGCCGCAGCGCTTCGCGAGCTGGGCGCGGCGCGCGTCTGGCGGGACAGCCCCGACCACATCGTCGACAGCACCGCAGCCCTGGTCACGGCGCGCCGCGTCCGTCAGCCGGCGTCGGTGCTGCCGATCCTCGATCGCGGGCTGGACGCCGTCTTCGACTGCCGCGGGACCGCGGCCAGCGTGACGCTCGCGCTTGCGCTGTTGAGATCCGCGGGAACCCTGGTGGTCTGCGGACGGGTGGGCAGGCTGGAGCTCGACTGGTCGGCGGTCTGGGCGCGCGAGCTGACCATCGCGGGGAGTGGAGGTTTCGGTCGCGAGCCCGCCGGGTGGCGCACGTTCGCGGCTGTTCGCGAGTGGCTCACCGATGCCAGCTTCCCCGCCGACAGCCTGGTGACCCACCGCTACCCGCTGGCTGACTACGAGAGCGCCCTGGCCACGGCCGCGGCGGGCGAGGCGGCGGGGGCGGTCAAGGTGGTGTTCGAGGACCCGTCCTCGCCATTGCGTGAGCGGCGCCCGGCCGCGGAGGACGACCTGCCGGTGGAGGAGTCGCCCCTGCTGCTCGCCAGCAGCGCCGCACACGTGCGGCGAGCAGACACGGAGCGCGGCTAGGGCTCGGGGTCGCCGTCAGCTGGCGGCGGAGACGGGTTGGCTGCGCGACGCTGCGCCAGGGCCAGCGCTGTGCTCTTCAGCCCGGCGGCATCGACCACCATGCGCGTGGTGCGCTTGCGGTCGCGCGCGCGCACTCGTGTCCGCTCGCGCGGGGGGAGCTCGTCGGGAACGTCGCGGTCATCGGCGGCCATGGCCCAACCGTACCGCAGCTCGCGGAAAAGCTCAGGCCGCCAGCGGTGGGTGGGAGCGGCGACCGTGCAGCACCGCCCAACCGATCGCGGCCGCACCGAGGGTGAGCGCGGCTGCGCCCCCGACGAGGACGGGGGCGGGACGCTCGATGCGCAGGGCACGTTGCCAGCCTCGGCGCTGCTGGCGCACCGCCTCCTCGAGCATGGCCAGTGACCGCGCGTAGATACGCTCCTGCTCCGCGCGGGTCAGCCGGCCGGCCGCCAGCGCCTCCGCAACCTCGGCTGCGACGTCGAGCAGGGGGCGCACCGAGGCGGAAGCCCGCTTGCGCGATCCGCCGCCTTCCAGAGCACGGTCGAGGATGTCTGCAGTGGTCACCGTCGTCCCTCCATGGTTCGTTCCGCGGGCAGCGGTGCCCCGAGCTGTCTGCGCAGCGCCGTGATGGCGCGGAATGTCAGCAACTTCACCGCCCCCTCGCTGCGTCCCATGATCTCCGCGATCTCGCGGTTGCGCAGGTCACCGCCGAAGCGCAGCAGCACTGCCTCACGCTGATCGTCCGGCAGGCCCGCGACGGCGGCACGAACCTCGTCGGCTCGAGCGCGCTGCTCGACGATGAGCTCGGGCGACAACCCGTCGACCGCTTGGTGGGCGTCGAGGTCGACCCACGCGGGGCGGCGCGCCTGGCGCGCCACCAGGTTGGAGGCGACGCGGTAGAGCCAGGCCGAGTAGGGCACACCGCGCCATTCGAAGCGCGGAATGTCCTCGATGGCTTTGGCGAAGGTTGCTGCGGTCACGTCCTCGGCGAGCTCCCGGTTCCTGGTCAGGGTGTAGGCGTACGCGAAGATCTGGTCCACGTAGCGCTCGTACAACGGCGCGAACGCCGCCCGGTCGCGCTGCGCGGCCAGAATCAACAGGCGCTCCGCCTCGAGCTCTTCGGCGCTGCGATGGGCCACGTCAGCGCATCCAAGCCGATGGCGGAGTCACCCCACACAAGCCTTGCCGCGCAGCCGGGTTACGGCAATCGGCGGCCGTCAGAGCAGACCGATGGCGCGGCCGGACTCGTCGAACGCGGCCAGGGCGGCGTCGAGCTGGGCGGTGGTGTGGGTGGCGGTGACGATGGTCCGCACACGAGCTTTGCCGCGGGCCACGGTCGGGAAGCCGATGCCCTGGGCGAACACGCCCCGCTCCAGCAGGGCGTCGCTGAGAGCCATCGCCTGGTGTGCCTCACCGCACATCACCGGGGTGATCGGTGTCTGGCTGGGGCCGATGTCGAAGCCCAGGTCCGACAGGCCCTTCTTCAGGTATCGCGCGTTGACCCAGAGCCGTTCGATCAGCTCGGGCTCCTGCTCCAGGACGTCGATGGCTGCGATGCACGCCATCACCACCGCCGGCGGATGTGACGACGAGAACAGGAACGGCCGGGCCTTGTGGATGAGGTGGTCGCGCACCGTCTGCGACGCCGCGACGTAGCCGCCCACCACGCCGACGGCCTTGCTGAGCGTGCCGATGTTGAGCGCGACGCGGCCGTGCAGGCCGAAATGGTCGGTGCTGCCGCGGCCGTTGCGGCCGAGCACACCGGTGCCGTGAGCGTCGTCGACCATCACCGCGGCCTCGTACCTCTCGGCTCGGTCCACCAGGTCGGGCAGCGGCGCGATGTCGCCGTCCATGCTGAAGACCCCGTCGGTGATCAGCAGGACGCGGCGATATCCCTTGTCCCGCGCCTCTTTCAGGGCGCGCTCGGCGTCGTCGACGTCGACGTGCTCGTAGAGGATCCGGTCAGCCTTGGTGAGCCGGATGCCGTCGATGATGCTGGCGTGGTTGAGCTTGTCGCTGACCACGCAGTCCCCGGTCTCGAGCATGGAGCCGATGACGCCTACGTTCACCGTGTAGCCACTCGTAAAACACAGCGATGCCTGGGTGTGCTTGAAGGCGGCCAGCCGCGCCTCGAGCTCCTCGTGGATGGTCTGTGTGCCGGCGATGGTGCGCACCGCACCGCTGCCGGCGCCCCACTCGCTTGCGGCCTTGACCGCGGCTTCGATGAGACGAGGATGGGTGTTGAGGCCGAGGTAGTTGTTCGACGCCAGGTTGATGCGCTTGCGCCCGCCGATGACGACCTCGGCCATCTGCGGCGACTCCAGCACGCGCAGCGGGCGGAAGAGGCCCTCGTTGCGCAGAGCGTCGAGATCCTCCTGGAGGGAGGCGTCGAGGTGGCGAACGGCGTCCGAGGTGGAGATCGAGTCGATGGCCATGCGCAGACGATAGCTCGACGGGCTGGTGGATGCGATCAGCCCGGGTGCAGTGACACCTTGCCGCACTGGCCGGATTTGATCAGCTCGATCACCTCCTCGATCTCGCTCATCGCGTGGTGGTGGGTGATCAGCGCGGCCACGTCGACGGCGCCGCTGCGCACGTACTCCATTGTCCTGGCCCAGGTCTGCGGGATGCGCCTGCCGACCACGCCATGCAGGCTGATGCCCTTCATGACCACGTCGTTGGAGAGGTCGAAGGTCGTCGGCTCGTCGCCGATGCCGAGCAGGCTGATCCACCCTCCCGGCCTCACCAGTCGCGTGGCCCCGACCACCGCGCTCGAGGCGCCGCTCATCTCCAGCGCGCAATCGATCTCCGCCCCGCCGGCGGCGGCGCGCACGGCCGCCTCGACACCGTCGTCGGCGACCACGAGGTGAGAGGCGCCCATGCGTTCGGCCAGGTCCAGCCGGTACCGATTGCGGTCGACCGCGATCACGCTCGCCGCACCGTCGGCGCAGGCGATGGCGATGGCGGCGCAGCCGATCGGCCCGCAGCCGAAGACCACGACCGTGCGTCCGCCCAGGTCGCCGTACGAGCACGCGTGCACCGCGTTGCCGAACGGCTCGAGCGCAGCGGCCACCTCCGACGATGTGTCGTCGCTCACCGCAAAGACGTTGGCCTGTGGGACGACCACCAGCTCGGTGAAGCCGCCGTCGACGTCGACGCCGAGGATGTGCGTGTTGGTGCAGACGTGGAAGTCGCCACTGAGGCACGAGGCGCAGTGCCCGCAGACGATGTGCGACTCCACGGCAACGCGCCGCCCGTCGGGCACGTCGGTGGCAGGCCCGCGTCCCACCACCTCCCCACAGATCTCGTGCCCGATGACGCGCGGAGTGTGGACGCGGGCGGCGGCCCACGGGTTCCAGTCATAGAGGTGCACATCGGTGCCGCACACCGACGCGGCGGCGACGCGCAGGAGCAGCTCGCCCTCACCCGGCACTGGCTCGGGAACGTCGGCAAGGGTGAAGCCGGGCGCGGGTGTTGGTTTGATGACCGCCTGCACTGAGCGCGGATTATCCGCGCGGGCCCGTGGCGGCCGTCCTGAGGTCGACCGGACCGGGTTTGTCCTCGCCGTGTCCGGCGGCGCCCCCGACAGTGACCAACGTCGCAAAGAGGCGCACGGGGTGGGAGGCGATGGAGCTCGACGGTGGACACGATCGCCCGCGGGTTCGCCCCTCCATGCGCCGACGCCAACCGGGCGTCGAGCGGCTGCGAGCACGGACGCCGCTCACCGTCGAGCCTCTCGGAGTCTACGAATCCAACGGCGACGGTCACACGCTCAAACGCCACTGCGCGAGCAGCCCGGCGGTCGAGTGCGAGCGGTTGGCCCGCCATCCCGAGCTGCCGGCCACGGGGTCGTTCACCGACGTGGCCACGGCCCAGCGGTGTGTCGAAGCCTGCGTCGCCGCCAACCGGGGCGCGGTGACCAGCTGGCGCCCGGGGGGGAAGCCGCGACTGGTGATCGACCACGACATGAAGGAGGTCATCGGCGGAGTCCTCGCGCGCACCCGGTGGGCGGCCGGCGACAGCATGCCGTTGCCCGCGAGCGCGCTGCGCGTGGTGCTGCGACGCCATACCGGTTACGCGTCAGGGTTTGCCGTCCTGACCGCTTACCCTCGACTGCCATGAAGAGCGGAGGTTCCGACATGTCCCGCCAGGAGGTGCTCGACGACCCGGGCGCCAGCTACCCCGAGCTGCGTCAGTTCCTCGGTGGCTACTTCCACCAGGACTGGCCGCTCGACAGCGGCCGATGGGAGGACGTCGCCGACGACTTCGTCGCGGAGTCGACGCGCTCATCGGTTGCGCAGACGGCCGACGAGCTGCGGTCGCTGCTGGACGAGCGGTTCGGCGACGAGGAGACCGAGGCCGTTCTCGAGCGCCTGGGGTGCAGCGTCAACACGGCGGCATTCCACCTCGGGGCCCGCGCCTGGCTGGAGGAACTCGAGGCTCGCATCACCCGCCCGTGAGCGGCGCACCAGGTGGTCAGGCGGCGCGCGGCGCGTCGACGGTGCGGCTGACCAGCGCCACGACGTGCGGCACAAACGTCGGCACCAGCAGCACCGGCGCGATCACCAGGGCCACCGTGTTCACCGGGCCACCGGAGAGCCGCACGATCATGAGCACGAACAGCACCAGGCCGATGGCCGCCGTGTTGCGCCGGCCCCACACGGTGTGCACCAGCTCGGGTCGCTTGCCGGCGAGGAAGACGAAGGGCGTGGCCACGAACGGCCCCATGTACCTCACCAGGATCCCCGCCGCCAGCCAGCCCGGCGAGATGCCCAGCAGCCAACTGCCCACGCCGCCCATGCCGAAGAACACGGCGTCCATGGCGGGGTCCATCGCCTTGCCCAGCGCGGTGATGGGTCCGAACCGCCGGGCGACGTAGCCGTCGACGAAATCGAGCATCCCCGTGCTGCCACCGACGGAGCACCAGAGGTAGAGCCCGAGGCTCCCCGGCAGGGACACCGCCGCACAAACCAGCAGGGGGTAGCAGAGCCAGGCGCGGATGGCGGTCAGCCCATTGGGAATCCCGTATCGATCGACGCGCTCTGCATCCGGCGTCAGCAGCAGCGGGGCGCCGAAGACCAGGAACACGCAGACAGCGGCCCACGATGCCAGCGCCCCAGCGGCCAGCGGAACAATCGAGTGGGGATCGTGCAGGTTGGCGAGCGGGATGGTGAAGCCCTCGCTGACCACCAGGCCAAGACCCGTCCACAGGAGGAGCGACCGTCGCAGCCGGCGGCTGCCGCCCAGCAGCGCGAACGACTCGCTGACGAGGCCGCGCAGCCCTGACGCCGAGACGCCGGTGACCGCCAAACGGGCTAGGGAACTGCCAGGCAGGTGATCGTCTTGAGCACACCGCTGGCCCCCTGCACTCGCTCAACGACGAGCCGGCCGATGCCCGCGATGTCATCCGCCTCCACCAGCGCGATCACGTCGTACTCACCAGTGATCGCGTCGGCGTTGAGGACGCCCTGGGACGAGCGCAGTCGCTCGACCACTTCGAGCGCCTTGCCCGCCGTGGCGGTGATCAGGACGTACGCCCGAACCATCGCAGCTACCTCCGTTGCCGTCGTGGGTGCCCGACGATAGCACCGGGTCGAACCCGGCACCGTGGACGTGCGCAGGGAGTCTGATCTGCCCAAGCGTGGCCCACAATTGAACAATGCCGTGGACGCTGCTGATTCGGATCCTCACCGGGGTGTTCTTCTGGAGGCTGGCGGGCGCGCGGCGCAGGGCGGCTGCGGCACAGGCGGCCGGCCGCACCGCGGGGCGCGCTGCGGCGACCTCGCCGGCGATGCGGCGGCGGATCCGCGAGGCGCGGGAGACGGCGTCGCTGGCCTCCCGCCTGTTCATCACCTTCGGATTCGGGATCGCCACCGCCCTCTGCCTCGCCGGGGGCACCAGCAGCGTCGTGCTGTCGCCACGCTGGCTCGGAGCCGTGCTGCTCGCCGCCGGCGTCTTCTTCGCAGTCCTGACCTTCCGCGAAGCCACCCTGGCCCGCCGGCTGGTGAAGGTCAGGCGCCTGCGCCGGCGCGACCGAGCACTGCTGGACGAAGTGCGCCCCTGAGACCGCCCCTGCCCCTCCCGGTTGAGAATCGCTGGGAAAGTCGCCGGACGTGCCCCGTCGCGACGTCAAGACAGATAAGGCGCAACCCCCGCCGCCACCTGCGCGGCGTCCATGATGTTCTCGCTCACCGTCGGATGGGCGTGGACGATCGAGCCGAGCTCGTCGACGCTGAGCCCGTCGGCGATGGCGACCGCCACCTCGTGGATGATCTCGACCGCGTGCACGCCCATCACCGTGGCGCCCAGCAGCAGACCCGAGCCGGCGTCGGAGTAGAGCTGCGCGACGCCGTCCGGCTCGCCCTCGCCGAGCGCCTTGCCGTTGCCAAGGAAGCGCGACTGTCCGATCTTCACCTCGTGCCCGGCGGCCTTGGCGGTCTCGGAGTTGAGGCCAACCATGGCTATTTCCGGATGGGTGTAGATGCACGATGGCACCACGGTGCGGTCGATCGCCATCACCTCGTGACCGAGCGCATTCTCAACGGCGCGGGCGGCCTCGGCGCTGGCCAGGTGGGCCAGCTGAGCCCCGCCGATGCAGTCACCGGCCCCCCAGATCTTGGGGTTGGCGGTGCGGAGGTGATCGTCGACCTCCACGTGGCCGCGCTCCGACAGCTTGACGCCGGCGCCCTCGAGTCCGATACCGCGCGTGTCGGCCTGGCGGCCCACCGAGACCAGCAGCAGGTCGGCGGGCACGTCGGTGCCGTCGTCGAGGTGGGCGGTGAGAGAGGTCTTGCGGTAGTCGACCTTCTCGACGTGCCGACCGGTGTGGAAGGTGATGCCCTCCTTCTCAACCAGCTTGCGGAACTGGGTGACGATGCGCGGATCGACGCCGTTGAGGATCTGCGGCAGCACCTCCACCACCGTCACCTCGCTGCCCAGCGGAGCGAACAGGCTGGCGAACTCGCACCCGATCACGCCGCCGCCGATCACCAGCATCCGCTTGGGAATCCGCTCGAGTCGCAGGATGCCGTCCGAGGTCACCACGCGGGGGTGCTCCATGTCGATGCCGGGGAGCCCGCTGGCCACTGTGCCGACGCAGACGATGAGGTGGTCGAACTCGTAGCGCTCGCCGCCGGCGACGACCGCGTCTCCGTCGATCACCCCCTGCTCGCGCACCACGCGCACCTTCTTGCGCTTGCACGCGGCCTCAACCCCCGAGCGCATCTTGACGACGACCTCCTCCTTGCGCGCCATCATCCGGGCGAAGTTGATCTTCGGCTCCGGGATCTCGATGCCGAAGTCGCCGGCACGCCGGATCTTGCGCAGCAGGTCGGCGCCGGCGAGCAGTGACTTGGTGGGAATGCATCCCCAGTTCAGGCACGTGCCACCGAGCTCGGCGCGCTCGATGAGCACCACGTCGGCGCCGAGCTGCGCTGCGCGCAGCGCAGCCACGTCACCCGCCGGGCCTCCGCCCAGGACCACGACCCGCTGACTCACGCGTCGCCGGATTTCTTGGGGCTGGTCGACGCCGCCAGCTTCTGGGGTTCTCGGATGTTGGTGATGTCGGCGTGCTTGGCGGCGAGCGTCTGTGAGGTCGATAGCGCGGTGGTGACGATGCGCTCCTGTTCGAGGTGGTGGGAGCCGGCGTACCCCTCTGATGGGCTGGCCCGGCGCGGGCGGCCGATGTAGTCCCAGCGAATGTCGTACGGCCGGCGCAGCCCGAGCGGGCGTGCCAGGTGCAGCCAGGCGCCCATGTTCGACGGCTCCTCCTGCACCCAGTAGATCTGCTCCAGGTTCGGATAGGTGCGGAACAGGGCCAGGATCTCTTCGATCGGCAGCGGGTTGAGCAGCTCGACTCGCACGATGGCGAGGTCGTCGGCTTCCCTGCGGCTGGGGTGCAGCTCGAGCTCGTAGTAGATCTTGCCGGTGCACAGCAGCAGGGTGCGAACCTTCTTGCGGTGCTTGGCGTCCGCCGACATGATGGGGTCGTCGATGACCGGCCGGAACTCACCCTCGGCCAGCTCGTCCAGCGTGCTCGCCGACTCCTTCAGCCGCAACAGGCTTTTCGGGGTCATCACCACCAGGGGCCGCGGCGTCGGCGCCAGCGCCTGGTCGCGAAGGAGATGGAAGTACTGCGACGCGGTCGAGGTGTTGGCCACACGCATGTTGCCGTGGGCTGAGAGCTGCAGGAAGCGTTCCAGCCGCGCGCTGGAATGCTCGGGGCCGTTGCCCTCGTACCCGTGCGGCAGCAGCAGCACGAGGCGAGACCGCTGACCCCATTTGGCGAGCGCGGACGAGACGAACTGGTCGACGACCATCTGGGCGTTGTTGACGAAGTCGCCGTATTGCGCCTCCCACAGGACGGTGGCACTCGGGTCGGCGGCGCTGTATCCGTATTCGAAGCCGAGGCAGGCAACCTCACTCAGCGGGCTGTTGTAGACCTCGAAGGTGGCCGACGCGCCCACCAGGTGCTGGATGGGAATCCACTGTGCGCCGTTGTGGTCGTCGTGGAAAACGAGGTGGCGCTGGCTGAAGGTGCCGCGCTCGGTGTCCTGCCCGCTCAGGCGGATCGGGCGTCCCTCGACCACCAGCGACGCGAACGCGAGCGACTCGGCGGTGCCCCAGTCGATGCTGCCCTGCTCGAGGGACGCACGCCGGCGCTCCAGCTGCTTGGCCAGCTTGGGGTAGAGGTGGAAGTCGTCAGGAACGGTCAGCAGCTGCTCGTTGAGCGACAGCAGCGCGTCGGCGGCAACACGAGTGCTGGGCCGCGGCGACTCCGTCTCGGCGGCTGTCGACTCCTCGGACTCCTCCACCGGCTCGGCGAGCGTCGCCCTGACCCTCTTGTGCGCCTCGGCCACCGCGCTGTATGCCGTCTCGAAGTCATTGGCCGCCTCCGCCTCACTGATCAGCCCTTCGGCGACCAGCTGGCGGACGAAGAGCTCGCGCACCGTCGGGTGGTTCTTGATCTTCTGGTACATCAGCGGCTGCGTGTACGACGGCTCATCGGTCTCGTTGTGGCCGAAGCGCCGATACCCGATCAGGTCGATGACCACGTCGCGGTGGTAGGTGCGGCGGTAGTCATACGCAAGACGCACCGCGTTGATGCACGCTTCGATGTCGTCGCCGTTGACGTGCACGATCGGCACGTCGAACCCCTTGGCGAGGTCGCTCGCGTACCGCGTCGACCTGCCGTCGGCCGCCTCGGTGGTGAAGCCGACCTGGTTGTTGGTGATGAGGTGCACGGTTCCGCCCGTGGAGTAACCCGGCAGTGACTGGAGGTTGAGGACCTCGGCGACGACGCCCTGGCCGGCGAAGGCCGCATCCCCGTGCAGCAGCACCGGCACGGCAGCCATCGGGTCGACGTGGAGCACCTCGGAGTTGCGCTTGGACTGCTCCGCGCGCGTCCAGCCCTCGACGACGGGGTCGACCGCTTCGAGGTGCGACGGGTTGGCGAGGAGCCGGACGGTGATGCCCTTGCCGGTGTCGGTGACGTAGGTGCCGGTGGCGCCGATGTGGTACTTGACGTCGCCGGTCGGGGCGTCGCTGATCGAGCCCACAGCCCGCCGCTGCTCACCGCGTTCGAAGGCTCCGAGCAGCGCCTCGTACGGTCGGTTGACGACGTGCGCGATGGTTGCGAGCCGGCCGCGGTGGGCCATGCCCATGATCACCTCGCCGATGCCGTCATCGGCGATGGCGCTGAGCAGGTATTCGAGCATCGGCACCATGGCATCGACCCCCTCGGCGGAGAAGGTCTTCTGCCCGAGGAAGGTGCGGCGCAGGTAGCGCTCCATCGCCTCGACCTTGGTGAGGCGCTGCAGCAGACGGCGCTTGGCATCCGCGTTGAAGGGCAGCCGGTACGCACCCGACTCGATGTGCTCGCGCAGCCACACCCGCTGCTCGTGGCTGGCGATGTGCTCGATCTCGTAGGCGATGGTGCCGCAGTAGGTGCGGCGGAGGTTGGGGAGCACCTCGGCGAGCGTGCGCCCGGGCACGTAGACGCGAAGCAGGTCGGCGGGGAGCTTCTCCATCACGTCCTGCGTCAGCCCGTACGTCTCCGGCTCCATCGCAGGATCACCGATTGGCGGGGTGCCCAGGGGGTCGAGGTGTGCGCCGAGGTGCCCGTGGGTGCGGTGCGCCTTGATCAGCGAGGTCGCCGCCTGCATGGCGCCGAGCAGCTGTCGCGATGGTTGGCCCGTTGGAGCGGCGGCGAGGTGTGCGTCCGAGTCGGCGGGCGGCGCGGATTGCACCGGGCTCCGGATCTCGGCCGCCGGGACCCCGGCGCCGAGGCTGGCGAAGACGGCCTCGTAGAACCCGTCGGCGCCACCCAGGAGTGCTTCGATGCGAGCCAGGAACTCGCCCGACTGCGCCCCCTGGATGACCCGGTGGTCATATGTCGATGTCATGGTCATGACCTTGGCCACACCCAGCTCGCGCGGTCGCGACTCGGGTGCGTCCCGCCATTCGGCCGGGTAGCCGAGCGCGCCGGCCGCGACGATCGTTCCCTGCCCGGGCATCAGCCGCGGCACCGACGCAACCGTGCCGATGCCGCCGGGGTTGGTCAGTGTGATGGTCGCCCCGCGGAGCTCCTCTGCGGCGAGCGAGTTGCTGCGCGCCCGCTCGATGAGACGCTCGTACTCAGTGCGGAATGCGCCGAAGTCGAGCTGTCCCGCGTCCCTGATCACCGGCACCACCAGGAACCGGCTGCCGTCCTTGCGCCGGGTGTCAACCGCCAGGCCGAGATGGACGCCGCCCTCGACGCGGGCGGGACGCCCCTGCTCGGTGCGCGCGAAATGAGCGCACATCGCCGGCGTCTCCGTGGCGGCGCGGGCGATGGCGTGTCCGATGAGGTGGGTGAACGAGACCTTGACCTCGCCGCCCGCATTGACCAGGGCGAGGTTCAGCTCGCGGCGACGGGCGTCCAGCACGGTGACCGGCAGGGTGCGGAACGATGTGGCGGTGGGGATGTCGCGGCTCTGCTCCATGTAGTCGACCAGCGAGGCGGCCGGCCCGCGCAGCTCGACGAGCGCGCCGTCCGGCGGCGCCGAAGAAGGCGTCTGTATGCGGGCCGGGGCGGTTGGCGCCGGCCCCGAGGCGACAGCTGCCTTGACATCGGCGCTGCGAACCATCCCCTGTGGCCCGGTGCCGGTGACGGTCTTGAGGTCGACGCCGCGGATGGCGGCAGCGCGGCGGGCCAGCGGTGAGGCATTGGCGTTGCCGCCCCCGTCGGCCTCTGCCGCGGCCGGTGAGGGTGGCGCCGCAGACGCGGCCGACGGCTGCGGCCTGGGCTCGGGCGCGGCCGCGGCCGGCGCCGGCTCGGCCGGGGCCGGGGCGGCGTCAGCCGGGGCCGGCGTGGCCTCGGCGGTGGCGGCCCGGTCAGGAGCCGGTGCGGCGGCGGCGCCGTTGGCTCCCGGCGCGATGGTTGCCAGCGTGGCCCCGACGACCACGGTGTCCCCCTCCTGGGCGACGATGCTCTCGAGGGTGCCCGTCGCCGGTGAGGGCACCTCGACGTCGACCTTGTCGGTGGTCACCTCGACCAGGGTCTCCCCCTCGGCGACACTGTCACCGACGGCCTTCAGCCAGCGTGAGATGGTGCCCTCGGCCACGGATTCGCCCATCGCGGGGAGGGTGAGGGAGACGCTGTCAGGCACTGGTTGAAGAACTTCCGGTCACGGGTACCAATGGTGGCACCGCGGTGATGATTGGGGGTTGAGACGCTCCCCCATCATCGCACCACGGGCTTGACACGAGGCTCCGACGGCAAACGGCGGCGGGACGCGGAAGCGCAGAGTGGTCACGGCCACTGTGCTTTTCACCCGAGGCCGACCTGACCACGGGTGTTGTTGTGGCCGTTGTCGGCATCGACGCGCTCCGCCATGTGAGCCGTCCGTCGCAGATCGTGCTCGCCGCGCTGCCGATGCTGTTCGCGCTGCACCAGGTCGATGAATCCTTCGTCTGGTGGGGGCTGCGCGGGCAGCTGCCGTTCGGCGTGACCCACGCGGCCATCTACATCTTCCTCGCCTTCGCCTTCGCCCTGCCGTTCCTGGTGCCGCTGGCGATGTTCAGGAGCGAGAGCGTGCGCTGGAGGCGCCTGGCGATGGGCGCGCTGCTCGCAATCGGCGCGGTGACCACCGCGTTCCTGATGTCTTCGATCGTCGGGGGTCCGGTCGGCGCCACCATCGACGGCCATCACATCGCCTACACCGCGGGCGTGAATTACGCCGTTCTGCTCACCATGCTGTACGTCGTCGCCACCTGTGGCTCGCTGCTGGCCGCGAGTGACCGCCTGCTGGCGGGGTTCGGGCTCGCCAACCTGGCGGTGGTCGGCGTCATCAACTGGCTGACGTTCACCGGCCTGACCTCGTTGTGGTGCGCATGGGCGGCGATCGGCAGCGTGGCCATAGCGGTCTACCTGCGCCGCGTCGCGGGCCAGGACGCGCGGCCCGCCATCGCCGCACCGGCGACTGCGTGACGCCGCGCCACCGCTGCGCTCAGGTGAAACGGTAGATGTGGCCGGTGTCCGACACGTAGAGGGCGCGATCCGGTCCCTCCACCACGTCGAGCGTGCACTGCGAGGGACCGGACGACACAGTGGCGTGCGGGCTTCCGGGAGTGACCACAAGCATCCCCCGCCCATAGGTGCAGAACACCAGGTGCCCGGCGTAGGCCGCGGGACCGGAGGCATCGATGAATGCCGCACCGGTGGGGATGACCGTGCTGTTCTCGCTGCTCCAGTCGGGCGGTCTGCGGCCGTTGCAGCCCACCGGGCCGGCCAGCGGGTGTGAATACCCGTAGCAGTACGGCCACTGGTACCCGCCGCCGCGCGACAGCGACAGGATCACCGTGTCATAGCCGGTGCCGGGGCTGCCGGCGTCGCCGGATGGTCCGTTGTTGGTGACCGCGATCTGGCCGTCGGCGGCGACGGCGATGCCGAACGGGTTGCGAAACCCGTATGCCCACACCGGGTCGGTGGGCCCGAAGGGGTTGTCGGGAGGGACCGTCCCGTCCGGCCTGTACCGGAGGATCTTGCCGCGCGGATCTGACGTGTTCTGCGCCGCGCTCGCCTGGTGCTCCTCGCCGAGCGTGACGTAGAGCATGCCGTCATGCCCGAAGGCGATACGACCTCCCTTGTGACAGCAGTCCGACCCCGACGGGAACGTCAGGAGGACCTTGGCGTCCACCCCGGTGCCGGCGCAGTCCCGCCAGCGGATCACGTGCTGCTGGGTGCGGTTGACGTCGGAGTAGAAGGCGTACACGAAGCGATCGCTGGCGAAGGTGGGGCTGATCGCCAGGCCGAGGAGCCCACGCTCGCTGTAGGAGCCGCTCGACTCCGTGGTGACGGTGGCGACCGTCGCGAACGTCCTCGCGACCCCGTTCTGCCACACGCGGACCGCGCCCGAACGCTGCGCGTAGAAGAGCCGCCCGTCGGGCGCGAAGGCGAGCGCGGTGGCGAAGGCGGCGGGGACGTTGCCGGATGGCGGCGACTGCCGGGCCACCGCACAGGCGTCCGGGGTGGCTGTTGACGCAACGGTCGGCGTCGCCGTCTGCGGCTGCGCCGTGGCGGTGGCGCTGGCCACCGGTGGGGACCCGCATGCGCTGGTGGTGGCAACCGCCACGGCGAGACAGGTGAGCAGGCGGATGTGACCGGCCACGCTCACAGGCTGGCACAGAGTTGCCGGTTGCTGCGTGGCAGGCGTGACCTGGCCACGGCTTGCCCAGCACCACTGATCTGTGTATGCTCACCGTGGCCGGGGTAACAGCCCGCGGCGGAGGGGCGGCGCGCGCCAGTGGAGCGTGCCCATGCGTTTGCTCTCACCGCGAATCCTCGTCCCGGCGACGATCGTGCTGGTTGGCTGGGGCGGTGCCCACCTGCTGACGCAGTCGAGCGGCCTGGCCGTGCAGCCGGCCACCTGGCCGCTGGCGGCCTCGACCCCGTCGGCGGCGCCCACCGCCGCGATCCCGGCAGCATCAGGCGCAGGCACAGCGCAACCGGCGGCGCCCAAGCCGGCCGGCGGCATCCCCATCCTTCCCGGAGCGCTGCAGAAGCTCAACGGCGACACGCGCGACACGGCGGTCGGGCTGTACGCGCTCATCCAGCAGCTCGAGGCGGCGTTCCGAAGCCATCTCGGTGACCTGGTGCGCCAGCTCGAACCCGGTTATCGCGCCCGTTAGGTGTCGTCCGGCTCGTTGGGCGGCGGCTCGTGATGGTCGTGCCGGGCCTGGCGCTGCAGCTCGGCGCGACGCTGGCGGCGGAGCTCGCCGACCCGGCGGATCTCCGTCGCCTCCACCGTCAGCGAGACACGGTCGGTCGGGCGCAGCGGCGGCAGCGGCGGGCCGGGGTTCAGCCGCGGGCCTGACCACAGGGCCGGGACCACGTCGAGCTCCGCGGCGAGGATGTACGCGGCCTGCTCGTAGTTGACCCGCCACCCCTTGAAGTGCACCCAGGCCGCGTCGGGCTCGCGTTCCAGCGCCATGCCCGAGGCCCGAGCACGCTCCGCGGCGTCCACGAACTCCTGCTTGGTCAGCTGGATCTCGTCGTCGGGGCTGGGGTCATCAGGGACGGGATGGCCCAGTGCCCCGGCCAGCTGGCGAAAGGCCAGGTAGCCGACCCGCATCAGGTTCCGTGCCGGCGCGGGCACCGTGATCGGGCACAGCGCCAGGTGCATCGCCGCGGCGTCGAGGATGGAGAGCAGGGAGATGACCCACGACCGCTCCGGCGAGGGTGAGCGGAAGTACAGCAGCACCGGGTACGCGGTGTGGCTCTCCGAGACGTCGGCCGCCCACACCATCCAGCGGTCGTACATCTCGACGAGGCCGTCGAGGTTGTCGATGGCCGCCGACCGCACCAGCACCTCCGGCCCCCAGCCGGGGGTGCCGGCGAGACCCTCGAGCATCGTGACCAGGGTTTCGCGCCGGTTGTACGACGCATACAGGACGGGGAGATAGGCGATCTGCAGGGTGATGACCACCAACCCGGTGACCGCCGCCAGGAAGACGAACGCCGTGGGCAGGCCGTCGTGAAGCGCCGCGATTCCTAGCGTGAGCATCGAGGAGCCCGCGACACGGAATGCCTCGGCGAGGTCGGCGCTGAATGGCCAGAGCATCAACGCATAGCCGCACAGGAAGAGCAGCAGCCAGAGCAGCAGCGTGAAGATGAGATACGCCGCCGATGCGTAGGCGCGGAGGCGGTCGCGGGCCTCGTAGTCGTCGACGCGCGCCGCCGCCACCCGCACCGGGAAGGCGGACACGGCAAAGAGGAGCGCCGTCAAACGTGTGCGCGTGCTGCGCGGGACGACGGTCGTCTCGAGCACACTCGCCCAGGTGAGCCCGACCAGCACCACCCCGACCAGGAAGCCGATCCAGGCGATCACCGCCATGCCGTCACCCCACCCCGCATGGGCGGACGATAGTTGAGCGTCACGACGCCGCGCCGATCCTGCGCCCGGTCAGGTGCGACAGCATCGCTTCTGTGAACTGGTGGCACGCGTCCGTTCAAGTTTGACGTCATCGTCGGGCCATCGTAGGATTCAGCGCCAATGACGAGGAAAGGCGATTCGCTGACACGCAGGTTGTGGCTCGACCACGGCCGTTGCGGAACCGCGATCTGTCGACTCCGCTGAGCGCAGTCGGCAG
This sequence comes from Candidatus Dormiibacterota bacterium, assembly GCA_036276135.1. Taxonomy (GTDB): domain Bacteria; phylum Chloroflexota; class Dormibacteria; order Aeolococcales; family Aeolococcaceae; genus Aeolococcus. The sequence continues at coordinate 30,389 of DATBEL010000012.1, forward strand.
GCCTTCACGCGACCGCGGTCGCGCCGTCGACGTAGCACCCGCAGCCTGAACGCAGCGGGCACCGTCCTCACCGAGGACTGCGCACATCCACCCCGGCGACAAGGTCGCCTGCCGGTGCAGATGCCAGTGCCGGTCGACAACGAGAACGAGGACAGAGAGGAAAGATTGTGATGGCTGTGATGTCGTGGGCTGCAGCGAGATGACGCTGCCGGCCATTGTGTTCTCCGAACAGGAATTGGTCCTGGCTCGCGCGCTCCTGGGCGACGCCACCGCGGCCGACGTCATCGCCTGGGCGCTTGCGCGATTCGCTGCCGAGCGTCGCGTCGTGGTCACCGGGCTGCAGTCCGAGGGGGTCGCGGTTGCGGACATGGCGATCGCGCTCGATCCGTCGGTGCGCGTGCTGACCATCGACACCGGTCGTCTTCCGCAGGCGACGCACGAGTACCTCGACACCCTCCGCGACCACTGGGGTCGCGGCATCGAGGTCATCCACCCGGACACCGAACAGCTCGAGGCCTTCACCGGCAATCACGGCACCAATCCGTTCTACGCGTCAGCGCAGCTGCGGCTGGATTGCTGCCACGTTCGCAAGGTCGCCCCACTCGACCGGGCGCTCAAGGGCGTCGAGTGCTGGCTCACCGGGGTGCGGCGCGGTCAGTCGGCGGGACGCGCCACCGCCGAGAGGCTCGACATCGACCTCCGGCATCGCGGCATCGTCAAGGTCAACCCGCTGGCGACCTGGACCGGCGACACCGTGCACGCCTACCTGCGCGAGCACGGGGTGCCGGTGCATCCGCTGTACGCGCAGGGATACACCAGCATCGGCTGCGCGCCGTGCACCCGGCCGGTCAGCGCGGGCGAGGACGCGCGGGCGGGGCGCTGGTGGTGGGAGAGCGGGATCGAGAAGGAATGCGGCATCCACGCCACTCCCGTGCTCGCAACCGCCGGGGCACCGGCATGAACGAGCAGGGATTGACGATCTGGTTCACCGGCCTCTCAGGCGCCGGCAAGTCGACGCTCGCCGAGGCGGTTGCCGCTCAATTCCGCGAGCAGGACAGGCAGGTGGAGATCCTCGACGGCGACGAGGTGCGCAAAAGCCTGAGCGCGGGCCTGGGTTTCAGCAAGGACGATCGCGACACCAACATCCGCCGCCTGGGTTTCGTCGCCGACCTGCTCACCCGCAACGGTGTCATCGTGCTCGTCGCCGCAATCTCTCCCTACCGCGCGGTGCGCGACGAGGTCCGCGCTCGCGTGGGCCGGTTCGTCGAGGTGTACGTGCAGTGCCCGCTCGAGGAGCTGGTACGTCGTGACGTCAAGGGCCTGTATGCGCGCGCGCTCGCCGGTGAGATCAGCAACTTCACAGGGGTGTCCGACCCGTACGAGGAGCCCGAGAACCCCGAGGTGCGTGTCCAGACCGCAGAGCAGGGCGTCGACGAGGCCGTCGTCGCCGTCGTGCGCGCCGTCAATGCGGCGCTCGCCGAGGACTTCGTCGCCGAGCCCGCGCTCGCCGCGCCGGGGCGTTCCTGATGTGTGGCTCGTGCGGATGCTCGCCGCCGGAGGACGAGCTGTCCAAGGTGGAGCTGATCAAGGCGTCGAGCAACCTGCTGCGCGGCGACATCGCCGGCGAGCTGACGTCCGAGCAGCCGCAGTTCACCGATGAGTCAACGCAGCTGCTCAAGTTTCACGGCGTCTACCAGCAGGAGGATCGAGACCGGCGCAAGGAGGCACGGCGGCTCGGGCTCGCCAAACATCACCAGATGATGGTGCGCACCCGCATCCCCGGGGGCATCGTGTCGGCGGACGCGTACCTCGCCCACGATCGCATCGCGACTCATTGGGGCGACGCCACCATGCGCGTCACCACCCGCCAGGACTTTCAGCTGCACGGCGTTCTCAAGGGAGACCTGCGCGCCGCCATCAGGGAGATCAACCAGGCTCTGCTGACCACCCTCGGCGGATGCGGCGATGTCGAGCGCAACATCATGTGCTGCCCGGCCCCGGTGGTGGACGGGTTTCGCGCTGAGGTGGCGCACTGGCTCGCCGCGCTGGTCGCCGAGCTCACACCGTCGACTGGTGCATACCACGAGATCTGGCTTGATGGCGAGCCGGCCGTGCAGCCCGTCACGACCCAGGCAGAGCCGCTCTACGGGCCGCGCTACCTGCCGAGGAAGTTCAAGACGGCGATCGCGCTGTCGGGTGACAACTGCGTCGACGTGCATGCCAACGACCTCGGCCTGGTGGCGCTGCGCGGTGCTGGTGGAAGCCTGTCCGGGTTCGCCGCGCTGGTCGGCGGCGGCCTCGGCCGGACGCGCAACAAGCCGGACACCTTCGCCGCGGTGGCGCAGCCGCTGGCCACCGTGCTGCCCCACCAGGTGGTGGCGCTGAGTCGCGCGGTCATCGAGGTGCAGCGTGACCACGGCAACCGCGCTGAGCGCCGCCACGCGCGGCTGAAGTACCTCATCGCCGAACGCGGACTGTCCTGGTTCGCGGAGCAGGTGCGCAGCCGCGTCGGCTTCGCGCTCGGCTCGCCGGCGCAGGTCAGCTGGCCGCGCGTCGAGGATCACCTCGGCTGGCACGAACAGGGCGACGGCAGGCTCTACCTGGGCATCTTCGTCGAGAACGGCCGCATCGCCGACACAGCCACCCTGCACCTTCGGTCCGCGCTGCGCGAGGTGGTCGAGACCGTACGTCCGCAGGTTCGGCTGACCGCCCAGCAGAACGTCATCCTCGCGGACGTCTCGCGCGAGCAGCGCGCCACCATCGACGCCCTCCTCGACCGTTACGGTGTCGAGCACGCGGCAGCCGTGCACCCGGTGCGCCGTCTCTCGATGGCGTGCCCGGCGATTCCCACGTGCGGGCTCGCGGTGGCCGAGAGCGAGCGCGTGCTGCCGTCCCTGATCCGCGAGATCGAGACCCTGGTCGACGAGATCGGCCTGTCCGAATCGCCGATCTCGGTGCGAATGACCGGGTGTCCCAACGGATGTGCGCGTCCGTACCTCGGCGACGTCGGCCTCGTGGGCACGACCCTGGGGAAGTACGACGTGTTCCTCGGTGGCGACCC
>DATBEL010000013.1:0-7923 GCA_036276135.1 Candidatus Dormiibacterota bacterium
GGGATAACCGGTTGCGGCCCCATTAGTCTGTGCTCAGATGATGTCGAGACTGGCGTGAACTATTGTGGACATCGTGCAGGCATGGATCTCATGTGGTGCCTGGCAAAGGGGGCACGAGCACGCTCAGGCTGAGGTTAAGACGTACGACGCTTATGTCCTAAAGTGGGCACTGATTGCGGGTTCTGAGGGGTGACGGAACAACGTCACCAAGGAGCACCGATGAATCACGCAACGCAACGCCCTCTGCACCCCCCGTCCGCGATCCCGCCCGATGGTTCGGTCGTGGTCGAGTACCGCCGACCTCGAGTCGCCGGCGCACCGACATCCGTCGACGCTGCCCGACCCCTCTGGGATGCCGCCTCCGGGCGGTTCAATCCCGTCGCCCTTCGCGCCGCCATCGTCTGCCGGGGCTGGACGGTGCGCGACTTCGCCTCCACGGCCGGTATCAGCCGCGCCTGCCTGTACAACGTGCTCCGGCGCCACGCGGCCAGCGACTGGACCGTGGTCAGGGTCGCGGCCACCCTGGCGAGCCGCGAGCCGCTGCTCCTGTTGACAGCAGAATGAGCGGGCCCAGCGATCCGTTCGCATACCACCGATCCACGGCGCGGTCGAGCACTTCCGCGGCACGCTTGCCGATCATCGACGGCCGCCGGCCCACCGCGGACGCCGACGAGCGGATGCCCCTCCTGTTCGACGACGCGGCGCTTGTCTCCGCGAGGGACAGGGGGCAGCTGACGGCCGTCAAGAGTCGCGGGATTCGCAGGCCGTCACGTCGCGACGCCAGCCGCACATCAGCGGACTCTACAGAGAACGACCTGCTCCCGCAGCGATCACCGAACAGCGGCGCATTCGATGCACCGGCGTCGTCATCGATCGCGCCGATGCTCCTCACCGTGCGCCAGGTCGAGGCGGCGCTCCAGCTGGGGCGGACGCGGACCTACGAACTGCTTCGGTCAGGTCAGCTACCGATGCTGCGGGTTGGGCGCCTCATCCGCGTCTCCCGCGTCGCCCTGGAAGATTGGATCGCGCGGCAGACGGCCGCTGGCTGCGACTGACAAGGGTGTGGCTGACCAACCTATGCCGTTGTGGCTGCCGGTCCCACCCCACTCCACCTGTGCAGTGCCCGCATCGTGAACGCCTCGTATTTACGAAGGAAGTCGAGACCCGTCCCGAGCGTGCCGCTCACGCTGCCGAGGCGAGCGAGCGCAGGCTGCCACTCGCGGAATCGCCGCTGGATCTCCGCAGCCCGCGCCAAGGGCGCCATCTCCGGTAGTTCCGATGCCTCAAGGATGCTCACCATGATGGGCAGGACGACGGGCCACGGCCATGACCGCGACCAGTTCGGCTGGCGACCCACAAGCGCGACGAGATCAGCCCTCCGGCCGAGTCGGAACACGCGGAGGTTGCGGTCCCCTGCCTCCTCCAACAGCCCGCCGAGCTGCAGATTCTCGAGCGCTTCGGCGACCGCATCCTTGCCAAATGCTGCCGCGCCCGCCACCTCGCTGATCCCCATGAACCGGTGCCCTTCAGCAAGCATCACCCGGAGCACCTCGGCGCGCGCCGAGACGCCCCACAACGCCCTGAGGCGCAGCTGGATCAGCGCCGGGCGCCCCAGCTCCGGAGCGGCGGACCTGCCGGTGGGCGTGAAGGCACCGGGCGTGGTCGCGCCAGGCCAGTTGAGCCGCGAGTTGGCATTGACCGTGGCCGCGAACGCCCCCATGGCGTGCTGCGTGGTCGAGTCCGCCGCGCCAAGGAGGTGCTTGAGGCGAACGGCGGAGGCGAGCCGGCCATTGGTCACGCACCAGTCGAGCGCCTCGTCGGTCAGCCGCGCGTCGAGGGGTGCCAGATGTGCCGTGGCGATGATCAGCGCCTCGAGGTCGACGGCGGAGTCCTGGTGGTGACGCTCCCAGCCGCTGAGGCCCAGCTCGGCCCATTGGCTCCACAGCGTGCCCAGGACGAGCTCGCGAACCTCCTCGCTATAGGTCGGCATCGTTGACTCCGAACAGGCGAAGTGCCGCCACCAGTTCATCCCGAAAGGCCGGCGAAGGGTCATGCGTCCGCGCCCAGGCCGCTGCCCCGCGGAGCTCATCGGGCAACGGTTGGAGGGCGCGCAGGTCATCAGCGTGCTTGCTCCGCGGACCTTGATCCACGACCGCGTAGAGCTTCAGGTAGATCTGATCGGCGCGGCTTGCGACGTGGAGGGTGAGAGCACCGAAGCTGCGTATCTCGGCACGCTCCGCGAAGCCGTCGGGAAGCCCGAAATCCAGCAATGCCGCGGGCCCGGGGTTGAGCCAGTCAGGACCGATGCCCAGGACTTCGCCGATGTCGCGCACGGCCGCGACCAGCGGCTCCGGCAGGGTGCGGGCCGCGACGTACTCACCGGCCTCAACGATCGCCACGATGTCGAGGTCTCGAGTGGCGCGCGTGATGAGGCCCAGCAGGACCAGGCTGCTCCCGCCCACCGCGACCAGCTCGTAGGTGAGGTCGCGGGCTTCGAGGGTCTCGGAGAGCGCCACCAGCGCCTCGGTGATGTTCAGCATTTCGGTATTATACCGGCGTATCGCCGGGATTACACCGGCGGTATTTGAACGACCAGAAGGCGGTCCCGTACCCCTTCGCGTACCCCTACACGCGTGGCATCTGGTGACCCAGGGCGACAGTCGGTGCCACACCAGCGCAAAAATCCGAGATCAGAACAGCACAATCTGGGACGCAACGACCCGTGCCGCCAGCCCGGGTCCGGACTCAAAAACCGCCGGAGGCAACTCCGTGAGGGTTCGACTCCCTCTCCCGGCACCAGCCTAATTTGTAGTCGAGGCAACCAGTTCGGCGAGGTGGTCGAGAGAATTGCTCAGATGCTCCGGAGTGAAGGGCGGGAATCCGATGCGCTCTCGGATGGGGTCCGGGACGGCTGACCAGTCATAGGAGAGGGTGACCGTGGTGTTCGAGGGTCCAGCTGGCGTGAGTTCATAGCGCCAGATCCAGCCGCCGAAGCGCAGGGTACCGTCGGCGGCGTCCTGGCCCGGCTTCCAGGAGATGGTGCTCGGCGGGGCGAACACCTCGACCAGGTTGGCCATCTGGTAGTTGCCGTCCGGGTGGTTCGGGTGGTACATGGCCATCCGGAAAATCTGCCCGGTGGCGGTCAGCGGATTGCTGTCGAGGGTTTCGACGACCCAGCCGGTGCCATCGATTGCGGCGTGCTGTGCTGGATCGGCAAGGACTGCGAAGATGGCCTCCGCCGGGGCGTTGATGACTGTGGTCGCGCTGACACTGTCGTCGGCCATGTGGCTACCTCCTCTTGTCTCAGCGGGTCTGGGGAAACCCCAGGTCGATGGTGCTGGTGCTCGGGTCCGGCCATCGCGAGGTGACCACCTTGGCCCGGGTGTAGAAGTGGATCCCGTCCGGCCCGTACATGTGGGTGTCGCCGAAGAGCGAGGTCTTCCATCCCCCGAAGCTGTAGTAGGCGACCGGCACCGGGATGGGCACGTTGATCCCCACCATCCCCGCCTCCACCTCGAACTGGAAGCGGCGCGCGGCCCCGCCGTCGCGCGTGTAGATGGCCGCCCCGTTCCCGTAGGGGCTTTGGTTGACCAGCCGCACCGCCTCCTCGTACGTCTCCACCCGCACCACTGAGAGCACCGGTCCGAAGACCTCCTCGTCGTACACCCTGGTGCCCGGGCGCACGTGGTCGACGAGCGACGCGCCCAGGAAGAAGCCGTCCCCGTCGAAGCTGCGGTCGCGTCCGTCCACCACCACCGTGGCGTCGCCGAGCGCCGCCGGATCGAGGTACGAGGCCACCTTGTCGCGATGCTCGCGGGTGACCAGGGGGCCCATCTCCGAGCCGGGATCGTCGCCGGGACCGATCACCACCGCCGGGATGCGCGCCGCGATGGCGTCCACCAGCCGGTCGGCGACGTCCCCCACCGCCACCACCGCCGACACCGCCATACAACGCTCCCCCGCCGAGCCGTAGCCGGCGGACACGGCGGCGTCCGCCGCCATCTCCACGTCCGCGTCGGGCAGCACCACCATGTGGTTCTTGGCCCCGCCGAGCGCCTGGACGCGCTTGCCGTGACGGCTGCCCGTCTCGTACACGTGGCGCGCGATCGCGGTCGAGCCGACGAAGGACACGGCGGCGATCTCGGGGTGCTCGAGGATCCGCTCGACCGCCTCGCGGTCACCCTGCACCACCGAGAACACGCCCGCGGGCAGGCCCGCCTCCCCCCACAGCTCCGCGAACAGCAGCGACGGCGACGGATCCTTCTCGCTGGGCTTGAGGATGAAGCAGTTGCCGCACGCGATGGCGTTGCTGAACATCCACATCGGCACCATCGCCGGGAAGTTGAACGGGGTGATCCCGGCGACGACGCCGACGGGCTGGCGGATGGAGTACACGTCGACACCGCGGGAGGCCTGCTCCGAGAAGCCCCCCTTGAGCAGGTGCGGGACCCCGCAGGCGAACTCCACGTTCTCGAGCCCGCGGGCCACCTCGCCGGTCGCGTCGGAGAGCACCTTGCCGTGCTCGGCGGTGATCAGCCGGGCGATGTCGAGGCGGTGGCGGTCGACCAGGTCGCGGAAGCTGAAGAGGATGTCCGAGCGGCGCGACAGCGGCGTGCTCCGCCACTCCGCGGCGGCGCCGACCGCGGTCTCGACGGCGGCGTCGACCTCCGCGGCCGCGGCCAGGTCGACGGCGCCCGTCTGCTCACCGGTGGCCGGGTTGTACACCGCCGACCGGCGCCCCGACGTCCCGGCGACAGGCCGGCCGTCGATCCAGTGGGAGATCTGCTTCACACCACCTCGCTGAGCGCCGCGTCGAGGATTGCCACCGCCGAGGCGAGCTGCTCCTCGGTGATCACCAACGGCGGCTGGATACGGAGCACGTTGCCGGAGAAGCCGCCGATGCCGATGATCAGCCCGCGCTCTCGGCAGGCGGCGCGCACCCGCACGGCCAGCGCTGGCGCCGGGGCCATGGTCTGCCGATCGTCGACCAGCTCCACCCCCACCATCAGGCCCTTGCCGCGCACCTCACCGATCGCCGCATGCCGCGTGGCCAGCTCCTCGAGCCGGCCCAGCACCCACTCGCCGAGGCGAGAGCTCTTCTCGCAGAGGCCCTCCTCCTCGATCACCCGCAGCGTGGCCAGCGCCGCCGCGCACGCCACCGGGTTGCCCCCGAAGGTGGAGAGATGCTCGCCCGGTTGGAAGGAGTCGGCGATCTCCGCTCGAGCGATGAAGCCGCCCAGGGGGAAGCCGCTGGCGATGCCCTTGGCCATGGTCATGATGTCCGGCTCGACTCCGTAGTGCTCGATCGCGAACATCCTCCCCGTGCGCCCGAACCCGGTCTGCACCTCGTCGATGATGAGCAGGATGCGGTGGCGGTCGAGGATCTCCTTGACCCGCTGGAAATACTCGGGGTGGGGGACCACGATGCCGGCCTCGCCGAGCACCGGCTCGGCGATGAACGCCGCCACGTTGCCGGAGGTCTGGTAGTTGATGACATCCTCGACGGCATCCGCGCAGCGCGCGGTGCAGCGGCCGCCGCAGATGCGGCAGCGGGTTGGATGGGGCGCGGGGGCGAAGCCGACGCCGCCGAGATAGGGACCACCGTGCTGCTTGCGCTTGCGGTTGCCGGTCACCGCCAGGGTGGCGTTGGTGCGACCGTGGAAGCCCGTCTCCAGCGCGATGAACTCGGTCCTGCCGGTGAACGCGCGGGCCAGCCGCAGCGCCCCCTCCACGGCCTCGGCGCCGCTGTTGGCGAAGAACGTCTTCTCCAGGCGTCCGGGGGTCACCGCCGCGAGGCGCTCCGCCAGCTGGCCGACGGCCGGCACCTGGTACAGGTAGCTGCCGCAGTGGATGAAGCGCTCCATCTGCTCGCGTGCCGCGGCCACCACACGGGGATGGGAGTGCCCGGTGCTCACCACCGAGATGCCCGCGAAACAGTCGAGGTACCTGGTGCCGTAGACGTCCCACAGCTCGGCGCCGCGGGCGCGGTCGACGGTGATCGGCTCGACGCCGGCGAGCGCGCTGAGGTTGACGTAGCGCTGGTACAGCTCGGCGGTGGACGTGGTGGCGACGCTCATCGCGGGCAGTGTCGCATCTCGTTCGAGCGCCGGTATTGTTGCTGGGGCGATGGATCTGCCTCCTGAGGACGACTTCCGACGCGATCGCGACCCAGTCACGAGGAGGCATGCGGCGCTCCTCGGCCTGCTGCTCACCACCCTCCTGGCGGCGCTGGCCGCAGCACTGTGGCTGACCCGCAACCAGCCCACCTCGGTTGGCACGGTGGGTGGCAGCCCGGCACCGACACTGGCGTCGCGGCCGCCGCTGACGCCGCACCCCACGCCGGTGCCTGGTGAGCCCGTCCTCGGCTCCGGTTTCAGCGCGACGGAGGATCCCTCACGGCATCAGCTGGTTCTCTTCGGTGGGGTCGACAGCTACGACACCACCTGGCTGTGGGACGGCCGGCGCTGGTCGCTGGCCCACCCGGCGGTGAGCCCGCCGGGCAGGTTCGGGCAGGCGGCGGCGTACGACCCGCTCACCCGGGTGATCATGGTGTACGGCGGGCGGCTCGGTCCCGGGGACGTCGTCGATGACACCTGGGCGTGGGAGGGCGCGGCGTGGCGAGAGCTCGACGCGGGCGCTGGGGATCCTCCCGCCGGCGAGGGGGCCACCATGGCGTGGGACGCCGCCCGGAGCGAGATGGTGCTGGTCAGCGGCCAGGGGAACTCGGCAGGCACGACCTGGATCTGGACCGGGGTGCGCTGGGAGCGCCAGCCCCGCGGCGGCGTGCCCGCGGGCATCTTCTTCGCGGCCATGGCGGTCGATCCATCGACCGGGACACTGCTCGCCGCCAGCTGCTGCATCCAGGACCAGGCGATGGCCTCCACCTGGTCATGGACGGGATCGGAATGGCATCGGATCATCACCCGCGCCGAGCCCGCGTTCATCGCCGGGCTGGCTGTCGATCCCCAGCGCGGCCGGATCATCATGTGCGGCGATCCGGCGCTGGCCTCGGGGCGGGAGATGTGGACGTGGAGCGGGCAGGATTGGACGCTCCTCGCCGGAGCGCGCCTCCCCGTCTTCCCGGACGTCGAGGTCACCGACACCACCACCGGGCACCTGGTCATCCTGGGCTCGGTCGACCAGCCCACCCAGGGTGCCCCGCAGCCGGTGCATCTGTGGTCGCTGTCGGGGACGAGCTGGAGCCGGTTGGGGTGAGGTGAGCCGGCAACCTACTTCGCCGGAGCGCTCCCGCGGACGGCTCCCCAGGGGTTGGTGCCATGCTCCCGCAGGTGCCGTATCACGTGTCACCGGACGAGTTCGAGCGCATCGCGGCCTCCGCCCTCGACAGCATCCCGGCACCACTGCGCGCGCAGCTCGAGGCGGACAACCTGATGATCACCGTGCAGGCGGAGGCGAGCGACGACGACCGCGACCACGACATCGACGAGCACGTCCTCGGCTTCTTCGAGGGCGGCAGCGACTCGGTGTTCAGCTCGTACCCGTATCCCAAGCGCATCGTGCTGCTCCAGGGCCACATCGAGCGCTGGTGCCACAGCCATGCCGACCTCGTCCGCCAGGTCCACGACACCGTGCTGCACGAGGTGGCGCACTACTTCGGTATGAGCCACCGCGACATCGAGCAGACCCGCCTGCAGCACTGAGGCCTCTCCCCGCTCGGCGGGCGCTGTTCACCCCGGTGAACACGAGGTGAACGTCAGGACTCCCTCATGCGCGACCGGGCGACCTGATCGGCGTGGCGCCGCTGCTCGGTGGAACCCCGCGCGGGACGGGTCATCGTCGTCGACGAAGAACGCCTCGTCCGCATCGCCGCCACCCGATCCCGTGCGCTGTGAGCGTCCACGGTCAGCCGGCAGCCATCGCGGCGATGGCTGCCTCTCGACTCTGATCGACCACGATGGCCCG
>DATBEL010000014.1:0-2578 GCA_036276135.1 Candidatus Dormiibacterota bacterium
GTAGTCCGGGGAGGTGGAGATGTTGAGCAGCACCAGGTGCGTATCCGTCTCGTCGTCGACGAGCAGCTTCGGCGACTGCATCAGCGTGCTCCGCGTCCCGCCGAAACGCGGGTCGTTCATCGGGATCGACTGGTAGGCGAGGCCGGCAGCCACCGACCATTCCCGCGAGTGGTACTCGACGTACTCATCCGAGACGGCCACCTGGGCGAAGATCGCACTCAGCTCGATGTCGATCGCGTCCCGTCCGAGATAGCGCGCCGGCGTCATGTGGAAGATGCCCAGGACGTCGGACCCGTCGCTGTCGATGGGACGACCCGGGCCGACGTGGTCCTCCACGTCGATGACGGTGAATCCCCCCGGGCGGATCACCTCGAAGCTGTCGACGGTGCCCAGCCGCGTGCCGCCCGAGGTGAAGGCCTCGAAGGACACATGGAGGTCCTCGGCCAGTGAACCCGACGCGTCGGTGCCGTTGGCGAGGGACACGCGGGTGCGGTATCCCAGCTCGCCAAGAGTGGCGAAGTAACACATCTTGATATACCGAGGATCGAACCCCGAGATGAGCATGCGCTACCCCCTTCTGGGTTCGATGTCCGCGTCGGACGGCATTCTAGCCGCGCCGATACATGCGGCTCGGCATGGCGTCATCGCACGCCGGCCCGGCGCAGAACGCGCCCCCCGGCGCTCCTGATCCGGCGCACCGCCCCCGCGGAGGTCGTGCGCCCGCGGAAGGCGCGGTCACGCTGGTATCGGCGAACGTCGATGGGTCGGTCGTCGAGCAGACCGGCGCTGGCGTCCAGCAGCAGCGGCCGCGTGGCGTGGTCGCTGGTGTGGCCGCCACGGCGGCGTGCGTCCAGCGTCACCGCACCGCCGGCCCGCTCCCACGCGACGCAGAGCGGTTCGACCTGCTCGGAGAACACGCCCTCGTCATCCCGGCATGCCTGCACGAACAGCGCAGGCAACCTACCCGTTGGCGGGTCGGCGACCAGGCGGCGGACCTGGCGCGTGTACACGTGGTTCTCGGGCGACACCGGGTCGCCGTCGGGGCAGATGAATGCGACGTGTCGCCAACGTCCCTGCCGGACGGCGCAGATGTCGAGATCCACGTGGGGGCTGATCGCCACGACGCCCTTGACCCCGAGGATGAGCCCGAACTTCAGGGCGGCGGTCGCTCCCATTGATGAGCCCATCATCACCATCGACGACGATGCCATCCCGGAGGCCGCGGCGACCGACCTGATGAGGTCGAGCATCGCTCGCTCCACGAACATGTCGCCGGCCTGACCGGCGTAGTACGTGCCGTTGCCGTCGGCGCCGAACTCGTCGCAGACGAACAGCCAGTCGTGGTCGGCGACATCACCGAGCATGCGCAGCCGGTGAAAGTGCCCGGCAAAGACCTTGCGGTGCTGGCGTGCGTCGCCCCATTCGCCGAAGAAAGCACTGAAGTGGACGATCAGTCCCCGCGCCCCGGGATGTCGAACATGAACGTATCGGAACGCCCGGCCCTGCTCGTCGTGGTGCTCGCGCACCTGTTCGGCCCAGTACTCACGCGTCGCCGTCACCGGGGTTCTCCCGGACGAGCGCCGGCTGCCATCTCGCGCAGCAGCACCAGGAAGCCGCCTTCGGGGGCGTCGCGGCGACGAAAGCCGGCACGCTCGAAGGCTCGCAACGAGGACACGTTGTCAGGGTGGGTGAGTGCCTTCAGGCAGCGCAGGTCACCGTCGGCCGCGACCACCTTGATCAGGGCGCGCAGCATGGTTTCCGCGATGCCGCGACCGCGATGCTTCCTGGCGACGGCGATCGACACGGTGCCGGTGCCTTCGGTCACATCGAGACGGACCTGGCCCACAGCCTCGCCGGCCTCCTCCGCGATCCACAGTCGCAGGTCGGCATCGGCCAGCACGGCCGTGAACCAGCGCCGGTGCTCCGCCTCGGACACCGGCCGTCCGGTGACGCTGAACCTCACCGCGTCGCCGTCGTTGCGCCATTCCATGACCCGGTCGACATCGTCTGCGCGCGCCCGGCGCAGCGTCACCGCGGGGCGCTGCCCAGCGGCCGTCATCGGACCAGGTCGTCCCACTGCAGGACCTGGTCGCGCGCGATGGGGTGAGCCGCATGCCTGTCGAGCACCTGCGCCATGTCGTGCACGGGGATGCCGAAGCCGGGTCGCTTGACGGCGATGTCCGCGCGCGTTATGGGCTCGCCCGTGGCCAGGTCGCGCGCGGCGACCAGGCTGCGGCGGCCGAGCCTGAACATCTCCGCCTCGGCGTCGGTGACCCGCTTGACGGTCGAGCCCAGCGACGCCTCCGCTTCGCGGATGGCGCGGACCATCGCCGCCAGCTCGTCCGGCTCCAGCGCGAAGCGATGGTCGGGGCCCTCCTGGTTGCGGCTCAGGGTGTAGTGCTTCTCGACGGCGCAGGCACCGAGAGCAACGGCGACGACGTCCGCGGTGTGGCCCATGGTGTGGTCGGACCAACCGATGGGCACCTGGAATGCGTGCCGCAGCGTGGTGATGGCGCGCAGGTTGAGGTCCTCGAAGCGCGGTGGGTAGTTGACCGCGCAGTGCATGACCAGCAGGTCG